>CAKTKB010000001.1 GCA_934569195.1 uncultured Oscillospiraceae bacterium
AGGTAATGCCAACACAGACGGCGTCCGGAGGAATCCGGCCGCCGTCTTTTTTTGCCTTAAAAGCTGCCAGCCATGCCAGTGAAGCTGCTTCGTTAAAAGCTTTAGCTTCAGGCATCGAGCGAAGCGAGCGGGAATATCCATAAAATAACAAACGATCGTTAGCGGAGGGCGGAGCATTTGATGCGGGTGAAAATTCAGTGTGTCTTTATAGATATCACCCGGTAAAAAGCCCTTCTGAAACTTAATCGGGCCGCCTGGTTAGCCGGGGATTTTGATTGCATGGGAAATGATATGACTTGCTTTCTCGCGGAAGCCCCTATATCGGGTATGGAAGGCTACGCATTCGGCGGGGATTCAAAAAGTTTTCACTGCCGGAGAGGCGGACTGCGGACAAACCCCGTAAAGCCAATATGATGGAGGCGCGGGAAACCGCGCTGTGATGACCGGCGTAACGGGACGGCACTTTCGCAGGGGAACGCACTTTGGTGCAGTTCCGAAAGGCGTCGGGACAGAAAGTGTTTTTCTATGACAGAAAATCCGGGGAATGTCCTCCGTTCTTTTCTTTCACTGCCACTTCAAGAAAATAAAAACGCGCAGTCTCGGATAACAGCACCGGGACTGCGCGCTTTCATATGCAAAATCAGGCCTGTTCCACCTTGATCGTATTGGTGTTGCCGGTGGTGCCGTTAATGGGGCCGCCGGTGAAAACGACATTATCGCCAGGCTGGAGGTTCAAAACGCTCTTTGCACCGGCCATACCATAGTAGAACATGACGTCCATGGAGCTGAACTGCTCCGACAGAACGGGGGTGACACTCCAACTCAGAGCCAGCTTGCGCCACACCTTTTTGTCCGTGGTCATGCCCACAATGTCCACGGGGCAGCGGAAGCGGCTGACCATTCTTGCGGTCGTGCCGGAGACGGAGCAAACCACGATCGCCTTTGCATCCACGTCGATTGCCATGGCGCAGGTTGCGTGGGATATGGCATCCAGCGTGTTCCGGATGGGGAACTCCGTGTTGAGAAAGCGCCGGCGGTAGCTGATGTGCTGCTCCGTAAACTCCGCTATCTGAGCCATGTTCCGCACGGCTTCCACGGGATACTTACCGGCAGCGGATTCGCCGGAGAGCATAATGGCAGAGCTGCCGTCGTACACTGCGTTGGCGACATCGGAGATTTCCGCACGGGTGGGGCGGGGGTTGTAAATCATGGACTCCAGCATTTCGGTAGCCGTAATGACGCGCTTACCCAACTGGCGGCACTTGCGGATCAGGAGCTTCTGGACGGAGGGAACCTCTACAAAAGGAATTTCAACGCCCAGGTCGCCGCGGGCAATCATGACGCCTTCGCATGCCTGGCAGATTTCCTCAATGTTGTCTACGCCGGACTGGTTTTCAATTTTTGCGATGATGTCGATCTGCTCGCCCCCGTTGGCATTCAGGAACGCCCGCATGTCCTCCATATCCTTTCGGGTGGATACGAAGGATGCCGCAATGAAGTCTACGTCATTTTCAATGCCGAACAGCAAATCGGACTTGTCCTGCTCGGACAGATAAGGGCCGGTCATGACCTTGTTGGGGAAGCACATGCTCTTGCGGTTGCTCATTTCGCCGCCGACCACAACGCGGCAGACGGCATCGTTTCCCTTCAGCTCCTGGACTTCAAAAATGACCAGACCATTGTTGACCAGGATGCGGTCGCCCACGGCCAGATCGTCAATCAGACCCTTATAGTTGACGGAGACTCTTGTCTCATCGCCTTCAATTTCATCGGTGGTAAATGTGAAAAGGTCGCCCTCCTTCACGGTCACCTTTCCGTCTGCAAAGGTGCGGATCCGGTATTCCGGGCCCTTTGTATCCAACATGATGGCAATCGGCAGATTCAGCTTTTCCCGAACCTTTTTTACCAGGTCCATCTTTCTTTTGTGTTCTTCATGGCTGCCATGGGAGAAATTCATCCGGGCGACGTTCATGCCGGCCAGACACATTTGGGTCAGTGTCTCCTCATTCTCGCTGGCGGGGCCGATGGTACAGATGATCTTCGTCTTTCTCATCGTGATTAACCTCCAAAACAATTCTTCACGGAAATTTTACTCCACAGATGGGGATTTGTCAACCGGAGGGAGGAAATGGCAAATTGTAAATAATCTGCATTTCCCTTGAAAAAGGAGGGCAATCGTGGTAAACTGGTCAGGAAATTACCCCGGCATACCCGGAGAAAGAGGAAATGCACATGAATTGTAAGTTCTGCCATGCCGAAATGGAGGATGGCAATCCCATTTGCCCTGCCTGCGGCAAGGATAATGACGCAGTGGAAGTGGCGCCCGTTGAGCAGGAGCCGGAAATCTCCACCGCACAGGAGACGGAGACTGCCCAGGAGACGCCCGCGGCGGAGCCGGAGCAGACCGGTGCGGTGTGCGAGCCTGCCGAAGAGGACTTCCCCGCTCAGGAGAAAAAGAAGCCTTCCGCCGGAAAGCTGGCCCTGCTGATTGCGCTGGGCGTGGTGGTCCTTGCGGCGATGGTGGCCCTGGTGATTGCTACCATTCATATGGGCCGCAACAACGTACAGCCCGACAGCACCGATCCTACCGATACGTCCACATCGGCCGCAGATGCCAGCGAGGCAACCGTCCCCACCGACGGAAACCCGGACGACGTGACCTGCAAGGGCAGCTACACCGTGAGCGACGACGCTCTGGCCGCAGTCCGGGATACGGTGGTTGCAACGGTGGGGGAGGAATCCCTGACGGTTGGCCAGCTCCAGATCTATTACTGGCGCTCCTTCTACGACTTCATGAATAACTATGGCAATTATGCCAGCTACTTTGGCCTGGACTATACCCAGCCCCTGGACACCCAGACCTGTTCGATTACGGGCGGCACCTGGCAGCAGTACTTCCTGTCCTCCGCACTGTCCGACTGGCATCGTTACCTGTCTCTGAGCATGGAGGCGGAAAAGGCCGGTATGCACCTGAGCGATGAGCAGCAGGATTACCTGGACAACCTGGAGTCCACGCTCACCTCCACCGCAGAGTCCTATAACTTTGATAATTACCTGGATATGATCCGGTCGGACCTCGGCCCCACGGCGACGCTGGAGGACTACGCTTATTATGTCCGGCTCTCCTATATGGGCTATCTGTTCTACAGCAGCGAGTTTGAGAAGCTCAACCCCAGCGAAAGCGACGTGGAGACTTATTTTGACGAGCACGCAGAGGATTTTGAGGCGGATGGCGTTACTAAGGAAACCGGAAATTATGTAAACGTCCGCCATATTCTCATCGAGCCGGAGGACGGCACCACGGATGAGAACGGCAATAAGACCTACACCGATGAGGCGTGGGAGGCTTGCCGGATCAAGGCGCAGGGGCTGCTGGACAGCTGGCTGGCCGGCGCAAAGACGGAGGAAAGCTTTGCGGAGCTGGCCAAGGAGAACACCGCCGATACGGCCTCCAAGGAAACCGGCGGACTGTATGAGAAGGTTGTCGAGGGCAGAATGGTCACGGAGTTCAACGACTGGTGCTTTGATGAAAGCCGTCAGCCCGGCGACTACGGCCTGGTCAAGACCAAGTATGGCTACCACATCATGTATTTTGTGGACAGCCAGGCCATCTGGTATACCAATGCTTATGAGGCGCTGATGAGCTCCCTGTCCAACGACATCATTGATCAGGCCATTACCGCTCACCCCATTGAGGTGGACTACTCCTCCATTGTTCTGGGATATGTGAAGCAAGGCTCCGAGTCCTGATTCGGATAGCGGACGCTCCGCAGAGCTTGGGCGGGTGTATGGAAAAAGCCAAAGCAAATCTATAAAACGGGCAGTCGTCTGACCCGAGTGATAACGAAAGAACGGGTATCTGGATTTCACCGGATACCCGTTTCTTCGGCTGTGGCTGATGAAAAAACGACAGCTGTTTTCCTCCGCACCCATACAATGGCTGCGGAGGAGGATGCTGCTTTGCAGCGGTCCGGCTTTCGGACAGGCGATTGCTGCAAATAGGAAATGCCCGGGAGCGTGTGCGCTCCCGGGCTGATTTTGGTTCTTCTGCGCCTTATTCGATGGCGGTGACCGTGTAGTCCTGGTCCTCTACCGCTTTCTTCAGAACGTCCTTTTCCACAGGGGAACGGAGCGTGACGACGGCGGTGCCGCTTTCGTGGCTCACCTGGGCCTGCTCTACCTGGGGCAGGGCCTCCAGAGCCTTCTTGACCCGGGCTTCGCAGTGGCCGCACATCATGCCTGTGATTTTCAGTGTCATTTTCATAGTGGTTGTTTCCTCCTGATCGAATGAAATGGGGTGGTGATTTTTCTTTTTGTCCCGGCGGGTGCTGCGCAGGTCAAACAGATTCAGCCGAAGGGCGTTGGACACCACGCAGAAGCTGCTCAGGCTCATAGCGGCAGCGCCGAACATGGGATTGAGGGTCAGGCCGAGGGGGATAAAGACACCGGCGGCCAGCGGGATTCCTATGCTGTTGTAGAAGAAGGCCCAGAAGAGATTCTGGTGGATGTTGCGCAGGGTGGCCCGGCTGAGGCGGATAGCGGCGGGGACATCCGACAGGCGGCTCTTCATCAGCACAACGTCCGCTGCGTCAATGGCCACGTCCGTTCCGGCTCCGATGGCAATGCCCACATCGGCCTGGGTCAGAGCGGGCGCGTCGTTGATGCCGTCGCCCACCATGGCGACCTTTCCCTTGGCCTGCAGGCGCTGCACGACGCTCTGCTTTCCGTCGGGCAGGACCTCGGCAATCACCTCGTCTACACCGGCCTGGGCACCGATGGCCCGGGCGGTGCGCGCATTATCGCCGGTCAGCATGACGACCCGGATTCCCATATGCTGCAGCTGGGAGATGGCCTGGGGAGAATCCTCCTTGATCACATCGGCTACGGCAATGGTTCCGATAAAGGCTTTGTCCCGGCAGAAAAACAGGGGCGTCTTGCCTTCGGCAGCCAGCGCTTCCGCCCGAGCCTCAACGGCCTCCGGTATGGAAGTCAGAGTCCGCAGGAAGGCCAGGTTGCCGCCGGCCAGGACTGTTTTGCCCAGGGAGGCGGTCAGACCGTTGCCGGGAAGGGCGCGGAATTGGGTCACGTCCTCCGGGGTGATACCGTCCTCCCGGACCTTTTCCAGAATGGCCCGGGCGAGGGGATGCTCGCTTTTGGCCTCCAGCGCACCGGCAAGGGTCAGCAGCTCCTGCTCCGAGATGCCGTCGGCGGGCAGAATATCCGTTACCTTGGGTGCGCCCTGGGTGATGGTGCCGGTTTTGTCCAGCGCCACGATCTGAATGCGCCCAGCCTCCTCCAGAGAAGCGGCGGTCTTGAACAGGATGCCGTTCTTGGCGCCGACGCCGTTGCCGACCATAATGGCCACCGGCGTTGCCAGTCCCAGGGCGCAGGGGCAGGAAATGACCAGCACGGAAATGCCCCGGGCCAGGGCATAGCCCACGCTCTGCCCCAGAAGCAGCCAAACAAGGGTGGTGATGGCGGCCAGTGTTATGACAACCGGGACAAACACGCCGGAAACCTTGTCCGCAATCTTTGCAATGGGAGCCTTGCTGGCCGCCGCGTCGCTGACCATGCGGATGATCTGGGAAAGGGTCGTGTCCTCACCCACGCGGGTGGCGCGGCACGTCAGTGCGCCGGATTGATTGACGGTGGCGGCCGAAACGGTGCTGCCGGGTTCCTTATCCACGGGGATGCTTTCTCCCGTCAGAGCCGCTTCATTGACGGCACTGCTGCCCTCTGTTACAACACCGTCCACCGGGATGCTTTCTCCGGGGCGGACCAGGAAGCTGTCGCCGATCTGCACCTGCTCGATGGGGACGGTTACGGCTTTGCCGTCCCGCAGAAGGGTCGCCGTCTTGGGGGCCAGATTCATCAGGGTTTTCAGGGCGTCCGTCGTCTTGCCCTTGGAATGGGCCTCCAGGGTTTTGCCCACGGTGATCAGGGCCAGGATCATGGCGGCGGACTCAAAATACAGCTCCATCATATACTGCATGACGCCGGCCATATCTCCGTCCGTCTGCGCCCGGGTCATGGCGAACAGGGCGTAGGTGCTGTAGGCGAAGGCGGCGGTGGAGCCGAGGGCTACCAGCGTGTCCATATTGGGTGCGCGATGCCAAAGGGCACGATAGCCGCTGATAAAGAAGTGCTGATTGAGCACCATGACCGCAATGCACAGCAGCATCTGCGTCAGTCCCATGGCAATATGATTATCCGTGTAGAAGGCCGGAAGCGGCCAGCCCCACATCATATGCCCCATGGAAAAATACATCAGAACCAGCAAAAAGACCACGGACCAGACCAGGCGGCGGATCAGCGCAGGCGTCTGCCGGTCCTTCAACGCATCGGAGGCCTGGGCTGCGGAGGGGGCCGCCTTTCCGTCCTTGAGGGAAGCGCCGTAACCGGCCGCCTCAACGGCTGCGATGACCGCGGACGGCTCCGCCGTACCCTCTACGCCCATTGAGTTGGTCAGCAGGCTCACCGAGCAGGCGCTGACGCCGGGGACCTTGCTGACTGCCTTCTCCACCCGGGCGCTGCACGCTGCGCAGCTCATCCCGGTAACTGCATATTGTTTCATATATGTCACCTCTGCAATCTATCTTTTCCGTTTTATTCCGGATTATTTCATCAATTTACGCAGAACATCTACCAGCTCGTCGATGGTTTCGTCCTTTCCTGCCCGAATATCCCGGGCGACGCAGGTGTGGATGTGCTGGCTGAGCAGCTCCTTGCTGAAGGCGTTCAGGGCTGCGTTGGCCGCCGCCACCTGATCGAGAATCTGCGTGCAGTAGACGTCCTTCTCCACCATACCGCGTATGCCGCGAATCTGCCCCTCGATCCGGTTGAGCCGGTGAATCAGGTTCCGGTATTCCTGCGCGCTCCGCTCCTTTGTTTTGTGACAGCAGCAGGCGGGTGTTTCTTCCATGGTACGTACCTCCTTTATACCCCCTGTGGGTATACGGATTATATACCCTGGAGGGGTATTTGTCAAGCGCGAAAGCAAAAAAATACGGGGCGCCGATTGGGGCGCCCCGAGAGGGAGATTCAGTTTTCCAGAGCGGCAAAACCGCGCTGCAGGTCCGCCAGAATGTCGTCGATATGCTCCGTGCCGATGGACAGGCGGATGGTGTTGGGCTTGATGCCCTGCTCCAGCAGCTCCTGCTGGGTGAGCTGGGAGTGGGTCGTGGTGGCGGGATGGATGACCAGGGATTTTACGTCCGCCACATTGGCCAGCAGGGAGAAAATCTCCAGGTTGTCAATAAACTTGTGGGCCTCAGCTGCGCCGCCTTTGATTTCAAAGGTGAAGATGGACGCGCCGCCGTTGGGGAAATAGGCTTCATACAGAGCGTGGTCGGGATGATCCGGCAGGCTGGGATGGTTTACCTTTTCCACCAGGGGATGGGAGGCCAGGAACTGCACAACCTTCTTTGTGTTTTCCACATGGCGGTCCAGGCGCAGGGACAGCGTCTCCACACCCTGCAGCAGCAGGAAGGCGTTGAACGGGGAGATGGTTGCGCCCATATCCCGCAGGAGAATGGCGCGGACGTAGGTCACAAAGGCCGCAGGACCGGCGGCTTCCACAAAGGAAATTCCGTGGTAGCTGGGGTTCGGCTCCGCAATGGGCGCGTATTTCCCGCTGCGCTTCCAGTCAAAGTTGCCGGAATCTACAATGATGCCTCCAAGAGTGGTTCCGTGGCCGCCGATAAATTTGGTGGCGGAGTGGACCACGATGTCGGCGCCGTGCTCAATGGGACGGATCAGGTAGGGGGTGCCGAAGGTGTTGTCAATGACCAGGGGCAGGCCGTGTTTGTGGGCGATTTCGGCGATGGCGTCAATATCCGGAATATCCGCGTTGGGATTGCCCAGAGTCTCCAGATAGACGGCCTTCGTGTTGGGACGGATGGCTGCCTCTACCTCCGCCAGGTCGTGGGCGTCCACGAAGGTGGTGGTGATGCCGAACTGGGACAGCGTGTGGGCAAGGAGGTTGTAGCTGCCGCCGTAAATCGTCTTTTGGGCGACGATGTGGTCGCCGTTCTGGGCCAGGGCCTGGGTGGTGTAGGTCACGGCGGCGGCGCCGGAGGCGGTCGCCAGGGCCGCCACGCCGCCCTCCAGCGCGGCGATCCGCTTTTCCAGGACATCCTGGGTGGAGTTGGTCAGACGGCCGTAAATGTTGCCGCTGTCAGACAGGTTAAACCGGGCGGCGGCGTGGGCGCAGTTCCGGAACACATAGGAGGTAGTCTGATAGATGGGGACGGCCCGGGCATCGGTGGCGGGATCGGGCTGCTCCTGACCTACATGGAGCTGGAGGGTTTCAAACTTATATTTCTGATTCAGCATAAAGCATACCTCATTTCTGTTTTATCCATTTTTGCAGTAAAAAAGCCGGGGGCATTCCGCTCCCGGGCAATGTATCGGCAGACCGGCCTATATGCCGGCAATCAGAGCGCACGACAAGAACGCCCGGCCGAAACAAACGCCCGGGAGCAAAGCATTCGTCCGCAGCGGAAGTTGCTGCGCAGCATACGCGTCCATACGACCAGCATTCTCTTGCACTCCTTATCTGTCCTGCGTGCAGGACAACGTTGTGGGTATTATATCCCACAGGCAGACGTTTGTCAACCCTGGAGATAATGGGCGCAGGCGGCATGGGAGAAGCGCATCCCGGAACCGGGCCGATTGGCAGATTCCGTTTTGCAAGCGTCAGGTCGGCACGGATGCAGCGTCTTAACGGGGCCGGACGGTGGTCCGGCCCCAACACGGTGTCAATCCGACGTCTGCGAGGGGGCCTCTATGGGAAGCCAACGCAGGATGCTCTGGATTTTCTCATCCCAATAGCGCCACTGATGGTCGCCGGGAGATTCCTCATAGGTCAGGTCATAGCCCAGGGCATTCAGATGGTCCCGCATCCGGACGTTCTCCGGATAGAGGGTATCCTCCGTGCCGCACCAGAGATACAGCTTGGGAAGCGGATGGGACGAAGCCTTTAATTGCTCCGCCAGGGCGAACAAATCGTTCTCGCTCCCGGGGACCTGCGCCGGGTCGCCAAAGACCTGCCGCCACAGGGGAGAGCTGTCCCGCTGCGCACGGGCGACGGCATCCAGCGCACCGGACAGGGAGGCGACGGCGCCGAACCTTTCCGGGCAGCGCAGGCCCAGCTTCAGCGCGCCGTAGCCGCCCATGGACAGCCCGGCGGCGAAGGTATCCTCCCGGCGGGTGGACATATTCCGGAAAAAGGAACGGCATTTGTCCGGAACCTCCTGGGATACAAAGGTAAACCAGCGCGCCCCCTGGGCCATATCCGTGTACCACCCCAGGTGCGTGGTGGGCATAACCACTGCCAGTCCCATGTCGCTGACGTAGCGCTCGATGGAGGTTCGGCGCTGCCAGATGGTATGGTCGTCGCTCATCCCGTGAAGCAAATATAGGGTGGGGTAGGGTTTGTCGGCGCCCTTGCCCTCCATGCCGATCTGCCCGGTGGTCTGCTCCGGCAGGATCACATCCATGGAGGTGGACATACCCAGCACATCGGAGAAGAAGTTTACATGCAGCAATGCCATGAAGCGTACCTCCTTACACGACCCGGAATGCGGCCTTCAGGGGGAGATCCCCTGCGTTCGGCCCGGCAAGAACGGTGAAATCGCCCGGTTCTACCACCCAGTTGTACGCGGCGTCCAGCAGCCGCAGCTCCCGGAAGCCCAGAGGGAAGTGCAGGGTTTTGGTTTGCCCCGGCTCCAGCTCCACCCGGGCGAAGCCCTTCAGCTCCAGAATGGGGCGGACAACGGAGGTAAAGCAGTCGTCCACGTAGATCTGGGCGACCGTGGCGCCGGGACGGCTGCCGGTGTTGGTCACGTCCAGGCTGACGGTAAGCTCTCCGTCTGCGGGAATTTGGTCGGTGGACAGCTTCAGATTGGAGAAAGCAAAGGTGGTATAGGACAGACCGTAGCCGAAGGGGTAGAGGGGATTCCAGTCCATCTCCACATATTTCCGTCCGCCTGCAGGCTTGCGGGAGTAGTGACAGGGAATCTGTCCCACAGAGCGGGGATAGCTCATAGTCAGGTGGCCGGAGGGGTTGACGTCTCCGAAAAGCACCTGCGCCGCAGCCAGGCCGCCCTGCTCTCCGTTGAATCCGGCCTGTACGATGGCGGCGACATGCTCCTGCTCCCATACGCAGGAGACGGGGCGGCCAGTGTTGAGCACCAGCACCACCGGTGTACCGGTGGCGTAGACGGCCTTGAGGAAATCCAGCTGCCGTCCGGGCAGGTCCAGAGTTGTGCGGTCAAAATTCTCGCCGGAGGTTTCCACAGAATCTCCCAGGGCGACGATCGCCACATCGCTCTGGGCGGCCAGCGCGACGGCCTGCTCGATGGACTCCTCGCCGTGGTCGAAACCGAAGATGACCCGGACACCCCGGGCATCGTTCCGGAATTCCACCCGGATTCGGTAGGCGCGGCTGGTTTCAAAGTGGAAGGGAATCATCTGGTTGGCGTCCCGGTCGCCCCAGCCGTCTATCACCAGCTCGTCGTCAATGTACAGACGCATACTGTCCGGACTGGACAGGCCGATACGGCCGTAGAAGCTGTGGGAGGGATGCATGGTGCCGGTCCAGCGGACGCAGAACTGGGTGGAGTCCACGGCCTCGTCCGGCTTGTGATAAATCCAGTTGAAGTTGATTTGATGGTCCAGCCGGGTGAGGACGGGCCGGCCGGAGAAGTCGGGGCCGTTGAAGTATTCGGCGGTAAAGCCGTAGTCAATGGCCTGAATACCGGCCTCCGGCCTGGGGTCGGCATGGACCCACCAGCGCTCAATGGGCTTGACCTGGGCACCGAGAATGTTGCAGCCCTTGTTATAAACCACCTCGGTCTGGGGGGATACCAGGCTGCGCACGCCCTCCAGCAGGGAAACGGCATGGTGCTCCGGCTCTACGCAGTAGTCTCCCATGACGGGAATGGCGGCGTTCGGCCCCAGCACGGCAATTTTTTTCAGATTCTTGGACAGGGGAAGTATCTCGTTTTCGTTTTTCAGCAGCACGGCAGTCTTCTGCGCGATTTCCAGGGCCTTGTCCTGGTGGGCCTGGCAGTGTACCACCTGGGCCTCCCGTGATTCGTCCACATAGGGATTTTCAAACAGGCCCAGCAGGAACTTCACCCGAAGCATCCGGGATACGGACTGATCCAGGTCTGCCATGGTGATGGCGCCCTCTGCCAGCAGCTCCTTCATCAGGGTGCGGTACGTCTCATGAGAGTAGTCGGCAAACTGCACGTCTACGCCTGCCTTTACGGCCTTGGCCAGCGCCTCTTTCGGTGTGGCGGCAGTGTGGTGGGCGGTGTGCTGCATGATGATGGCGGTCATATCCGCCCGGACAAAGCCGGGCATTCCGAATTTTCCCCGCAGCGTATCGGTGAGAATCTCGTGATCGGAAATCACGGGCGCGCCGTCGATGGAGTTGTAGGAGGCCATGGTGTCGGTGGCCTTGCCCTCCACGAAGGCCTCTTCAAATACGGGCATACAGTAGGAATAGACGTCGTGCCGTCCCATGGTGGTGGGGGCGCAGTTGAGGCCGCCGATGGGGTTGCCGTAGCCGGTGTAGTGCTTCAGCTCGGAGGCGACGGCATCGGGCGCAGTCAGGTCCTCCCCCTGCAACCCCTTTACCACGGCGGTCCCCAGCTTGGCGCTGAGATAGGTATCCTCGCCGTAGGTTTCCTCGGTCCGGCCCCAGCGGGGGTCCCGGGCCAGATCCAGAACGGGCGCAAAGACCTCGCAGATGTTTTTGGCCCGGGTTTCCCGTGCAATGGCCCGGCCCATATCCCGGCACAGCTCCGGCTCAAAGGCGCTTGCCAGCGTCAGCTGCTGGGGGAAGATGGTGCAGTCCGGGCGGTGAAGACCGTGGAGCGCCTCCTCGTGGATCAGGTAGGGAATACCCAGACGGGTGTGCTCCCTGGCATACCGCTGGAGGGCGTTGTACACCCGGGCGTCTCCCCGGCGGGCCTTGAGCTTCTCCAGGCACTCGTCCCGCAGCGGCTGGGGAATTTTTTCGTAGTCGATGGCGGAAAGATCCTGGTCCAGCTGATCCAGCTTCTCGTCCACGGTCATCCGGGACAGCAGATCGGCAATGCGTGCCTCTATAGGGGCGGATTTGTCTTGGTAGAGCATAACTTTCCTCCTGTTATGTGTGTTGTCTATGCAATGGGAGATGCGGGGCTATACATCGATCCAGATGCCCTCGTCCCGGATTTGCGCGTTGGGCAGACTGCGGTAGAAACGCTGAGCCTCCTCGTTGGAGGCAATCAGACCGATCAGCGTGTCGACACCCCGGGCTTTCAGCTCCTTACGCAGAGCCGCCATGAGCGCCTGGGCTACACCCTTATGCCGGCAGCTTTTGATGACGCAGATCCAGTCCAGGTATGCCTTGACGGAGCCGTCAAAGCGGCTGTAAATGAGGGAAGCGTCGATTCTGCCCACGCTCTTGCCGTCCATATAGGCAAGCAGAGACAGGGAATTCGCAAAGGCCGGGTTTTCAAAGCTTGCGGTAACACCGGCAATGTACGTTTCATCGATTTCCCAGCCCCAGAAGTCCTCCTCGGCGCGCAGGTCGCGCTCAAATTGCAGGACATCGGGAATGCGGTCCTTGGTGTAGGGCTTGATTTCCATAGCTATTTTTCCTCCTCTGCAAAGAAATCGTCGCAGAAGCGATTCCATTTTTCCTCGTATTCTGCATGACACACGAGGGTCATATCCTTTGGGGCATAGATTCCCCGCGCCTGCGCCTCGGCCACGAACCTGTGGATGTAGTCGTCTGCACTGTCCGCGACGGCGCGGACATATGTCCAGCCCATTCGGACTGCGCAGTACAGCCGGGTGTGACCGTCGAGAGAAATAAATCGCTCCTCCCAGGGGAGCACCTGGATTACAATATCCTCCGGCTTGCGGATAAAGGTTCGAACGGCGACAAGCTTTTCTTCGTCCACATAAAACTGCGACGGCTGAATCCGTTCCAGCGGGATGGTCATGAGCCGCACCGGAGGAAAGACCTTGACCGCCGCCCCGGCTTCGTCAAAAAAGCTTGTGATGTGCGGCGCAAAAAAACGGAATTCCTCCAGAATTTGCGGATAGGCATCTCTGTCCCGGCCGCGAATGACCGCCTCGGAATCGGAGAGAATTTCCACCTCATAGGGCGACCCGTCCACCAGAAAGCAGCCGTGCTGATGCAGCACCCTTTGGGAAAACCGGCTGTCTGCATATGTGTTTATACGTTTGATTTCCATAGCCGTTTGTCCCATCCGCGATTTTCCGTGAAGCCCCGTTAACGGGCAGCCTTTTTACGCAGTGTGAAAACGTTCAGGCATACGTATATTCCCAGCAGCACCAGAATGGTCCCCAGCAGGATCAGATACAGCACGGGGGTAGAAACCGCCTTGTCCCCGAAGAAGAGCCGGCAATCTACGCTGTCCGCAATGGCCTCCACAGCCTGAGCGGGCAGGCCCTGCCGCTCCAGCTCCGCAAGGGCACCGCCCAGGGCGTGCTGACGGGTCAAGACGGTGCCGCAGGTGCCGGGAAGGTGGGAAATAAAGGCCCGCAGCCCGGAAGAGAACTGGGCAATCGGCATATACGCGCCGCAGAGGAAGCCGTAGCCGGAGCTCACGATGGTCCCCACGGCGGAGGACTGCCCCTGGGTGGACAGGGGGAAGGTGATGCAGGCGGAGAGCGCCGTGCCGAACAGCACCAGCAGGACCACGTCTCCCACAAGTCCTGCCACATCTGCGGCGCTCAGATACCACCCTGTGACGGCCAGATATCCCAGGCAGATCAGCAGGCCGCTCAGGCACACGGCCAGAGACGACAGCAGCGTCGCCAGAAAATAGCTCAGAGCCAGGGTCCCGGGCTTGACCGGGGTGATGGTCAGGTCCTGCCGGGCGCCGGAAATCTTGTCCTGTATGCTTGTGAGGTTGGAGCAGAAGGAGACGGTGACGCAGCTCACGGCCAGCAGAGAGGAGACCAGCTGGCCGCCCACGCAGGCGCGGATGGCTTCGTCCGTGATGGGAATGCCGATCTGAGCAATGGCGTCCCGATAGACATTTTCGTACACGCCGCTCAGGAAGGTTACAAACAGCACCAGCAGAATGACCGGCGTGATCAGGGATGTGAGGAACAGACCCTTGTCCTGATAATACAGCTTCATATTGCGCCGAACCAGCGCACCCAGTCCCGTCATGCTTCCGTCCCTCCTGTCAGTGCCTTTCCGGTGACAGCCAGAAAAACTTGGTCCATTTTTCCTTTTGTGATCTCGTAATCCACGAACAGCTCGGGGTGCTGCCGGATCAGCGCCGTGGCGGCGGCCGTGTCGGGCACGCGGACGCGGAACCCGTCCCGAATGGGAACGTAGGGCCTGCCCAGCGTCTCCACCTGCTGAGCCGTGACGCCATACAGGGAAATAAAGTCGTCTGTGTAGGCGTTTTTCAGGGCCAGGGGCGTACCCTCCGCAGAGATTTTTCCCTTGTCCAGAATGACCACATAGTCTGCCTCGGCGGCCTCCTCCATGTAATGGGTGGTGAGGAATACCGTCATATTTTCGGATTCCCGCAGACCGGCGACCACCTGCCACAGGGTGCTGCGAGTTTGGGGGTCCAGGCCGGTGGTAGGCTCGTCCAGAATCAGGATTTTCGGCCGGTGCAGCAGCGCCCGCGCCACGTCAATTCTCCGACGCTGGCCGCCGGAGAGCTTGCCGAGGGGACGCTTGAGCAGATCGGAGAAGCTCAAAAGTCCGGCAAGCTCCTCCAGACGCTGGCGGTACTGGGGACCGCGGATGCCATAGAGGGCGGCGCGGCTTTGCAGATTGTCCTGAACGGTGAGGTTCTTGTCCAGGACGGAGTTCTGAAACACCACGCCCAGGTCCCGCCGGGCTGCCTCCGGGTTCTGATCCATGGATACCCCGTTGATCCGGACGCTGCCGCTGTCTCTGGCCAATTGGCCGCATAGAATGTGAATGGTGGTGGATTTTCCGGCGCCGTTGACGCCCAGAAAGGCAAAAAGCTCCCCGCGCTTGACGTGAAAGCTCAGGTCGTCCACGGCCTGCACGTCCCGGAAGCGCTTGCTCAGGTGGGAGATTTCAAGGATATTGTCCATTTTACCGCCCTCGCTCTTTCTTTCTTTATAAGATTCAGAATAAAAAACGGGAGCAAACCGATGCTGCAGTTTGCTCCCATGTGGTGCCGCTAACCGGACTCGAACCGGTACTGGATCGCTCCATGTGGATTTTAAGTCCACTGTGTCTACCTATTTCACCATAGCGGCGTATGGCGGAGCGGCTCTGCGGCATCCGCAGCCGCTCCTACCGTTTTATTGTAGCATACGGATTTATGGCCGTCAAGAATTTTGGCTGCCGTCCGAGGCGTCCTCCAGAAGGCACACGGCGTGACAGGCCATCCCCAGCATTTCTCCGGTAAAGCCCAGGCGCTCCTCCGTGGTGGCCTTGACGTTGATCCGGTCCGGCAGGGTGCAAAGGGCGGCGGCAATGTTTTGCTCCATCTGAGGGATATATTCCCGCAGCCGCGGCTTCTGGGCGATCATGGTGACGTCCACATTGCCCACGGAGAATCCGGCCTGCCGGATTTTCCGCCCGACTTCACGCAGCAGCTCCAGAGAGTCCGCCCCCAGGTATGCCGGGTCGGTGTCGGGGAAATGCAGTCCGATATCGCCCAGTCCGGCTGCACCGAGCAGAGCGTCGCTGACGGCGTGGAGCAGCACATCCGCGTCGGAGTGCCCGTCCAGCCCCAGGGGGTAGTCAATCCGCACCCCGCCCAGGATCAGGGGCCGCCCCTGGGTCAGGCGGTGTACGTCATATCCGTGTCCGATTCTCATAGGTCTTCCTCCAGCAGTAATTGTGCAATTTTCAGGTCCAAGGGGGTGGTGATTTTCAGGTTTCTTTCGTCCCCGTCCAGAATTTTCACCGGCACGCCCAGCTTTTCCACGGCGGAACAGTCGTCCGTAATGCCGGCTCCGGTTTCCCGCACCTTCACAAGCGCGCCTTGCAGCAGATCCCGGTCAAAGACCTGGGGCGTCTGCACGGCCCGCAGAGAGGCCCGGTCCGGCGTCCGTTCCGCGAACCCCTGGCGGACAATCTTGACGGTGTCCTTAACCGGGACGGCAGGGGCGGCGGCACCGTAGCGGGCGGCGGCCCGGATGACCTGTTCGATCAGCGCGGCGGAAATCAGCGGACGCGCGCCGTCGTGAATGGCGGCAAGCTGCATCCCGGGGGAAAGGGCGCGCAGACCGTTTTCCACCGACGCCTGCCGGTCCGCTCCGCCGCAGACCACGGCGCGGAGCTTGGGAATCCCGGAGCCGAGGGATTCTATGGTGGGAATCAGCTCCTGGCGGGTGACGACGACGATTTCCGTAACGGCATCACATTGGGAAAAGGCCCGGAGTGTGTGTACGATTACGGGCGTACCGGCCAGAGGGGCCAGGATTTTATCGATTCCCTGCATCCGGCTGGCAGACCCCGCCGCAACGATTACGGCGCCGCAGGACGGGAGCGGGCTGCGGGAGCGAAGAGCGTGAGATAGCTTGGCAAGATCCATATTACAGCGCTCCGATCTTCTTCTTGAAGAAGTTTCCCCGGACCATAAAGTTCTTGAACTGGTCAAAGGCTGCGCTGGCCGGACTCATGAGGACCGTGTCCCCGGGTACGGCCGCGCGGACGGCGGCATCAATCGCGGCATCCAGATCCGGGCAGTCCATGATTTCCGGACTGCCGGGCCGATAGTCCGGCGCCTGCTCCACGGCAGCGCGGATTTTGGGCGCCGTCGCGCCGTTGAGGATCAGCTTCTTTACATGGGTGCAGATTTCCGGCCCCAGCACGTCGTAGGGAATGTGCTTGTCGTAGCCGCCGGCGATCAGGATCACCTTTTCCGGGAAGCTCCGCAGGCCGGCGATGGTCCGGCTGGGGGAGGAGGCAATGGAATCGTTGTAGTAGCGGACGCCGTCCCGGACCCGCACCAGCTCAATGCGGTGCTCCACGCCGCCGAAGCTCTTGGCCACGCGGCGGATGACATCGTCCGGAACCCACTCCCGGACGGCCAGAATGGCGGCCATATAGTTCTCAACGTTGTGTACGCCGGGAATCAGGATGTCTGCCGTGGCCAGAATCGGACCCTCCGGGCTGCGGATGACGCCGTCCTGGACCCACACGCCGCCGGTAGGCTCGACCCTGGAAAAGCGCAGGGTTGTTCCCGGGCCGGTGAAGGAATCGGTGATGGCGTTGTCCCGGTTGAGGATCAGGGTGTCCTCCGGGGACTGGAAGCGGAAAATGTTCTTTTTTGCCTGCACGTATTCCGCCATATCCCGGTGAACGTCCAGGTGATTGGGGGCAAGATTGGTGATGACGGCAATATGGGGACTGCGGCGCATATCCATCAGCTGGAAGGAACTAAGCTCCACGACGGCGTAGTCCTCCGGACACATTTGTTCCAGCTCCGGAAGCAGGGGCGTGCCGATGTTTCCGCCCAGCCAGACCTTTTTCCCGGCCTCCGTGAGCATACGGGCAATCAGAGTAGTGGTGGTGGTTTTTCCGTCGGAGCCGGTGACGCCGATCAGCGTACATGGGCAGCATTCAAAGAAAATCTCCATTTCCGAGGTAATCTCGGCACCCTGACGGCGCAGAGCCTCCAGCTCCGGGGTCGCCGGGTGCATCCCCGGGGTGCGAAAGACGACGTCTGCCGACAGATGCTCCAGATATCCGTCGCCCAGACGCAGGGAGCAGCCCATCTGCTCCAGCTCCAGAACCTCCGGCTCCAGCTTCTCCCGGGGCGTGCGGTCGCAGCCGACTACCCGGCAGCCGCTGCGCAGCAGCAGACGGACCAGGGGACGGTTGCTGACGCCCAGACCGAGGACGGCAAGCCGTTTATCCCGCCAGGCGGCGAGCTTTTCTGCCCAGAGTTGATTTTTCATTGGGATAGCCTCCTTAGCGGCTGCCGGCGGGAAAGACCTTCATCCGGGGCGGCAGCTTTGGCAATAGTATAGCCTTTTTTAATTTGGATTGCAAGAAGTACGAAAAAACTTTGACAATCCGTGCTTTGTGGGATACAATGGATGGGCGACCGGGACGGACAGCCGCGGGGGGATGCCGAAAAGCGCCCCGTGAGGAAAGTCCGGGCTCCGCAGGGCAAGGATAACGGGTAACGCCCGCCGGGGGTGACCCCAGGACCAGTGCAACAGAGAGATACCGCTTCGCTCCGGCGAAGTAAGGGTGAAAAGGTGCGGTAAGAGCGCACCCGGCTCATGGAGACATTGTGCCGATGTAAACTCTATCCGGAGCAACGCCGTGGAGGAACACATAGGTTTGCCCGACCGTTCCGAGGAGGCGGCTGGAATCCGGGAGCGATCCCGGATCTAGATAGATGGCTGTCGATTACAGAACCCGGCTTATAGACCCGCGTCGTGAAAGCGCCGCCAGGAATCTTTCCTGGCGGCGCTTTCGTGTCGGAAGTATTCTGCCGATAGACGGTATACGGGGTCGGAGAGAGAAATTTTTCGGCAATTTTATCCTCCAAATCAGCTCAAAAGAGCCTTCAGAAGCGCCGAGAAGAAAACAACGATACAGATAACCACCCACATTTTGTGAGCCTCTTCTTATTTTAGCAGGCTTGCGGAATCCATTTGGCGGACGGTCTGCGCCCCTCTGCCATCCCGCGGGCAGAAAGGGCGGACGCAGGGGCTATTCGCCGTCCGATGGGGCGGCCAGACCGGCCACGGCGGACACAGGCAGGGAAAAGACGATGCCCCGGGCCTTCTTGGCCATGCCCATTTCCTTATAGATGGCGTTGAGGACATTGTCCCGAATGGATTTTTCCACAACCATCATCAGCATCTCTTTTTCGGCGTGGAGCGTGATCCCGAAAAAGGCGGCGGCCTCCTCCCGGGCGACGCCCCGGGCGTTGAGAATGGTGCCTCCCCGCACGCCCTGCTCTCTGGCCACGGCCATCACCTCGTCGGCGAAGCCGGAGTTGACGATGGCGAGGATAACCTCGTGATTCCCGGCGGTCATAGTGATTCCCCCTTTTTGAGTCGATTGTTGCTGAAAAACTGATAGAGATTTACCCCGATTACGCTGGACATGGGGACGGCGAAGGCGATGCCCTTTCCGTTTTTTATGGTGGAAAATTTATCCTCCAGGCAATCCATAACCGGTTTGATTTGATCCTCCCGGACGACGCTGAGGATGACGGCCTTGTGTATATTCAGGCCCAGCAGCTCCACCAGCTCCGATCCGGCGGTACCCAGACCGCTCAGCACCATCTGACAGTTCACCTCAAACTGACTGATTACGTCCAGGTAGAATTCGCCCTTTGGCCGGTCGACCACGGTGACAATGAGAGACAGCTTTTTGATGGCCGCTTCGTGAACGGTGTTTGCCACGGCGGAGCCTCCTTTCTGAGTTTACATAAAGTTAATGATCTGCTGATCGTCCGCATCGAGTATCCGCTTCATGGCCCGGCGCTCGCTGAGCCGGTCGGCCACGATTGCCCGGAAGCCCAGAAGCTGGATCGTGATCAGCGGGGTCATGGCCACCAGCGCTACCACGCCGAAGGCATCCTGCAGCACGGCATCCGCTCCCTGAAGGCGCACACATACGCCGATGGCAAAGGGGAGGATGAAGCCGGAGGTCATGGGACCGCTGGCAACGCCGCCGGAGTCAAAAGCGATGGCCGTGTATACCGGCGGGACAAACAGCGACAGCGCCAGGGACAGGAAGTAGCCGGGGATGATGTAATAAGCCAGGGAAAAGTCGAAAAGAATCCGAATAACGGACAGCGCGATGGAGGCGCCGACGCCCAGACACAGGCCGGTGATCATAGAGCGCCGGGTGATGAGTCCGCCGGTCACATCCTCCACCTGCTGGTTGAGCACATGGATGGCAGGCTCGGCCAGCACCACCAGCACGCCCATGACAAGCCCCAGGGCCACAAGAAAGGCCGGATGCCGGGCGGCCAGGTCATAGCCCAGCTTATAGCCGATGGGCATGAAGCCTACGTTGACGCCGGTAAGGAAAAGCACCAGGCCCGCGTATGTAAAGACGACGCCTACGCCGATGCGCCGCAGCCGCCTGCGGGGCAGGTGCAGGAAGGCGGCCTGGCAGATCAGGAAGAATACGACGATCAGTCCCAGAGCCAGGGCGACCTCCGCGGCAGTGTGACGGGCCGTGTGGAGAAACGCCTGGGCAAGACTGCCGGAGATGGTATAGTCCGGAACGGCATACTGCAAATCGTTCCTGGAGAAGATGCCCAGCACCAGCACGGCAAGCATGGGTCCGATGGAGCAGAGGGAGACCATACCGAAGCTGTTTTCCTGGCTGCGCCGGTCGCCCAGCACGCCGGAGATGCCTACGCCCAGAGCCATCAGGAAGGGAACCGTGATGGGGCCGGTGGTCACGCCGCCGGAGTCAAAGGCCAGAGGCAGGAGCGCCCCGTTGCCCCGGATGACCAGCAGCATTCCCAGAGCGAAGAGCAGCATGTAGAACAGCATCAGGATGCTGGAAAGGCTTCTGCGGAAGACGATGCGGACAATGGCGACGACCAGAAAGACACCTACGCCCACGCCGACGGAGACAATCAGGAGCGGACCACGGATGACGGCGCTGACCTGGGCGGCCAGGACCTGCAGATCCGGCTCGGCAACGGTAATCAGCACGCCCAGCACAAAGCACACGCCCAGCAGCAGACCCAGCTTGCGTTGGCGCGACAGGCCCGACCCTACATAGGTGCCCATGGGCGTCATGGCCAGATCGGCCCCCAGGTTGAACATGCCGATGCCGACGATGAGCAGCACGGCGCCGACGGTAAAGGCCAGCAGCTCCCTGTGGGTAAAGTCGAACCAGGGCGTGGCGGCCAGCAGATATACGATGGCGGTTATGGGCAGGGCGGACAGCAGCGCCTCGCGGATTTTTCCCCGCAGCTCCTTCACATTTCCATCTCCCTTCAGATCGGTTGGTTTTTAGAACAGTATACCAGAAAATGGAAGAATTACAAGGTGGATTTTGTGAATATTTTTTAAAAGCGACAAAAAACGGAAAATTTACACCCATTTTCCCATGGGGGCATAGGCTGGACCGGGAGGTTATGCGATATGAAATGGTGTTATATTACCTTCCGTTCGATTACACCGGCACAGCGGGGCGAGGCAGCTCTGCGTCAGGCCGGGATTCGGGCGGAGCTGCGCCGTACCCCTGCGGGGATAGCGGAGAAGGGGTGCGGATACTGTCTTGTGGTCCGGCCGGAGCGAGGGGCGCAGGCGGCGGAGGTCCTGCGTACAAGCGGGGTGGCCTTTCGGAAGCTGTATCTTGTCGACGGCCAGGGACGGGGGGAGGAGCTGGTGCTATGATCTATCTGGATAACGGCGCGACCTCCTTCCCGAAACCGGCCCGGGTGGGGGCGGCCATGGCATCGGCGGTGCGCCGCTGTGCCAATCCGGGGCGGGGAGGCTATGGCGCGGCGATGGCGGCGGCGGAGACGGTGTTCCGCTGCCGCACCCTTGCGGCGGAGCTTTTCGGCTGCGGGCAGGAGCAGATCGTGCTCACTCCGGGATGCACCTATGGAATCAACATGGCGATCCGTACTCTGCTGGAGCCGGGGGACCGGGTGGTGATTTCCGGCTTTGAGCACAATGCGGTCACACGGCCCCTTTGGGCTATGGGGACGGAAATGGTCGTGGCGGGGAGGCGGCTGTTTGACTGGGACGACACCCTGGAGCAGTGGGAGCAGGCGCTGAAAAGCGGCCCGAAGGCGGCGGTTTTTACCCATGTATCCAATGTTTTCGGGTATATTCTGCCGGTGGAGCAGATGAGCGCGCTCTGCCGCCGGTACGGCGTGCCCTTTGCGGTGGATGCGGCTCAGTCGGCCGGGGCGCTCCCGGTGGAGCCGGAGAAATGGGGCGCGGATTTTGTGGCGATGCCCGGACACAAGGGGCTGCTTGGCCCCCAGGGGACGGGAATCCTGATTTGCAGACGGCTGCCCGTGCCGCTGGTTGCCGGGGGAACCGGCAGCGAATCCCACAGCATGCAGATGCCGGACTATCTGCCGGACCGGGGGGAAGCGGGGACGGTCAATGTGCCGGGATTTGCCGGGCTGTCCGCCGGACTGGAGACCGTTGCTGCCCTGGGAACGGAGCATATTTTCCGCAGGGAGCAGGAGCAGGCGGCATTTTGTACCCAAAAGCTGGAAAAAATGGGGGTGCGTGTTTTCTCCGGCCCGCATCAGGGCGGCACGCTTTCCTTCCTGCCTGACGGAGACTGCGAGACGGCCGCCCGCAGTCTGGCACAGGAGGGGATCGCGGTCCGGGCGGGGCTACACTGCGCGCCGTTGGCCCACGAGAGCGCCGGAACGGCGGAAACCGGGACGGTCCGCGTGAGCTTCGGCCATCGGGCCGGCCCGGAGCAGTCCCGGGCATTTTTGCGGGCAATGAACAGAATCTTCCCCGGTTCGCCATGAATTTTTTACACTTTTTCTCGTGCTATCAGCGCGGCTTTCCGCTATAATGATACAGATAAAATAGGCTTGGTGTCTATACAGGGGTACTGCGCGGCATGGGCCTACGGAAGAAAAGAGGTAAGAGAATGTTCCTAGAGACATTACAGGAGTTTTTTCAGAACCTGCCGCGGATGCGCTGGTCGGACTACTTGGACATTCTTCTGGTTGCGTTCCTGATTTATACGCTGCTTTCTCTGGTGCGTACCTCCGACGCTTCCCGGATCGTGAAGGTTGCGGTGGCGATTGGGGTCGTGGCGGCGCTGGCCAGTGTGCTCAAGCTCTATACGGTCAGCTTTCTGCTCAATCAGCTGCTTACCATCGGTTTGATTTCCCTGGTTATTCTCTTCCAGCCGGAGCTGCGGCGTATGCTGGACCACCTGGGCGGCATGAAGCTTTCGGAGCTGCTGGCTCCCAGCAAGGAGGCAAGTCCCATGGATCCGGTCATTGCGCAGACGGTGATGGCCTGCGAGGCGATGAGCCGGGAGAAGGTGGGCGCGCTGATCGTGTTTGCCCGGGGCAACCGGCTCGATGATTACTTTAAGACCGGCACCGTGATCGACGGGCAGGTTTCCGAGCAGCTGCTGCGGAACATTTTCTTCCCGAAGGCGGCGCTGCATGACGGCGCCCTGATTATACGGGACGGCCGGGTGGCCGCCGCAGGCTGTGTGCTGCCTCTGTCCGAGAGCGACCGCCTCAGCGCGGACCTGGGCACCCGTCACAGAGCGGGCATCGGCCTGACGGAGATCACCGACGCGGTCGTCGTGATCGTCTCCGAGGAGACCGGCACCATTTCCGAGGCGGAAAACGGTATGCTCAAGCGTCACCTGGCGCCCCAGACGCTGGAGAAGATGCTGCGCAACGCGCTGTGTACCCAGCGGGAGGAGCAAGGCCCCGGCCCCGGTGTGCGGCTGCGGCAGAAGCTCCACAGAAAGGAGAAGGACCGGGATGAAAAATAAGCTGATGGCAGCGCTGATATCCCTGGTCGGCGCGGTGTTCCTGTGGGCATATGTCATCACGGTGCAGAATCCCGATTGGGAGGCTACCTTCTACAATGTGCCCGTTGTGCTGCAGGGCGAGAGCGTCCTCAAGGAGCGGGGGCTGATGCTGACGGACGGCGGCGAGACGACCGTGACCCTGAAGCTGTCCGGCAACCGGTCCAACCTGAACAAGCTGAAAAGCTCGGACATTACGGTTACGGCCGATTTGACAAAAATTTATGCCCCGGGGACCCAGGCACTGGTTTTCGACGTGTCCTTCCCCGGCGACATTCCCGACAATTCCATCACCGTGCAGAGCCGGGAGCCCAGCGCGGTTACGGTGGAGGTGGACCGGCGGACGACCAAGCGGGTGGCGGTCCAGGTTTCGGTGACCGGCTCCGTCCCGGACGGGTATATCGCCGATAAGAAAAATCCCACTCTGGACAACACGGTGATCACGCTGGACGGACCGGATGCGGTGGTCAGCCAGATCGACCACGCCCGGATCGACGTGGATCTGACGGGGCGCAGCGAGTCCATCAGCGAGAGCTTCCGCTATACCCTGTGCGACGAGGAGGACAATCCGGTGGATGCCCAGCTGGTGACCACCAATGTGGAGGAGGTTCGCCTGGAGCTGCGGATCCAGCGGTACAAGGAGATCGCGCTGCAGGTGAAGGTAACGGACGGCGGCGGTGCGACGGAGCAGACAAGCTCCATTGACATCGAGCCGAAGACCATTCTGGTATCCGGAAACGATACGGCCCTCAGCGCGCTGGATTCCCTGGAGCTGGGGACGATCAACCTGGCCGAATGCGTGAAGGCTACGACGATGGAATTTGACGTGACCCTGCCGGAGGGCATCAACAACGAGAGCGGCGTAACCAAGGCGACGGTGAAGATCAGCTTCCCTGCGCTGAAGACGCGGGTGTTTACGGTGACGACCTTCCATCCGGTGAACGTGCCGGAGGGCATGGAGGTGGAATTCCTGACCACCCAGCTGGAGGTCTCCGTCCGGGGACCCATCGGCAAGATGGATGCGCTGAAGGCCAGCGATGTTGTGGTAACGGTGGACTTTACGGGCGAGGAGGCCGGTACGGCTACGGTGGATGCCAAGATTTCTCTGCCTACGCTGTATTCGGACTGCGGCGCGCTGAACTCCTACACCCTGTCCGCGACCATTCGCGCGGCGGACGATACGGCCAAGAAATAGCCATGGAGCAGACGGTTCGTGTGCGGGAGGTTTATCCCGACGGGACGGCGCTGGTGACTTGCAGCCGCGTCAGCGCCTGCTCGGGAGACTGCCATCAATGCCGGGGCTGCGGCGCGGCCCCGGAGACCATCGAGCTGCGGGCGGTCAACGCCATAGGCGCCTGCGCCGGGGACTGGGTGCGGTTGCAGTCGGATTCCCGCGGGGTGCTGCGCGGCGCGGCGGTACTCTACAGCCTGCCCGTGGCGCTGTTCTTTGCCGGATTTGCTCTGGGGGCGGCGCTGCACGCTTCCGGCGCGGCCGTGGGCGGCCTGGGCTTTGCCGCGGGCCTGGTTGGTGCGGCGATCTATGACCGGCGCCTGGCGAAAAAAGAGACGGTATATACGATTACAGCCTTTGCGGATTCGGACCGCCGGGGCGGATAAACAGGAGGAACACGGCGTTGATAAAAAGTATGACCGGCTATGGCCGGAGTGTGCAGACCCTCCACGGACGGGAGTTTACGGTGGAGATTCGTTCCGTAAATAACCGCTACCTGGATTGCACGGTGAAGCTGCCCAGGGCGCTGTCCTTTGCGGAGGATTCCGTAAAGCAGGCGGTAAAGGCAGCCGTGTCCCGGGGAAAGGTGGACGTGCTTGTGAGCCTGGATGCCGCCGGGACCCAGGCGGGTACGGTGAGCCTGAACTGCGGCATGGTGGAAGGGTATCTTGCCGCTATGCGGCAGATGGTTGAGCGGTACGGTGTGAAGGACGACGTGAGCGCGGCGGTGCTTTCCCGGCTGCCGGATGTGTTCACCGTGGAGAAGCCTCAGGTTGACGAGGCGCAGCTGCAGGAGGACCTGCTGAGTGTGGTCGCCCGGGCGCTGGAGGCGTACGACGCCATGCGCTGTGCCGAGGGACAGGCTATGGAGCGGGATCTGCGCAGCCGTGGGGAGACGATCCTGGGGCTGGTGGCCCGGGTGGAGGCCGGAAACGGGCAGACGGTCCGGGATTACCGGGCGCGCCTGGAGGCAAAGCTGCGGGAGGTCCTGGAGAATACGGCCATTGACGAGAGCCGGATTCTGACGGAGGCGGCCATTTTTGCGGATAAGGTGGCGGTGGATGAGGAGACCGTCCGCCTGCGCAGCCACCTGGCACAGATGGATACCATGCTGACCGCCGGAGGCGACGTGGGACGCAAGCTGGATTTCCTCCTGCAGGAGATGAACCGGGAGGCCAACACCATCGGCTCCAAATGCACGGATGTGCAGCTCGCCCGGATTGTTGTGGAGATCAAGGCGGAGCTGGAAAAAATCCGGGAGCAGACCCAGAACATTGTGTGACGGATATGAAGCTGATCAATATTGGATTTGGCAGTATGATTGCGGCGGAGCGGCTCCTGTCGGTGCTGGAGCCGGATTCGGCCCCCATTAAGCGGGTGATGCAGGAGGCCAGGGACAGAGGTATGCTGATCGATGCGTCCTATGGGCGCAGGACCCGAAGCGTTCTGCTGATGGATACCGACCATGTGATTTTGTCCGCATTGACGCCCCAGGCCATTGAGGCCCGGTGGAATGGGCGTCAGGCGGCGGATGAGGAGGCGCTTTTGTGAGTGCGGGAAAACTGTTTGTGATTTCCGGCGCGTCGGGAGTGGGAAAGAGCACGGTGCTCAGCCGGGTAATGGCGAAGCGCAAGGATTTGCTTTTTTCCGTTTCTGCCACGACCCGGTCCCCCCGGCCGGGAGAGCAGGAGGGCGTGAGCTACTATTTCCTGTCAAAGGAAAAGTTTCAGCAGATGATACGCCAGGGAGCTTTCCTGGAGTATGATGAACACAACGCCACGTTTTACGGCACACCCCGGGAGCAGCTGGAGGAAAAGCTGACCCGGGCGAATGTGGTGCTGGACGTGGAGCCGAACGGCGCGTTTGCCGTGCGGGAGAAGCGGCCCGATGCAACCTTGATTTTCATTATGCCGCCGAGTGAAGAGGAGCTTGCCCGCCGTCTGACCGGGCGCAATGACACGCCGCCGGAGCAGATTCGGATGCGGCTGGACCGGGCGGCGTGGGAAATGGCGCAGCGCACGGCCTACGACTATGTGGTCGTGAACGACCAGGTGGATCGGTGCGCCGAGGAAATTTTGCAGATCATCGCCCAAAAGGCGGATGAATAAAAATTGGAGGAACGAAATATGCTTTACCCCCCTGTTGCGGATTTGTTGAAGAATGTGGACAGTCGTTATCTGCTGGTGAATCTGGTGGCGCACCGCGCCCGTCAGATCGCAGCCGAGGCGGACGCACTGAATGAAGAGCTTCCGGATAAGCCTGTGACGATGGCCATCCGGGAGGTGGCCGAGGGCAAGCTCTCCGCCAGCGTGAAGGACGCGTACAAGAACTGATCAAAAGGGGAGGAGACGGTGATGGAGATTGCGAAAATTGCCGTTTCCGCTGCAACCTTTGCCATTGACAAGCCCTATTCCTACGCTGTGCCGGAGGGGATGACCCTGTCGCCGGGACAGCGGGTGGAGGTGAGCTTCGGCCGGGGAAACCGCCGGACGGAGGGAATCGTCCTGACCGTGGAGGCGGGAGATGCCCAGGGGCTGAAGCCTGTGGAGCGCTGCCTGGACGGGGAGCCGGTGCTGTCCCAGCTTATGCTGCATATGGCCGTGTTCCTGCGGGAGCGGTATTTCTGCACCTTTTTCGATGCCGCAAGGGTTATGCTCCCCGCCGGGCTATGGTTCCGGGAGAAGGAGATCTATTCCCTTGTTCCCGATTCCGGGTGGCAGGAGCAGACCTGCCGGCGCCCGGAGGCCCTGGCGATTATGCGGCAGCTGGAGGAGCTGGGCGGCCGGGCGGAGCTGAGCGCACTGCGGGCGGCGGCACCCCGGGAGGAGACGCTCCGGGAGGAGCTGCGCTATCTGACCGGGAAGGGCTGGATCCGCCGGGAGCAGAGCTTTCAGCGAAAAACCGGCGACAAGTCCGAGCAGGTCGCCACGCTGGCCGCCTCTCCGGAGGAGGCCATGGCTTATGCCCAGCGCCGGCCCCGGTCCGCGGCAATGCAGCGCGCCGTGCTGGAGACGCTGTGCGCGGTGGGCAGCGTATCGGTGAAGGAGCTGTGCTATTTTACCGGCGCGCAGACGGCGACCGTGCGCCGCCTGGAGAAGCTGGGCTATCTTACCCTGACGGACAGGCCGGTCCTGCGCTGCCGGGAAATCGTACCGGCAAAAATCGACGGTCCCCTGGTGCTGAGCCAAGAGCAGCAGGCGGCTTTCGATGGATTGTGCGCCCAGATGCGCCAAAGTACGCCCGGGACCGCGCTGCTGCACGGCGTGACCGGCTCGGGAAAGACGGCCGTCTACCTCCGCCTCATCCGCGCCTGCCTGGAGGACGGGCGCAGCGCGCTGCTGCTGGTGCCGGAGATTGCTCTGACACCCCAGCTCCTCGGGCTGTTGGCGGCCCATTTCGGAGATCAGGTAGCGGTGCTGCACAGCGGCCTGCCGGCATCGGAGCGCTATGATCAGTGGAAACGCATCCGCTCCGGTCAGGCGCGGGTGGTCGCGGGGACCCGGTCTGCGATTTTTGCCCCCTGCGGCAGCCTGGGCCTGATCATCATAGACGAGGAGCAGGAGCACTCCTACAAGTCCGAGAACAGCCCCCGCTACTGCGCGGTGGAGACCGGGCTTTGGCGGGGGAGAAGAGAACACGCGCTGGTGCTGCTGGGATCGGCAACGCCTACGCTGGAGAGCATGTACCGGGCGAAAAGCGGACTGTATAGCCTGTATACCCTGACCGGACGCTACAACGGGACGCAGCTTCCCGGCGTGGAGATCGTGGACATGCGCCGGGAGCTGGAGGACGGAAACGATTCCGTGTTCAGCCGCGCCCTGGTGCAGGCCATTCGGGAGACGGCCGAGGCGGGCAAGCAGACGGTGCTGCTGCTCAATCGCCGGGGGAACAGCCGCGCCCTGGTGTGCGTGGATTGCCGCGAGGCGCCGGAGTGCCCCCGATGCAGCGCCAGACTGACCTACCACAGCGCGAATCAGCGGCTTATGTGCCATTACTGCGGCTATTCTCAGCCGGTACCCGAGCGATGCCCCCGGTGCGGCGGCCCTCTGAAAACCATCGGCTGCGGCACGCAGAAGGCACAGCAGGAGCTGGAGGCGCTGCTCCCGGGGATGGAGATTCTGCGCATGGATACCGATACGGTAAGCGCGGTGCATACCCATGAGAAAATCCTGGAGCATTTCCAGGCGGACCATGTGCCGGTCCTGTTGGGTACGCAGATGGTTGCCAAGGGACTGAACCTGCCCAACGTGACGTTGGTCGGGGTGCTGGACGGGGATCTGGGGCTGTATGCCGGTTCCTTCCGGGCGTCGGAGACGACCTTTGATATGCTGACCCAGGTGGTGGGACGCGCCGGACGGGGAGATACGCCCGGCCGGGCCATCATCCAGACGCTCTCGCCGGAGAACCCGGTGATCACACTGGCGGCAGCTCAGGATTATGCGGGCTTTTACGAGCTGGAGCTGCCCCTGCGGCAGATGCAGAAGCTGCCGCCCTTTGGCGATCTGGTCACACTTACGGTGACCGGTCCGGAGGAGGGCAGAGTCCTGCGGGGGGCGGTCAAGCTCCGGGACAGTCTGCTTTACCTGCTGCGGCAGGAGCCGTACTGCCGGGAGCCGTGCGGCGTCCTGGGACCGGCCCCCTGCCCGGTGCCGAAAATCAACTATCATTTTCGGTATTGGCTGACGCTCCGCTGCAAATTGACCCGCCCCCTGGGGCAGCTGATCGCCCATCTGCTGCGGCAGTTTGCCCAGGACCGGGAGAATCGGGGTATTTCGGCCTTTGCTGATGTAAACGGATTTGACTGAAGAAAGAAGGAACGAATATGGGGCTTAGAAAAATTCTGACCGATAAGGAACCGGCGCTGCACAAGACCTGCAAGCCGGTGACGGCCTTCGACGGCAAGCTGCACCGCCTGCTGGACGATATGCGCGAGACGCTGGAGCAGGCGCAGGGCGTCGGCCTGGCGGCGCCTCAGGTGGGAATCCTGCGGCGCATCGTGCTGGTGGATAACGGCGAGCAGGTGCTTGAGCTGGTGAATCCGTCGCTGGTGGAGACCTCCGGCGAGCAGATCGGCGCAGAGGGCTGCCTGAGCGTACCGGGTAAGTATGGCCTGGTCAAGCGGCCGGATTATGCCAAGGTACGCGCCCAGGACCGGAACGGCGTGTGGTTTGAGACGGACGGCCGCGGATTGACTGCCCGCTGCTTCTGCCATGAGCTGGATCACCTGGACGGTATTCTGTATACCGAGGTGATGGAGCGGTTCCTGACGGACGAAGAATTGGCGGAGATGGAAGAGGACTGAGCGCCGGGGCTGTGCTCCCGGCAGAAAATGGGAGGTTTGGACGTATGCGGGTCGTGTTTATGGGAACGCCGGAAATTGCGGCGACCTGTCTGAAGAGAATCCTTGACGACGGCTTTCAGGTGGTCGGGGTGTATACACAGCCGGACCGTCCTCGGAATCGGGGAATGAAGCTGGCCTTTTCTCCGGTGAAGGAGGTGGCCCTGGCCCATGACCTGCCGGTATTCCAGCCGGAGAGCTTCCGGGACCCGGAGACGGTGCAGACCCTGGCCGGGCTGAAGCCGGATGTGGTGGCGGTGGTGGCTTACGGCCGGATCCTGCCTCAGAGCGTGCTGGATGTGCCGGTCCGGGGCTGCATCAATATCCATGCCAGTCTGCTGCCGGCCTACCGCGGTTCTGCGCCCTATCAGTGGGCCGTCCTGGACGGAAGGCCGGAGACGGGCGTGACGGCCATGTATTTGTGCCGGGAGATGGACGCGGGCGACATGATCGACGCGGTTTCCACACCGATCGATCCGGACGAGACGGCGGGCGAGCTGCTGGACCGGCTGGCGGAGCTGGGCGCGGGACTGCTGAGCAGGACCCTGAGCCGGTTTGAGGCCGGGCCGGTGCCGGGGACGCCCCAGGACGGGGCGAAGGCGACCTACGCCCCCATGCTGGATAAGAGCATGTGCGCCATCGACTGGAATCAGCCTGCCCGGGTCATCCACAACCGGGTGCGGGGCCTGAATCCCTGGCCGGTGGCTACGGCAGAGCTGGCGGGCAGACGCTTCAAGATTTACCGGACGGCGGTGGTGGAGCAGGCCCCCGCCGCGGCGCCGGGGAGCATTCTGGGACTGCGCAAGACCGGACTGCTGGTTGCGTGCGCGGACGGAGCCGTTGAAATTCAGATTTTGCAGGCGGAAGGCGGCAAACGCATGAGCGCGCCGGATTATTTCCGGGGCCATCCATTGGAGGGGTGAATATGGGAGCCAGAGAGACGGCACTGGATGCATTGATCGCCTGCCGGAAGCGGGCGGCGTGGTCCAACGGTGTGCTGAAGGATTATATCGAGCGGGATCGGCTGGATCGCCGGGACGCGGCGCTGGCTACCCGGTTGTGCTACGGCGTGCTGCAAAACCGGGATCTTCTGGATTTCTTTTTGCAGCAGCTTCTGACCGGCAGGGTCAAGGATCTGCACCCCGTGGTGCGGGATATTCTCCACCTGGGGCTGTACCAGATTTACGAATTGGACAAAATTCCCAGCTCCGCGGCGGTGAACGAGTCGGTGCAGCTGACCAAGCGCTACTGCAAGTGGCAGCGCTCGGCGCCGGGGCTGGTCAATGCCGTGCTGCGCAGCGCGGTCAACACCCGCGGTACGCTGAAAATGCCGCAGACCCTGGCGCAGCGCTACAGTCATCCGCAGGAGCTGGTGGATTTGCTGGCGGAGTATGTGGGGCAGGATCGCCTGGAGCCGATGCTGGCGGCCAATAACGACACGCCCCAGACGGTCGTACAGGTCAATACCCTGCGCACGACGACGGAGGACCTGACCCGAAGCCTGGCCCGGGAGGGCGTGACGGCGCTGCCGCACCGGTGGATGCCGGACTGTCTGGTGCTGTCCAATACCGGCAGCCTGGAGAAGCTGGAGGCTTTCCGCCAGGGGCTGTTTTATGTCCAGGATGCGGCGGCCCGGCTGTGTGTGATGTGCGCGCAGATTCCCGTGGGGGATCAGGTGCGGGTTCTGGACTGCTGTGCCGCCCCCGGGGGAAAGACTTTCGCCGCGGCAATCGCCATGGGCGGAAAGGGAAAAATTCGCGCGGCAGACATTCACCGCCATAAGACGACGCTGATTCAGAACGGCGCCCGGCGGCTTGGACTGGAAAACATTGTGGTGCGGGAGCAGGATGCGACGGAGAATCATCCGGCCTGGGCCGACAAGATGGATGTGGTGCTGGCGGATGTGCCTTGCTCCGGCTACGGGATTATCCGCAAGAAGCCGGATATCCGCTACAAGAGCGTGGAGGATATGGCGCGGATGCCGGAGCTTCAGCTTCGGATTCTGCTGAAGCAGGCGGACTATGTCAAGCCGGGCGGCGTGCTGCTGTATTCCACGTGTACGCTGGTGCGCCGGGAAAACGAGGGCGTTGTGGAGTCCTTCCTTCGGACGAGAAAGGACTTTGCGGCGGAGCCGATGGCGCTTCCCGCGCCGTTTCCCGTGAATACCACCGGGATGCTTACGCTGGTGCCCGGTGAATATGATACGGACGGGTTCTTCATTTGCCGTCTGCGGAGGAAAGCATGAATCTGAAATCCATGACGCTGCCGGAGATGCAGGCCGCGCTGAAGGAGCTGGGGCAGCCTGCATTCCGGGCAAAGCAGCTCTACGGTTGGCTTCACCGGGGTGCCACCTCCTATGAGGCAATGCACAATCTGCCCAAGGAGCTGCGCGCCGTGTTGGCGGAGCGCTGCCCGCTTGTGCCGCCGCAGGCGGTTCGCAGGCAGGAATCGGCCCGGGACGGCACGGTAAAGTATCTGTGGCGCCTGGCAGACGGGAACTGCGTGGAGACGGTGCTGATGCGCTACCACTACGGCAATACCGTGTGCATTTCCTCCGAGGTCGGCTGCCGGATGGGGTGCGCCTTTTGCGCGTCTACCCTGGGCGGGCTGGTCCGCCGGCTGGAGCCTTATGAAATGGTGGACCAGGTCCTGTTTACTCAGGTGGATTCGGGACTGCCGGTTTCCCACATTGTGCTGATGGGGATCGGCGAGCCGCTGGATAATTTTGACAATGTGATGCGTTTCCTGGAGCTGATCAACAGCCCGGAGGGAATGCACATCTCCATGCGGCATATCAGCCTGTCTACCTGCGGCCTGGTGCCAGGGATCGATGCGCTGGCGGAGAGAAAGCTCCAGCTTACCCTGTCCGTTTCCCTCCATGCGCCCAACGATGCCATTCGCAGCCGGATTATGCCGGTGGACCGGGCATATCCCATTGATGCGCTGCTGGCGGCCTGCCGGCGGTATTACGCGGCCACAAGCCGCAGAATTTCCTTTGAGTACGCGATGATCGACGGCGTAAACGACAGCCCGGAGAACGCCAGGGAGCTGCTGACCCGGCTGCAGGGCCTGCCGGCGCATGTGAATCTGATTCCGCTGAACCATGTGGAGGAAAGCCCGCTGAAGCCCAGCTCCCGGCAGGCGGTAGCCCGGTTTCAGCAGATTCTGGAGGACGGGGGCACTCCGGCGACGGTGCGCCGTTCGCTGGGCGGAGACATCGATGCCTCCTGCGGCCAGCTTCGCAGAAAGTATACCACGCAGAACGGCGAATAGGAAACGCCGTCCCCGGCGCTTGGGCGGACCGAAGCGCTGCGGACAGGGCTTCCTGTCAGAAGCTTACTGAAAGAAGGGGGGACATTCCGTGCAATATTGGGGCCTGACCGACCCGGGCTGTGTCCGGACGCAGAATCAGGATTCCTATCAGATTGAGCAGCTGGACCGCAGCAGCCTGCTGTGTGTTGTATGCGACGGCATGGGCGGCGCAAAGTCCGGCAATGTGGCCAGCGCGCTGGCGGTGGATGTCTTCATCCAGGAAATCCGCCGGAGCTGGAAGGCGGGACTGGAGCTGTGGCAGACCGACCAGATACTCCGCAGCGCCGTCAAGCTGGCAAACTTTACGGTGTTTGACCAGGCGCAGCAATTTGAGGAATTCAACGGAATGGGAACGACGCTGGTCGCCGCGCTGCTTCAGGGAAAGCAGGCGACGGTCATCAATGTGGGCGACAGCCGCGCCTACGGCATCAACGGGGAGGGAATCCGCCGGATTACCCGGGACCATTCCCTTGTGCAGATGATGCTTGAGCGCGGGGAGCTGACGCCGGAGCAGGCGCGGACCTATCCGGGAAAAAATCTGATTACCCGTGCCATCGGCACGGAGCCGATGGTGGAGAGCGACCTGTACCATGTCCCGATGGAGCGGGGAGACAGTCTGCTGCTGTGCAGCGACGGACTGTCCAATATGATGGATGACCAGGAAATTCTGTTTGAGGTCGTCCACGGCGTGAACAAGCAGTTTTGCTGCCGGCGTTTGCTGGAAATTGCCAAAAACCGCGGCGCGCCGGATAATGTGACCAGTGTTCTGGTCATGATCTGACACGACGCGAAAGGAGCCTATGCTATGGATAAATATATTGGCCGTCTGCTGGATAACCGGTACGAGATTCTGGAGGTCATCGGTACCGGCGGTATGGCGGTTGTGTACAAAGCCCGCTGCCACCGGCTCAATCGTCTGGTAGCCATTAAAATTCTGAAGGACGAATACTCCCAGGATGAGGAGTTCCGCCGCCGCTTTCACGCGGAGAGCCAGGCCGTCGCCATGCTCAGCCACCCAAACATTGTGGCCGTGTATGACGTGTCCACCTCGGCCGACGCGGATTACATCGTGATGGAGCTGATCGACGGCATCACGCTCAAGCAGTACATGGAGAAAAAAGGCGTGCTGAACTGGAAGGAGACGCTCCATTTTGCCATGCAGATCGCAAAGGCGCTGGAGCACGCCCACAGCCGCGGCATCGTCCACCGGGATATCAAGCCGCACAATGTGATGGTGCTGAAAAACGGGTCGGTGAAGGTGGCCGACTTCGGTATTGCCCGGGTCATGTCCAAGAGCAATACGCTGACCAAGGAGGCACTGGGATCGGTTCACTACATCTCGCCGGAGCAGGCCAAGGGAGGCCGGGTGGACAATCGGTCGGATATTTATTCCCTGGGCGTTGTCATGTACGAGATGATGACCGGACGCCCGCCCTATGACGGGGAATCCCCGGTGGCTGTGGCCATTCAGCATATCAACGGCGGCGCGCCCATGCCCTCTACCCTCAATCCCAATATTCCCGGCGGCCTGGAGCAGATCATTATGAAGGCTATGGCGGTCGAGCCGAATGACCGTTACCCGTCCGCTACCGCCATGCTGTATGACATGGATGAGTTCCGTAAGGACCCGACCATCCTGTTTGACTTCAACAATATGCCCATTGATGATGCTACCCGCATCCGGACGATTCCGCTGCAGCCTCAGACTCCGGCGGCCTCCTCCACGGCGGAGCGGACCGCTGCGGCCCGCAGCCGGCAAAATACCCAGCCGCTGCGGCAGGAACGGCCCTCGGCAGCCGGGGGAACAAAGGACAACCGGACGCCCGCGCCCAAACGGCAGACGGAGACGGAGGAGGAAAGCCGCAGCCGGACCACGACCATAGCGGTTGTGGCGTGCTCGGCGGTTGTGGTCGTGGGAATCGTCATTTTCCTGGTGCTGCTGATCAGCGGAACCTTCTCCGGAAAGCCGGAGCAGGAGCTGGTGAAGGTTCCCCAGCTTGTGGGGAGCTACTATGACCAGATCGATAAGGAAATCGACGGAATCGTCATTGTCCGGGGGCCGGGAGCTTACGACGACGTGTATGAACGCGGCCAGATCATGGACCAGAATCCCAAGGCCGGTGAGGAAATTTACAAGGGCAACCAGGTGGTGGTGACCGTCAGCCTGGGACCGGAGCCGCAGGAAAAGGTGATGGAGGATATCACGAACCTGACGGAGCAGGAGGCCAGAGATTTCCTGGGCGAGCTGGGTCTGAACCTGGTGATTTTGCCCCGGCAGGAGGCCAGCGCCACGGTAGAGGCCGGGCGCATCATCCGCACGGACCCCGTGCGCGGGGAGCAGCTGACCGAGGGGCAGACCATTACGCTCTGGATCAGCTCCGGCCCGGAGGTAAAGACGGCCCAGATGCCCAAGGTGGTTGGCCTGAAATACAGCACCGCTCTGGATCTGCTGACAAAGTATGGATTTACGGATGTGGATTACCGTTCCGTAGAGAGCGGAAAGCCCAAGGATGAGGTCGTCAGCCAGTCGGTAGAGAAGGGCGAGACGGTCAGTGTGGATACCAAGATCATTCTGGAGATTTCCGAGGGACCGGCGGAGACGACGGTGCCGCCCACGGAGCCGTCTACCGAGCCGCCGACGCAGCCGCCTACGACCCAGCCTGCTACGGATCCGGCGGATGTGACGGTGGAGAAGCGGGTGGAGCTGACCCTGCCTTCGGACCGGACGGAGCCGTACACCCTGAGCATCCGCCTGGGCGGTGAACGGGTCATGGAGGATATGGTGGTGCAGGTGGGTACCTACACCGTCATGGTGCAGCTTACCGGCAGCGGTGTGCAGTATTATGAACTGTACATTGACGATCAGTATTACCGCACGGAGAAGGTGGATTTTTCGGTCAATGGGTGAGGCGTATACAGGGAGAATCGTAAAATCCCTCAGCGGATTTTACGAGGTGGAGCTTACCGGGCGGACGGTTACCTGCCGCGCCCGGGGCAGCCTGCGCCGGGGACCGGACTTTCCCCTTGTGGGGGATTGGGTCCGTATCTGCGTGGAGCGGGGCAAGGGAATGGTGGAGGAAATTCTGCCGCGGAAGAACCGTTTCGTGCGCCCCGCCGTGGCCAATATAGACGCGCTGGTGGTTTTTGCGTCCAATGTCAACCCCGTGACCGAACCGTTTTTGATCGACCGGGTCGCCGCGATTGCCGGGGATCAGGATGTGCCGGTGTATCTGTGCATCAACAAATGTGACCTGGACCCGGGGCAGGACCTGGCGGCCATTTACCGAAAGGCGGGCTTTCCGGTCATTCAGGCCAGTGCGGAAACCGGCGCCGGCATTGCGGAGCTGGGGCAACTGCTGCGGGGAAAGCTGACCGCGTTTACGGGAAATTCCGGCGTGGGAAAGAGCAGCATCCTCAATGCCCTGTGCCCGGGGCTGGCGCTGCCTACCGGAGAGGTTTCGGAGAAGCTTGGCCGGGGCCGGCACACCACGCGGCATGTGGAGCTGTTCCGCGTGGCGGAGGAGACTTATGTGGCGGATACGCCGGGCTTTTCCTCCTTTGACACGGATCAGATGGATGTGCTGCTGAAGGAGAATCTGCAATATGCGTTTCCGGATTTTTCGCCGTATTTGGGACAGTGCCAGTTCCGGGACTGCACCCACCGGGAGGAGCCGGGATGCAGCATACGGCAGGCGGTAGAGGATGGCGGAATCGGCCCGACCCGATATCGCAGCTATCTGCGGCTGTATGAAAAGGCGGAGCAGATAAAGGCATGGGACCGCAAGGTGTGAGCCGCAGCGTACGGCCCTATAAAACGGATAGGTACAACGAAAGCCCGGATGCTTGGATGCATCCGGGCTTTTATGGACGGTTTGACAGAAAGGAAATGTCTGTGCGCCGGTACTCTGCGGGGTCTATGGGCAGCACAAGAGGGCATCCTCCGTTGGGAGAATGCCCTCTCTTTTGAAAGGCAGATCTACGAATGGCAGAACCAATCAGGCCTTGCCGGCGCAGCCCAGCACGTCCACCAGCTTGTGGCGGACCAGCTCCTTGATGTTGGCGCGGGCGGGCTTCAGGTACTCGCGGGGATCAAACTTGTCGGGGTGCTCAGCAAAGAACTGACGGATGGTGCCGGTCATGGCCAGCCGCAGGTCAGAGTCGATGTTGATCTTGCACACGGACAGCTCAGCGGCGTGACGGAGCTGTTCCTCGGGAATGCCGACAGCGTCGGGCATCTTGCCGCCGTGGGTGTTGATCATCTTCACGTACTCCTGAGGCACGGAAGAAGAGCCGTGGAGCACGATGGGGAAGCCGGGCAGACGCTTGGAAACTTCCTCCAGCACGTCGAAACGCAGGGGAGGCGGAACCAGAATGCCCTTCTCGTTGCGGGTGCACTGTGCGGCGGTGAACTTGTAGGCGCCGTGAGAGGTGCCGATGGCGATAGCCAGAGAGTCACAGCCGGTCTTGGAGACAAACTCCTCCACTTCCTCGGGACGGGTGTAGGAGGCAGCGCCGTGCTCAACCTTGACCTCGTCCTCAATGCCGGCCAGGGTGCCCAGCTCGGCCTCGACCACGACACCGTGGTCATGGGCGTACTCGACGACCTTCTTGGTGATCTCGATGTTCTCGGCAAAGGGCTTGGAGGAGGCGTCGATCATGACGGAGGTAAAGCCGCCGTCGATGCAGCTCTTGCAGGTCTCAAAGTCGGGACCGTGGTCCAGGTGCAGCACGATGGGAATCTCGGGGCACTCAATAACAGCGGCCTCAACCAGCTTCACCAGGTAGGTGTGGTTGGCATAGGCGCGGGCGCCCTTGGACACCTGCAGGATCACAGGAGCGTGCTCTTCACGGCAAGCTTCGGTGATGCCCTGAACGATCTCCATATTGTTGACATTGAAAGCGCCGATGGCGTAGCCGCCGTCGTAAGCCTTGCGGAACATTTCGGTAGAAGTTACCAGAGGCATTGGAATCATCCTTTCTTAAATAAGCAGGCAAGCCTGCCTTTTGTTCGCCACCATTATACCACATTTTTTTCCCTTTTCAATAAAAATATTTGCCATTCCCCGCAATTCGTGATATAATGCGGCTGGTGGGGATTTTGACAGGAAAATTCCCGCAAAATATAACCGGAAATTCGATTTCTTTATGGAGGTATTATCAATAATGTCTGAGAAAACTCTTGTCGGTTCTGCGATTATCGGTCAGTCCGGCGGCCCGTCTGCCGTCATCAACTGCTCTGCCTACGGCGTCATCAAGACCGCGCTGGAAAACCCCAGCATTACCACGGTTTACGGCGCTTTCCACGGCATCAAGGGCGTGCTGAACGATCAGCTCATGATTATGGATGAGGAAGATCCCGCAGAGCTGGCCAATATGCTCCATACGCCTTCCTCCGCCCTCGGCTCCTGCCGGTACAAGATCGCGGACCCGGATGTGGACGACACCGATTACAAGCGCATCCTGGAGATTTTCAAGAAGTATAACGTGCGTTACTTCTTCTACAACGGCGGCAACGACTCCATGGACACCTGCAACAAGATCTCCAAGTATATGAGCCGCGTGGGCTATGAGTGCCGCGTTATGGGCGTGCCCAAGACCATCGACAACGATCTGGCCGGAACCGATCACTGCCCCGGCTTCGCCTCTGCCGCCAAGTATATTGCTACCTCCGTCATGGAAGTGTCCCGGGACTGCCACGTTTACGACACGGGCATGGTTACCATCATTGAGTGCATGGGCCGTCACGCCGGTTGGCTGACTGCTGCGGCTGCTCTGGCCGGTCTGAAGGGCGACGGCCCCGATCTGGTCTACCTGCCCGAGGTGGATTTCAACATGGATCAGTTCATCGCGGACGTAAAGCGCATTTACGGCGAGAAGAAGAACTGCATCGTGGCCGTGTCCGAGGGTGTACACTACGCCGACGGCACCTTCGTTTCCGAGGCCAAGACCTCCGGTACCGACGGCTTCGGTCATGCCCAGCTGGGCGGCCTGGCGGCTCGTCTGGCCGATGTGGTGAAGGCGGCTACCGGAGCAAAGGTTCGCCCCATCGAGCTGTCCCTGCTGCAGCGCTGCGCCGCACACTGCGCCTCCGGTACGGATATTGCGGAGTCCTTCCTGTCCGGTAAGGTGGCGGTCGAGGCTGCCGTGGCCGGTACGACGGATAAGATGGTGGGCTTCAAGTGCACCCGCGGCGCCGATGGCTACAAGTGCGAGCCGGAGCTGTTTGACCTGAGCGTTGTCGCCAACACCGAGAAGAAGGTTCCTCTGGAGTGGATCAATGCAGAAGGAAACGGCGTGACCCAGGGCTTCATCGACTACTGCCTGCCCCTGATTCAGGGCGAGACCGGCATGGTCAAGGAGGATGGCCTGCCCCGCTTCGTTCAGCTCAAGCGTGTGTTTGCCAAGTAAGAAAAGAAAAAATTGGAGGGGCCGCGGTTTCGCGGCTCCTTTTTTATCCCAGGGGTGCCGGTATTCCGGCCGCGGCAGCATTCGGGGCATTTCCCGGTAAAAAGAACCCGCTGCAAAACTTCGGTTTTACAGCGGGAGCGGGTATGAATAGGGGGAAAAGGGAGTATTTCCAAGCTCTTATGCGTCCGCGGCGGAAAGAATGGTACCGCCGCCTACAACGGTGTCGCCGTCGTAAAGAACGACAGCCTGTCCCGGGGTGACGGCCCGCTGGGGAGCGTCAAATCGAACGCAGGCCCGCCCGCCGTCCATGGGGGAGACGGTAGCCGGCTGGGGAACCTGCCGGGAACGGGTTTTGGCAGTCACGCGCATCGGCCCGGTCAGCTCCGGAAAGGGGAACCAGTTCCAGTCCCCGGCGACCAGGGAGGGGGAATACAGCGCCTGCTCCGGCCCGACGGTGACGGTGTTGGCCGCCATATTTTTGCCGCAGACATATACCGGCGCGCCCATGGCCAGGCCCAATCCCTTGCGCTGCCCCAGGGTATAGGCGACGGCTCCGCGGTGCTGCCCCACCACGTGGCCCTGAAGGTCCAGAAAGTCTCCCTGTGGGTAATGCTTGCCGGTGTAGCGCTCCAGAAATGCAGTATAATCTCCGTCCGGGACAAAGCAGATGTCCTGGCTGTCGTGCTTCTTTGCGTTGACAAAGCCTTGCGCCTCGGCAATCTGCCGGACCTGTTCCTTGGTCAGCTCCCCCAGAGGGAAGCAGGTGTGGGCAAGCTGCTCCTGGGTCAGAGAGTAGAGGTAGTAGCTCTGATCCTTAGGGTCGCAGGCCGCCCGGCAGAGCAAGTACCGCCCGGAGACCGGGTCCCGGCGGATGCGGGCGTAGTGCCCGGTGACCACATATTCACAGCCCAGCTCCAACGCCCGGCGGAGCAGGTGCTCAAATTTCAGGTAGCGGTTGCAGTCGATGCAGGGATTGGGCGTCCCGCCGCATTCGTAGCAGCGGACGAACTTGTCCATGACCCGTTCCCGGAAATCGTCGGTAAAATTAAAGACGTAATAGGGAAAACCCAGCCGGTACGCGACGCTTCGGGCGTCCTCCACGTCCTCCAGACTGCAGCAGGTGCTTTGCTGTCCCTCCGGCAGGATGGCGTTGTCAAACAGACGCATGGTGGCGCCGATGCAGGAAAAACCGGCCTGCTGCATCAGATAGGCGGCGACGGAGCTGTCGACACCGCCGCTCATGGCGATAAGGGCGCGCTTGTTATCCATCACAGAAGCCTCCGGTATTGTTATTTCCGTAGTATATCAGTACGGCGGAGCTTTGTCAATAAAAAATGCCGGATCGTTTCTCAGACTACGGTAAAAAAGAGAAACGCCGGAAAAAACCGGGCCGGAAATAGAAAATTTCCTTGCTTTTCCTCCAGGGGGATGATATAATCGATACAGAATTTTATCGATATAATTGGGTGGAAAAACCCCGCAAAGGTCAGGAGGAGACCCCATGGAGAAAAGAGAGATATCCAAATCGGTGCTCAAGCGTCTGCCGGGATACCTGAGCTACCTGAGGAGTATGCCGGAGGGAGGCTCGCCCTATATTTCCGCGACTGCCCTGGCCAACGCCCTTGGGATGGGCGAGGTGCAGGTGCGTAAGGATTTGGCCATGGTTTCCGACGGCGGACGCCCAAAGATCGGCTATCTGAGGGAGAGCCTGATCGACGACATAGAACAGTTTCTGGGCTATGACAATACGACCGACGCCGTGCTGATCGGCGCGGGCAAGCTGGGACAGGCGCTGCTGGGCTATGGCGGATTTGAGGCGTATGGCCTGAACATCCTGGCGGCCTTCGATATCCATCCCGCTGCGGACAGGACGGAGGAGGGAAAGCCCATCTACCCCATGTCCATGCTGGAGAGCTTCTGCCGCGCCCACAAGATCCTTATGGGAATCCTGACAGTCCCGGCGGACTGCGCCCAGGAAATCTGCGACCGGCTGATCGCCTGTGGGATAAAGGCCATCTGGACCTTCGCGCCGGTTCACCTGGACGTGCCGGAGCACATTCTGGTGCAGAGCGAAAATATGGCGACCTCGCTGGCGGTGCTGAGTATGCACCTGAAGGCGCAGATCATGGAAAAGAAATAAAGCAAGGTGCCTGCTGCAAATGAACGGATTTGCAGCAGGCACCTATTTTATCGGTTCAGGGAAGATCGGACATGGTGAAGCTGTGCTGCTCCAGCTTGAGCTGCTGGAACACGCTGATCATACCGATCAGGGCGAAAACACCGCCCATGAGCAGGTTGCGGACCAGAGCGCCGACGTAGTCGCCATCCTGGAAAAGGTTGGAGAAAATCAGGGGAATGTCCGCCATGGTCGCGCCGCGGATTTCGTTGTTGGAAATCATGACCATAACGGTCAGCAGATCGCTGCCGAGGCAGCCAATCACAACTCCGAGAATGGCGGCAAGGATGATAATTGCAGGCTTTCCGCGGCCGGATTTTCCGTGGAGCAGCTCATAGCCCTTCTTGCTGCACCATCCGATCAGCAGCCCCAGGATGGACAGAATGTAGCCGTTGTACTGGACGACGGCCCAGGGAATCGCGCCGACAATGGCGCCGAGAAACGCGCCCAATACACCGGTGGCGTAGGAGCCGGTATCGCTGTCCAGCCGCTGCTGCCGCTCCTGCTGTGCCTGTGCGCGCATATGCTCCGCGCAGGGGGCGTGGAGGTGGATGGCCGTGCCGTCCACCAGCTTCCAGGGGTCGGCATCCGTCAGGGGCGCTCCGCAGGCGACACATACGTCCGCTTTGGAGGCTCCGGCCTCGTCCAGCATGGGAACAAACCAATCCAGGAAGGCGGTAACGCGCTTCATGGTGCCGGGATTATCGGTAAAGAGAATATCCACCCGGCTGTCTGTCAGGTTAAACTTGCGGACCCGGAATTCCTTTGTCAGGCTGCGCCCGGCCATGCGCTGCTCGATAGCGCCGATCTGCTCGATGGGGACGCGGGTTAAAAAGGTCACCAGGATGTAACCGGCCCCTTCGCACAGGGAGGCAGCATAGCCGTGATAGCTGCCATAGGCGACACCGGAGGCAACGCGCATTCCGTTGGCGGTTGCCAGGCTTTTGAGTTTTTTGCCTATCATGTCCTCTCTCCTCTTTCTGTTGGGATATCTGCATCATATCACGGAAGGAGGGCAATGTCAATTCGGCAAATTTTACGGAAGCGGCGTTACATCCAATACGCGGAGCACCTGGTCCTCCACGGTAAAGCGCAGGTTGAAGCCCGCAAAGCTCAGACCGTAGGCGCGCCCGGGAGCGCGCTGGTAGGAGGGGCGGGGGTCATGGGACAGAACGCCGATGGCGGCCTCCCGTTTCTGCGCAGGGAGCCGCTCCAGAAGCTCCGGCGGGAAATCCACCTGCAGCAGAAAATCCCCGGCGTGGTCCGTAAAGCCTCCCGATGCATCGGGGTGGCTGTCGCAGTAGGGAAGGTAGGGCTTTATGTCGAAGATCGGTGTCCCGTCCAGCAGGTCTGCGCCGCCGACCACCAGGATGTCCCCCAGGTCCGGGGTGGAGCGGACCTCCAGAAGCCGCACGCAGGACAGTCCTAAGTTATTCGGACGGAAGGGGGAGCGGGTGGCAAATACGCCCATCCGGGTGTTCCCGCCCAGCCGGGGCGGACGCACGGTGGGGGACCAGGGCTTTCCTGCGGCCAGGGAAAACTGCCATATCAGCCAGAGATGGGAAAAACCCTCGATCCCGCGCAGGGCTTCGCTGACCCGGTATTCCGGCTCCATTACGATGTAGGACACGAGGGACTCCACCAGACCGCTCTGACGGGGAATGCCAAATTTACCGGAGAAGTCGCTGCGCATTCTGGCGATGACTTGAATCTGCTCCATCTTATGCCCGTGCCTTTCTCATGCAGAAGGTGACCGCAAAAATGCCTGCCAGAACCAGAGAGATGGCGGCGCCGGCGGAGGTGCCCAGGAAATAGGAAACGGTCAGACCGACCATCCCTGCGGCCAGGGCAAACAGGATGGAAAATACGTGGTACTGCTTCAGGTTGCGGGAGACGTTTCGCGCGGAGGCGCCGGGCAGCACCAGCAGGGAATTCAGAATCAGCAGACCGACCCAGGAAATGGCCAGCGTCACAATGACGGCAATGGCCGCGGTGAAGAGCGTCTGGACGCGGCTGTTGGGAATGCCCCGGGAGGAGGCCAGGTTGGGATGGATGCACACCAGCGTGAGCCGGTTGCCCCACAGGACCCAGAAGACGACGGTAAGCACCAGAATCAGCGCCAGCATACCCAGCTCAGACCCGGTGACGGAGAGAATATCCCCGATCAGGTACCGATTGTATTTGGTGAAGCTGCCGCCGCCAAGGGTGGCGATAAAGATGCCCAGGGCGACCGCCGCGCTGGAAAAGACACCGATGAGGGTGTCGGCGGCCTGATTGCTCCGGCTGCGTACGTAGGAAAAGAGCATGGAAAAGCCCACGGAGAAGGCGACGGCCACCCAGGTGGGGGCGGCGACACCGCAAATACAGCCGATGGCGATCCCGGTGAAGGCGGAATGCCCCAGAGCGTCGGAGAAGAAGCTCATCCGTCCGGTGACGACCATGGTGGAGACCAGACCGAACAGCGGCCCCATGAGGAGTACAGCCAGCACGGCATTTTTCATAAAGTCCCATTGGAGCATTTCCAGGGGGATTGCGTTGCAGATGGCATACCAGATTTTCATAGGGCAGCACCGCCTCTCATATGGAAGGTGTTTTGAAATGCGTCGGAGCGCAGCACATCCTCCGGGGCACCGGCGCACAGGACCTGATGATCGATCAGGACCACCTGATCCGCGTAGCGGGGAAGCAGGGAGAAGTCGTGGGTGGTCATCAGGATGGACAGATCGTAGGTACGGCGGATCTGATCCAGCATATCCATCAGCCCGGTCTGGCCCTCCACGTCCACGCCGGAAAGAGGCTCGTCCAGAATCAGAATGTTGGGCATCGGCTCCAGAGCCAGAGCCAGAAGCACCCGCTGCAGCTCACCGCCGGAGAGCGTGCCGATGCGCTTGCCGATCAGCTCCGTAGCGCCGACCCGGGCAAGACACTCCGAGACGGTGCGTTCCATGGAGCGGGACAGCCCCAGAAAGGCCGGACGCTTGCCCAGGCAGCAGGCGAAAAGATCGGCCACGCTTACCGGGTCGCCCGGGTCAAAGGAGGGACTTTGGGGGACATAGCCGATGCGGGGCTTGTGGCGCTGGCGGCTTCCGGGGGCGGAGAAGGAGATGACGCCAGTGTAATCCCGCTGGCCCAATACGGCCTTCAGGAAGGTGCTTTTGCCTGCGCCGTTGGGGCCGATGAGAGCCACCAGCTGCCCGCAGTGTACGTGCAGGTTTATGTCATGCAGGATGGCCTCGCCGCCGATACTGACGCCCAGATCCTGTACCCGCAGGCAGCAGGAATCGCTGCAGGATGCTCCGTGGGTGGGGTGGGTCATGACAGCGCCTCCTTTATGGTGTCGATGTTGTGATACATAGCCTGAAAATAGTCGTCCCCGGCCATGGCCATGTCCAGAGAATAGACGGCGGCTCCGGTTTCGGCGGACAAAACGGAGGCAGCAGCTGTGCTGCCGTTCGTTTCGGTGAAGATGGCCGGCAGAGCGTGGCTGTCGATCAGACCGGCCAGCTCGGTCAGCTCCTGCGCGGAGGCTTCGCTGCCGGATTCCTCCTCCACGGCGGCCAGAATCTCCAGATCGAACGCCTGGGCAAAGTAGGCAAAGCCGTCGTGGAAGGTAATCAGCTCCCGGGTGGACAGGGAGGAAAGCTCCCGGCGGCCATACTGCTCCAGCTCCTCCAGTTCCTCCAGCAGGCCCGACAGGTTTTCGTCAAAGCGGGTCTCATAGGCCGGGTAGAGCGCCTTCAGTCCGCTGCACAGGTTTCGGGCCATGGCGGCGGCATTTGCGGGGGAGAGCCAGATGTGGGGGTCCCCCTCGCCCGCTTCCTCGCCGGGAAGCAGCGCGATGCCCGCAGAGGCATCCACCACGGCTTCGGCCTTCTCCAGCGCGTCGTCCATAAAGGCTTCCAGGTGCGCGCCGGAGATCAGGACGACCTGGGCCGATTCGATGGCCTGCATCTGGGACACCTGCAGCGAGTAGTCGTGCAGGCAGGAAACGCTCTCCGTCACCAGACGGGTCACGGTGAGGTCCGTCCCCTCGCACAGACGCGAGGCAAACTGCCATACGGGCAGCGTGGTGGCGGCAATGGGGGCCGAGCGCTGCGGCGCGCAGCCCAGCATGGGAAGAAGCAGGATACATACGATGAAAAGTGCGGCAATTTTTTTCATAAGAACCTCGTTTACGGTAAGATTACAACGGTATTATACCATGTTTGTCAAGAAAAAAGGGGCTGCCTTCGCAGCCCCGGGAGTACCGATATCAGTGCTTTTCCATCCAGTCGCTGACTTTTGCCTTAGCCAGGCGGAGAATATCCTCCGTGGGATAGGGAGAAGCCGCGCCACCGCAGACATACAGGAAATACAGTCCGCCGGGGGTCTGGAACAGAGATTCCTCGTATCCGGCAGGATCGCCAAAGCTGCCGCTGACGAATTTCTTCACCAGAGTGGCGGTATCGGTATCATACTCCTTTTTGCAGATGATCTTCTTCATGGTATAAACCTCCTTTGCAATCGACGGTGCAGGACTATTATACCTTGCTGATGTAAAAAAGCAAGGGCAATCCGGTAAAAAAATGAAAATAATTCCAAATTTTCCAGGCACAGCCGGGTGAAAGCCGGAAAAACAGCATACGGATGTGCAGACTGCACAACTATTGTCCGGAATTCTGCCGGTATGTGCCGTCCAGGCAGAACACATAAACGGAGGGAGAAAGGTAACCGGGGTAGAGGGCGCGCCATTGCGCAAAGGTGCCGGAATAGAATACGTAGCGCAGCGCGGTGCAGCCGTCAAAGACGTTCGTTCCCATTTCGGTTACCGTGTTGGGGATACAGATGGCCTCCAGCGCGGTGCAGCCGAAGAAGGCGCGGTCGCCGACGGAGGTTACGCTGTCCGGGAGGAATATGCCCCGCAGATCGGCACAGCCGGAGAAGGCGTAGCTGCCCACCGACTCCAGTCCCTGGGGAAGGATGGCGGTGGCGATGGAAGCGCCGGCAAAGCAGGAATCCTCCAGAGAGAGGACCTGCCGGCCGCCGATCGTCTCCGGGACGGTAACCGTGTCGGGAAGGCTGGCGTAGGAGGTGGTGCAGGAAAGGGAACCGGCGGCATCCACCTGCAGATAGGGATATTCTGCCGAGACGCGCACGTCGGCGGGGGCTTTCAGGAAGAATACCAGCAGACCCAGGCAGAGCATTCCCAGCATGACCAGGATCGGCGCCAGGCGGGAGCCGGTTTTCTTGGAGACGGAGGCGTCCTGTTCCTCTATGCCGGGCCACGTCTCTGCATCGGGCCATTCTGCCGGGGCGGGATCCGGACTGTCCTGCGTTTCCTGCGCATCCTCGGAGGCAAAAAGGGAAGGCTCCATCTCCTTCAGCTTTTCAAAGAAGGAGGACGGCTCTCCGGACAGACGTCTGCCGCACTGACAGCAAAAGACGGATTCCTCCGGACAATCGTAATGGCAATTGGGACATTGCATGAAAAACACCTCGTTTCTTAAGAGAAATCATAACACAGCTTTCCGTTTCGCGCAACCGCTATCGTCCTTGCAATGGGGAAAAAGCCGTGATAAAATGAAAAAAACGGAGGTGTGGCATGAAGGATATTCCTATTTTTACCACGGAACACGGCGCTGCCGGGCTGGTTCTGCGGGAAATTCCCTACCGGGGAAATGCTTACGTGCGGCTGCACGCGTCCCAGGAGCCGCTGGAGCTGGCACGGGAATGCGCCCGGTTTTGCCGGGGATGCGGCGCGGAGCGGGTCTATGGAACGGGGCACCCCGCGCTGGCGGACCTTCCGCTGCATACGCAGATTCTGCGCCTGTCCCGGCTGCGGGAGGGAATCGGCGAGACGGACGCGGCTCTCTGGCCGGTGCTGCCGGAGAATGTGGAGCAGTGGCGGCAATTTTATAATCAGCGCATGGCAGACGTGGCAAACGCCGCTTATATGACGGCGTCGGACGGGGCGGCTATGCTCCGGGCGGGAGACGGATACTTTGTACACCGGGGTGAGGAGCTGCTGGGAATCGGCAGAGCGTCGGGACAAACCTTGAGCGTTGTGGCGGCGCTGCGGCCCGGAGCAGGCAGGGACGTGGTGCTGGCCCTGTGCCATGCCCTGACAGAGCAGAGCGTCTGGCTGGAGACGGCCCGGAGCAATGCGGCGGCCATGCGGCTGTACGAGAAGCTGGGGTTTTCCCCCGTGAGCCTGGGGGAAAGCTGGTATTGTCTGTAGGATCAGGTGTGCTCTGGAAAAATACTTGACAAGCGGGAAAAGACATGGTATAATCTCCGGGCAGTCAAGGAAAGTTACTTGACAGGGAGGTTCCGGATGGATGCGTGGGAATGGACGCTGCTGTTTGACTATTACGGCGGCTTGCTGACGCAGAAGCAGCGCGAGTGCTTCGATATGCGCTACAATCAGGACCTGTCCCTGGGGGAGATTGGCCAGCTTCTGGGCGTGAGCCGCCAGGCGGTGTGCGATAACCTGGCCCGGACGGAGGCCCTCCTGTGCAGAATGGAAGAAAAGATTGGCTGCGCAGCCCGGGACCGTGCGGTCCGCAGGGCGGCAGAGGAAATTTCTGCGGCTGCCGCTCAGCTGCGGGATTACCCGGATGCAGCTGTTTCCACCCTGGCCCGGCGGATCGCCGCGGCGGCACAGGGCCTTGAGGAGTAGACTATGGCATTTGAAGGCTTAACTGAAAAAATTTCCGCCACCTTTAAGAAGCTCCGGGGTAAGGGCCGCCTGAAGGAATCGGACGTAAAGGAGGCCATGCGGGAGATTCGCATGGCGCTGCTGGAGGCGGATGTCAGCTATAAGGTTGTAAAGGACTTCACCAAGTCCGTTACCGAGCGCTGTGTGGGCGCGGATGTGCTGGAATCCCTGACACCGGCCCAGATGATCGTCAAGATCGTCAATGAGGAGCTGACCAAGCTGATGGGCAGCGACACAAAGCACATCGCCACAAATCCCAAGGGACCCACGGTCGTTATGTTGGTGGGCCTGCAGGGCGCAGGCAAGACCACAAACGGCTCCAAGCTTGCCGGCCTTATGAAGCGCCAGGGGAAGAACCCCCTGCTGGTCGCCTGCGATATTTACCGTCCGGCCGCCATCACGCAGCTGAAGGTTTGCGGAGAAAAGCTGGGAATCCCGGTGTTTGAGGAGGGGCAGACAAGCCCGGTCACCATTGCAAAGGATGCCCTGGCCTATGCGCGGCAGCGGGGCTACGACATGGTTTTCCTGGATACGGCAGGACGGCTGCATGTGGATGAGGCCCTGATGCAGGAGCTGAAGGACATTCAGGCCGCCGTAAATCCGGATGAGATCATGCTGGTGGTGGACGCGATGACCGGCCAGGACGCGGTCAACGCGGCGCAGACCTTTAACGATTACCTGGATATCGATTCCGTTATGCTCTCCAAGCTGGACGGCGATGCCCGCGGCGGCGCGGCGCTGTCTGTGCGGGCGGTCACCGGCAAGCCTATTAAGTTTGCCGGTATCGGTGAGAAGCTGGAGGATATTGAGCCGTTCCACCCGGACCGAATGGCTTCCCGAATCCTGGGCATGGGCGACGTGCTCACCCTTATCGAGAAGGCCGAGCGGGCCTACGACGCAAAGAAGGCCGCGGAGATGGAGGAAAAGCTCCGCTCCAATCGCTTTACTTTGCAGGATTTTTACGATCAGCTGGTTCAGATGAAGTCCATGGGCTCCATGCAGGATATCCTGGCGCAGATGCCGGGAGGCAGCGGGCTGAAGAATGTCCAGGTGGACGAAAAGGCCATGTCCCGCACGGAGGCAATCATTCTGTCCATGACGCCCAAGGAGCGGGAGAATCCCAATATCATCGGCGCCAGCCGCAAGAAGCGGATTGCCGCCGGTTCCGGCGTGCGGGTGGAGGATGTGAATAAGCTGCTCAAGTCTTTTGAGCAGATGCGCAGCCTGATCCGCCAGTTCTCCGGCCCCGGTGCCGGGCGCAAGATGAAGCGTCTGCGGGGCATGGGCGGTTTTCCGGGGCTTTGATCGTCCCGGCTCAGACAATTTTGTTCGCGGTAAGCACACATTAGGCTTTGCGATATAGAGATTTGAATTTTGGAGGTGAACTCTCATGGTTAAGATCAGACTCAGAAGAATGGGCGCCAAGAAGGCTCCTTACTACCGTATCGTGGTTGCGGATTCCCGCTTCCCTCGTGACGGTCGCTGCATCGAGGAAATCGGCACCTACAATCCCCTGACGGAGCCTGTTGCCATCACGGTGGACGCCGAGAAGGCACAGACCTGGATCAAGAACGGCGCACAGCCCACTGACACCGTTCGCGGCCTGCTGAAGAAGGCTGGCGTGCTGTAATTCCCGAAGGAGTGGCGCAATGAAAGAACTTTTGCTGTATATGGCAAAGAATCTGGTGGACAATCCGGACGCCGTTACGGTCCAGGAGATCGACGGCGAGGACGGCAAGGTGCTTGAGCTGCATGTCGCACAGAGCGATATGGGCAAGGTCATCGGCCGTCAGGGCCGGATCGCCAAGGAGATCCGTACCATCATCAAGACCGTTGCTCAGCGCAGCGGAGAGAAGGTCACGGTGGAAATCGTGGATTAGCGGCGAGTGCGTGGCGTTCCGGCGTCACGCATTTTCTGTCTGGTAAAGGAGTGTGGAATATGAAGCTCCCGTTTATTGAAGCCGGCGAGATCGTAACGACCCACGGCGTGCGCGGCGAGGTCAAGGTGCTGACCTGGCTGGACACGCCGGAGCTGCTGTGCGCCTTCCGCCGCTGCCGTATGGACGGCCGGCTCTATGAAATCGAGCATTGCCGGGTGCAGAAGAATTGCAACCTGGTGAAGCTGAAGGGCGTGGATACGGTAGACGATGCCCGTGCGCTGCGGGGAAAAATCCTGGAAATTTTCCGGGAGGATGTACCCGGAGACGAGATTTTTGCCGCAGAGCTGCTGGGGATGCAGGTGCTGGCGGAGCATCAGCCCATTGGTACGATTACCGATGTGCTGGATTATCCCGGGAATAAGGTCTATGTGGTCAGCGGAGAGCGGGAGTATATGATCCCGGCGGTGGGGGCCTTTGTGCTGCGCACGGACCTGGAGGAAAACGTCATGGAGGTCAGGCTGATCGAGGGGATGTGTACGGATGAGGATTGATATCATGACCCTGTTTCCGGACTCCCTGGAGGATGTGCTTTCTGAGAGCATCCTGGGCAGAGCGCAGGAGCGGGGCTATATCCGGATCCGGGCGCACCAGATCCGGGACTATACCGCAAGCAAGCAGTGCCAGGTGGACGACTATCCCTACGGCGGCGGGCGGGGCGCCATCCTGCAGGCCGATCCGCTGTACCGCTGCTGGGAGGCGGTGTGCGACGAAGCGGGCGGTCCGGTGCATACGGTTTTTCTGTCCCCCTGCGGACATACCTTCCGTCAGGCGGACGCCATTCGCCTGAGCAAGGTGGACAACCTGATTCTCGTCTGCGGGCACTATGAGGGAATTGACCAGCGCTTTATTGACGAGTGTGTGGATGAGGAGCTGTCCCTGGGAGATTTTGTCCTCACCGGCGGGGAGATTGCCGCCATGGCGGTGACGGACGCGGTATGCCGGATGGTACCCGGCGTCCTGGCAGACCCGGAGTGCTTTGAGGACGAGAGCCATTTCAACGGCCTGCTGGAGTATCCGCAGTACAGCCGCCCGGCGGTGTGGCATGGACGGCAGGTGCCGGAAATTCTCCTGTGCGGCGATCATGAAAAGGTTCGCCGGTGGCGGCGTAAGCAGGCGCTGCGCAGGACGCGGCAGCGCCGTCCGGATATGTATGCCGCACTGGATTTGTCGTCCAAGGCGGATCGGAAGCTTCTGGCGGAAATGGAGGCAGAGGATGAATCGTCTGGAGACGCTTAAGCAGTGGGTATCTCAGGCGCAGCGCATGGTTTTCTTCGGCGGCGCGGGGGTCAGCACCGAGTCGGGCGTGAAGGACTTCCGGAGCGCCGACGGCCTGTACAGTCAGAAATTTGACTATCCGCCGGAGACGATTATCAGCCACGATTTCTTCTGGCAGAATCCGGCGTATTTCTTCCGATTCTATCGGGAGAAAATGCTGCCCCTTGGGGTGGAGCCGAATATTACCCACCGCGCCCTGGCAAAATGGGAAGAAGAGGGACGGCTTGCGGCGGTTGTGACCCAGAACATCGACGGCCTGCACCAGAAGGCGGGGAGCCGGAGGGTGTACGAGCTGCACGGCTCCGTGCTGCGAAATTACTGTACGCGCTGCGGCAGGGCGTATTCCGCGGAATTTATCCGGGACTGCGGCGGCATCCCCCGGTGCAGCTGCGGCGGCGTGGTGAAGCCGGATGTGGTGCTTTACGGCGAGAGCCTGGATCAGGCTACGGTGGAAAAAAGCATCGAGGCGATTGCCCGGGCGGATATGCTGATGGTTGCGGGAACCAGTCTGACGGTTTACCCGGCTGCGGGACTTCTGCGCTATTATCGCGGGGACCGGCTGGTGTTGATCAATCGGGACGCAACGCCCTATGACGAAGCGGCGGACCTGGTTTTTCACGAAAACCTGGGAGACGTCTTTTCGGCGCTCCTTGCCCAGCCGGAAGAAGGGTAAAAAATAAGCGGAGACAGTGCGGCATATACCGTGCTGTCTCCGTTTCAGATTGTCCATAAGGTCCCGGAGCGTCCAAGGGCGGAAGCGTCTTTAGATGCGCACATCCGGGAAATAGGTCCGCACAAAATCTACCTCCGGGACCTGAAAGCGCTTCCCGTTGAGATAGGCCAGCTCCTGCGCGTCGGTTGTGAAGCGGAAGGCCAGCTGGTAGGAGTAGAGCGCCTGGTAGGTGCGGTCGCAGGCTTTGCTTAATTTGCCGTATTTTCCGTCGCCCAGCAGAGGATGCCCGGCGTGGGCAAATTGGGCGCGGATCTGATGGGTCCGCCCGGTGATCAGCTCGCACTCGACCAGGGACAATCCGTTCCGGCTGGCCAGCACCCGGTAGTTGGTCTGGCAGCTTTTGGAGCCGGTTTGAGGCGTGTCGCTGACGTAGACCCGATTTTTCTTGGCATCCTTGAATAAATACCCCTGCAGGCTGCCGCATTTGGGCGCCGGTGTGCCCTCCACAATGGCGAGGTATCGCTTGTCGATCTCCCGATCCTTGATTTTCTGGTTCAGAATGCGCAGGGCCTGGGCGGTTTTTGCGGCGATGACGATGCCGCCGGTGTTCCGGTCAATGCGGTTGCAAAGAGCGGGGGTGAAGGCGTTTTCCTGCCGCGGGCACCATTCCCGCTTCTGGTACAGATAGGCCTGAATGTGATCGATCAGGGTCCGGCCGTATTCCGCACCGTCGTGGGGGTGAACGGCTATCCCGGGGCGCTTGTCCACCAGAAGAATCTGTGCATCCTCATAGAGGATGTGCAGCTTGGGCGACGCGACGGTGAGGTAGGCGTTGTCCGGGTTAGGGGTGTCGAAGAATTCGTCATTGATATAGAGCTGGAGCACATCGCCGGATGCCAGACGGGTATCCCGCTGAGCACGCTGGCCGTTGCACTTGATGCGCTTGAGCCGGATGTATTTTTGCGCAAGGGACGCAGGCAGCAAGGGAACGGCCTTGGCCAGAAAACGGTCCAGCCGCTGACCGGCATCGTTCGGCCCGATCTGAAACTCTTTCATGTTCTTCGCTCCATGTTTTCATCGAAATGACGGTTGACCTGCTCGGTAAACTCCAGCGCGGCATTGTAGCCCATTTTCCGCTGGCGGTTGTTGATGGCGGCGACCTCCAGGATGACGGCCAGATTTCGTCCCGGCGTGATGGGAATGGTGTTGAGGGGGATTTTTACCCCCAGGATGTCCATGTACTGATCCTCCAGACCCAGCCGGTCATAGACCTCCTGGGTGTTCCACGGCACGATATTGACCACCAGGTTGATCTCGTTCTCGGACTTGACGGCGCCCATGCCGAAAAGCTTGGCCACGTTGATGATGCCGATTCCCCGCAGCTCGATGTAGTTGCGGATGAGGACCGGCGCACAGCCCATAAGGGAGCTGCCGGAGATTTTACGGATCTCCACGGCGTCGTCCGCAATGAGCCGGTGTCCGCGCTTGAGCAGCTCCACCGCGGCCTCGCTTTTTCCGATGCCGCTTTCACCCAATAGGAGAATTCCCTCGCCGTAAACCTCCATCAGCACGCCGTGGCGGGTGATGCGGGGCGCCAGCTCCGCCTTCAGGTAGGTGATGATGGCGGAAACGATGGTGCTAGTCGGCTCCTTGCTGCGCAGGACGGTTACGTTGTGCTTCTTCGCCATGGCCAGGCATTCGGCGTCCGGAGGGATGTCCCGGGCAATCAACAGCGCAGGGAATTTGTAGGAGAGAAGCCGGTCGAAAATCATCGTGCGTTCCGAGGGGGAGAGCTTCTCCAGATAGCTCATCTCCACGTTGCCCAGGACCTGAAGCCGCATCGGTTCAAAGTGGTCAAAGTACCCCGCAAGCTGGAGGCCGGGGCGCGCCACATCCTCCACCGTCAGGCGGATGGCCGGATAGTCCGTCGCGGCAAAGGCAATCTGAAGTTCAAATTCCTCCACAAGCTGGGTCAGCGGGACGCTGTAGGTGTCGATCAAGGCGGTTACCTCCCGTAAAATGGTTCGGAAATTATTATACTGTCCGATGGGCAGAATATCAATCATCTTTTGGAAAAAACAAAAAAATTTGAAAAAAGGGCTTGCTTTTTTACGAAATCTTTGGTATCATATGAGGCGTGTCTGATAGAACGCATCGTATGTATCGTATGTGAATTATTACGCGGATGGGAGGTGCAGAGAATGGCGAAGTGTGATTTTTGTGGTAAGGGCGTGACCTTCGGTATTAAGGTTTCCCACTCCCACAGACGTTCCAACCGTGCCTGGAAGCCCAATGTAAAGCGGGTCAAGGC
>CAKTKB010000002.1 GCA_934569195.1 uncultured Oscillospiraceae bacterium
CCCTTTAGGGGCAAGCGTCTGTAAAATGCCCTTTTAGGGCTTAATCAAGCCTCCGGCTTAGCCGGAGGTTTTGACTTTGTGTTGGCTCAGGCGGCCTGTCTGTGGAAGCTCAGATCGCTGCTTCCTGTGAGGTACTCCAGGGAAGGATCGTCGGTGATCATCAATGTATCCGTCTCTGCATCATAGTGGAGCGTATCGCCGTTGCAGCTGACCGTACCGTCCTCCTTGAGGGCGTAGGTTCCGTCAAAGCTTGCCTCCTCCATCAGGGTCTCCAGGTAGTCTTGCATACCGATGGAGTCGATGTAGTCCTGAAGCGAGCCGCCGAAAAGCTGGGCATAGATTTCGTCAATATCCTTGGTCCCTACCTCTGTATACAGGTCCTCCATGGTCAGATCCTCCTCTGCCAGGGACGCTTCGATGCTCTTTTCCAGATACAGCCGGAAGACACTGTTGAAGGCATCCACAAAGCTGTCAAGGTTCGTCATGGTCATGCGTACGGTGCAGGTGTTCTCATCGGCAAAGGAAATCTGCATACCCATGGTGAGGGTCATGTTTGCCGCTGTGGCGGCTTCGCCCAGCAGGGGGTCCTGAGCGTTCAGCGTAGCAATCAGCAGCTCTGCGCAGTCCACCTCGTCGCTCTCCCACTGCCCGATCAGCTTGGTGTTCAGGATGGCCTTCTTGGTTTCCGTGATGTAGTGCTCGGAGTCGCTGTAGCCGTCCAGCGTGCTCAGAATGCTCAGGGCCTGCTCATATTCGCCTGCCGCATAGGCATCCAGGCCGCGGCTGTAGTCGCACCGGAGGACGTAATCGTTGCTGTCCTTGTAGCCGGAAAGGGCGGCAAAGGCAGACTTCGCGGTTTCGTAGCTGCCATCCTTGAAGTCCTCTACCGCCAGGGAGTAGCGGCATTCCTGGGCCAGGGCGGCGCTGTCCTTGTAGTCCCCCAGGGACTCCAGAATCGTCAGCGCCGATGCGTAGTTGCCGCTGCTCATGGCGGCCGTGGCGGACTGGTAGTCCGAGGACTTGCAGCCGGTCAGGCAGAGCAGAATTGCACATACGAGGAGCAAAACGGATAATTTCTTCATAGTATTTTCCTACCTCTCTTTCTATCCTTGCATCAAGTATAACATAGAGGCTACGGTTGTCAAGAAAATCCTGTGAAAAATGGATAAAAAATCCGCCGCAAATCCAGCGGCGGGCAGCGAAATGCCCTGTGCTTTCCGACTGAAAAAAGGGAGGGCGGAGAAACCGGTGTCGATTCGCCCCGGCAGGGGCTGAAAACAGAAGGCCGGTGCGGATTTCCGCACCGGCCGATATTGTGCTTTACGCCTGATCCCAGTTGTGCCAGGTGTTCTGAATGTCGTCGTCCTCGTCAAACAGGTCCAGCATTTTTTCCATCCGCTCCGCATCTGCGTCGGACAGCTTGACATAGTTCTGCGGAACCATCTCAATCTGCGCGGAGGCAAAGGTGTATCCCTTGGCGGTCAGAGCATCTGCCACGGCATTGAAGTCGTCGGGGGTGGTGTAGATGGTGAAGCAGTCCTCCTCCGCCTCAAAATCGTCGGCGCCGCAGTCCATGGCATCCATCATAACGGCGTCTTCTTCGTAGTCGCCGTCCTCGTTATCGATTACCAGCACGCCCTTCTTGTCAAAGCTCCAGGCGACACACCCGGAGGCGCCCATGTTTCCGCCGTACTTATCGAAGTGATGGCGGACGGAGCCGGCCGTGCGGTTGCGGTTGTCCGTCATGGCTTCCACGATGACGGCAACGCCGCCGGGGCCGTAGCCTTCGTATGTAATGGACTCGTAGGTTTCGCCGTTGCCCGCGCCGGAGGCACGCTCCAGCACACGCTTGATATTGTCGTTGGGCATATTGGCTGCCTTAGCCTTGGTGATAACGGTGGCAAGGCGGGAGTTGTTGGCGGGATCGATGGAGCCGCCGCCCTCCTTCACGGCTACGATCATTTCCTTTGCGATCTTTGTGAATGCCGCAGCGCGCTTTGCGTCCTGTGCGCCCTTGGTTTTCTGAATGTTATGCCACTTGGAATGTCCGGACATGATGATCTTCCCTTCTTATACATATCAACAGCGTTTGCTGCACAAAAATTCATCTTATTTTATCACAGACAGGGGGAGAAAATCAACTGCCGTCAGAAAAATTTCATGCAGTCCGTGTGCTTTTCAGAGACTTTCACAGATATTTCCGGAAATTGCCGGGAAATTTTATGGGCCAGCATAGCACATACGGGGTTTTCCGTGTAGAAATGACCTGCGTCGATCATGGTAATCCCCAGATCAGCCGCATCCCAGAACTGGTTGTAGCGCGTGTCGGCTGTCACAAAGGTGTCGCAGCCTGCCCGGAGGACCGTTTGCAGTTCGCCGCTGCAATTGCCGCCTCCGACGGCCACCCGGTGTACCGGACGGCCTCCGTCCACATAGCGCAGGCCGGGACAATGCAGAGACTGCTTTACCCGGCGCAGGAAGGCGTCCACCGGCATACTCGGAACCTTGCCGGCCCGCAGCAGCCCCCAGGGCCGGCCCTCTGCGTCGACTCCGCCGGGGTCCAGGACCTGAATGTCCTCCAGGCCCAGGGTTCGGGCCAGGACATCATTGACACCCCCGGGCGCACAGTCCAGGTTGGTATGGGCGTTTATATGGGCAATTCCGTGCTCCATCAGGAACAGAGCGCAGCGGCCCTGCTGGTCCTGATCGGTGACGAAGCCCGGCGTCCACAGCAGGGCATGGTGGGTCACCAGCAGCTGGGCGTCCCACGCCGCCGCCTCCTCACAGACGTGAAAAAAGGGGTCCAGAGCCACCAGGACCCGCTGAACGGGACGGTCCATGCGCCCGCAGTTCAACCCGACCCGGTCCCAGTCCTCTTTCATAGCGGGCGGCGCGAGGGTGTTCAGATAAGTCAGAATGTCTTTTACGACGGTCATAGTATGGCAGCACCTTCCTCGGAACAGATTTGCAGAAGCTCATGCAGGGCCTGCTGCTGAAATTCGGAGGCACGCTCCGCTTTGCCCCGGACGGAGGTCTGGAGCAGATACACGACTCTGCGGAGGTATGCCTCCCGCAGTGGGGGCGGATTGCCTGTCAGAATCGGCGGGAAATAGGTCTGGCCAGGCGTAAGGCGTGGAGCGTCCGGCTGCCACAGGACCTCCATTACGGTGTAGAGGAAGGTCTTGTCCTGCAGGACCTCCTCCCGGGCGATCTGCCAGCCGTTCCCGGACAGGTATTCCCGCAGCATAGGGGTCTTGGACTGGCACTGCAGGATGAGGCGGTAACTGCCGCCCCGGAGCCAGGGAGCACCCTCCAGAATGGAGAGAATGGTGTCTGCCCCCATACCGGCGCAGACCAGACAGTCGAAATCCCGGGGGACAGACCGCAGCCCGTCGGATTGAAAAAAGCGCATGTTCCCCTCTACGCCAAATTTACGGCTGTTGGACAGGGCGCTGAGCAGAGGCATTTCCTTCACGTCGCAGGCAAGCACGGCGGAGGCGATTTTTTCCTGAAGCAAATAAATTCCCAGATAGCCGTGGTCGCAGCCCACGTCGGCTACGCGGTCACCGGGATGCACCAGGCGGGCGCAGGCCAAAAGGCGGGCAGAGATGGGCAGAGTCATATAGGCACCTCCAAAAAAAGCCATCCCGGCAGCGTCGGGATGGCTTGACCGGCTGTTTTCAGGCTTTGTTGGCCTGGTCGGCTTCGTAAGCTTCCAGGAAATGGTTCAGCTGGGCAAGGAAGCTGTCGCAGTCAATGCCGTGGACCATGCAGGCCTCCTCTACCGTCTCGCCGCGAGAGGACGGGCAGCCCAGGCAGTGCATACCGATAGCCAGAAAAAGGGGCGCGCTCTGGGGCGCAATGTCCAGGACATCCCCGATAATGGTTTCTTTTTCAATTTTTGCAGCCATAATATGACCTCCTATATCTTTTCTGGCCATATTATAACCGCGGAGGGCAGAAAAAACAAGGGGGAGGCGGCACTTTTTTCCGCAGGAGCCGCCCGAAGATGCTTCTGAAAAATTTTTCTGGAAAATGAAAAAAAGACTTGCATTTTTTTGCGCCATGTGCTAGTATATCTAAGCACGTTGAGTGTATGCGCCGGTAGCTCAGTTGGATAGAGTGACTGACTACGAATCAGTAGGTCGGGGGTTCGAGTCCCTTCCGGCGTACCAAAAAAGATAATCCGAACTTGTTCTCGGTAGAGGATGGAGTTCGGATTATTTTGTCTTTGGGACTCGAACAATAAAATGCCAATGACCGGTGGACATTGGCTTGGTGTCGGCTTGACGACGCCAACTCTGCGGTGTAACGAGTCCCTTCCGGCGTACCAGAAAGAGCTGAGAATTGCAAAGTTCTCAGCTCTTTCTCTACGTTTTCAGGACTTTTTGCGCGTTACGAATTTGTTTCCAACCGTCTTTTTTTGCATGCAGAACAGACGGCGGAAACAAGTTCCTCTGCACGGAGGCGCGTGTATAATAAGGCGAGAGGCCGGGAATTACGCCCCGGCCTCTTTCCCGTCATAAAATGGATTCGGCGAAACGCCCGACGTTTGGCAGCCGTGCGAAACCCGTTCAGTCTTGCTCCTTGCGATTCTCCCGGACGGCACAGATAACGTTCAGGACAGTGGCCAGGAAGGTCAGCACAATCGAAACCCAGAACAGCCAACCAAATGTCTGGTGCTCGATGGCATAGACGATGTTCAGCGCAGTGAGAAGATACAGACAAATGTTCTTTGCTAGGCTACGAATAATATTTTTCATTTGATTTTCCTCCTCTTGGTGGTTATAATCATGGTACAGACTAGGGGGGGCCCTCCCCATGCCCTTTTCGGATTAGCCCTTGAGTAGCTCCGAGATGATTTTCACAATCGATGCGATTCCTGCTAGAATGTTCACGATTGTTTTAACCGTCTCGAGTTTATTTGAGGGCTTTTTCTTTTGTTTCGGCATCGTTCCCGCATTTTCTTTCGAACGATAGCATAACACGTATTCACATGGCTGTAAAGAGAAAATCAAGTGATTTATAAAGACGATTTGTATTGCAATGTAGGCGAGCATTTCAAGCAACGTTCTTGTGATCTCGAGTTTGGCCTTGGGCTTTTTTGCGCTTGTTCAGGCTTTGAAACGGCGGGGAAGCGCAAAAAGCCAGGCTCCCCCAGGGGAGAGCCCGGCAATTGGATTCAGCTGTAAAATCCGAAATCAGAGGGAAGCAAGTTCCTTCTTGCGCTCGGCGATCAGAGCCTCCAGCGCATCCAGCGACTCGGCCGTAACCTCGGGACGCTTCAGCAGCTCGGTGAAAAGACCGGTCACATCAGGCTTGTGATTGTGACTGAAAATGGTGTTGGCATAATACTCCTCACGGGTGATCGTGGGAAGAAATACGCGGCCATAGGTCTTATTGCGCTTAATGAAGCCAGCCTCGCAGATTGCGCCCTTGGTCAGAAGACCGTTGAGCAGGATGTGCACGGAGCTATCCTTCCAAGACTTGTTGGTGGATCTCTCCAGCAGGTCGGCACGGGAGACGGATTTACCGGCATCCCAGAGCACGTCCATGATTTCCATTTCACTTCTAGTTAGTTCCATAATAATTACCCCCCATATGGTAATTTGATTATACAATAATCATGTGCCTTTGTCAATTGCCTTGAAAGAAAATTAACAGATTTTATTGATTGAATTTATATGACACATTCGTGAGCTGAGAGGATTTACCCAACAATTCCCGGAAATGAGGCTGGAAATCATTTCCGGTTGGGCGATGTAAGAAAATACAGACCCGCACGAGGCGGGTCTGCGAATTTTTAATCGGCTGCCGTGGAGCTTTGCAGAGCATCCTTTGTCAGTGTGTCGATAAGGAACTGACGGTTCTTCTCCAGGTCCGGGACCAGGACGCTCATACCGCGAATGGAAGCGCTTTCGTAACCGTCGTCGATGGGAATCCGCTGGGTGTTAACGGTGCAGCTGGAGAGCATGGGGAAGAGTTGGGTTACATAACCCGTAATCTCCGCGTTGCTCATATCGGTGGTGACCAGCTGCAGCAGACTGTCCAGCAGGCTCAGCATCCGGTCCAGGCTCAGGCCCTTGTAGGCGTCGATGAGCGAAGAGAGCACATTGCGCTGGCGGTTGGTGCGGTAGAAGTCGGAATCCAGGTAGCGGATGCGGGAATAGGCCAGAGCCTGTGCGCCGGTGAGATGATTCATGCCGTCGGGCAAGGCCCAACCGTTGTTTCGGTTCAGATAGGAGGCCTCTGCGGAGGTCAGGTAGATATCCACGCCGCCCAGCAGATCGATGATCTGCTCAAACTCCGTGAAATCCACTTCCACATTGGCGTCTACATGCACGCCGAAGTTTACTGCCAGGGTCTGATCCAGCAGCTCCATACCGCCCAAGGCGTAGGCGGCGTTGATACGGGTGTCCTGGTAGCCGGGAATCTGGACATACAAATCCCGCAGGAAGGAGGTCATGGTAAGGGTACCGTGTGTTTTATTGAAGGTACACAGGATCATGCTGTCGGAGCGCGCCCGTCCCTCCCCGGGGCGGCGGTCCTGACCGATCAGCAGAATGTTGACGATGTCGTCCCCCGAGCCGATGATCTGAGAGGGGTCTGCGTCCCAGATGATGTCCTTTTCATCCAGGACCTTCGCGCTTGGATCGGTGCTTTCCTCACTGGCCTGCTGCTGCTCCAGCCGCTGCGCCTCCTCCTGGGACAGGGTATAGTTATCGTCGCTGCTGACGCGGTTGATGCGTCCCATCCAGTGATTCAGGTAGATGGCACCCAGAATCAGCACCACCAGAACCAGAGACAGAACGACGCACAGAAGAATCAGCGCGGGGCGCTGCCAATTCCCGGCTTTTTTAGCGTTGCTTTTCTTCACAGAAAATACCTCCGGCGCGGCGGTTGCGCCGCGGCTTTAGAAAGATGTAAATATTCGGATTGACCGGACTGTGCATCATTATACGTCGGAAATTGGGAAAAAGCTACTGATATTTTGTAGAATTTAGATTTCTTAATGATTGTTTTTTTATGCGTCCTGCTCCATGGTGAGGCACGCTGCGAGCCTGCAAATGAAGGCTGCGTTTGTGGGACGGGCGATGGAGCCGTCTGCCCGGGGTGTGAAATACCCGCGCCAGACCTGCTCGTCCCGCTCCCGCCAGGCGGCCTCGATCGCGGTGCGGATCACCCGCTCTACCTGCTCCCGGTTGGAGCCGAACGCCGCGCCGATGGCAGGATACAGCTCCTTGGTGATGGACTGGGAGGGATTCTCCGCCATGAGAACGATTGCTTCCCGCAGGCAGGTGTAGCCCCGGCGCTTGGTGGAAATATTTAGATCCAGCAGCATATTGGCTACGCTGGTTCGAGGATCCGGCGGTGTGGCCAGGGAGGAGAGCAAGCTGTCGGACAGATCTTGTACGCGGCTGGCCACGGCATCCACATGACACGGCTTGAGCATCAGGTAGCAGATGCCCATGCGGGCGGCAGCATCGAGAATGTACGGGCTGAGGAAGCGGGTGGTCGCCAGGGTAAGAACCTGCTTGCGGTCGATCACGTCCTGCATGAGGGTAAGCCCATCCAGTCCGGACAGCATCAGGTCCAGAATCAGAATATCCGGCGCGAAGCTCTCCAGCAGAGAAAATGCCTGCGGTCCGCTGGACGCGAGCTTTACATGGAAACGGTCGCTCAGAGCGTCGGCAAGAGATTGGCGGAATTCATCAGCACTGTCTGCAATCAATACTTTGTATATCGGGTAAATGTTCTGCGTTTTCACCGGTAGAGAGCCTCCTGTTCTTTATTTTCATCTTTCGACAAAAATAAAATACCATAGACGGGGCTAGATTTCAATTGCGAATTTTGCAAAATTATCGATTTTTTTCGACGAAAAAACCCCTGCTGGGGCAGATACCCCAGCAGGGATAAAGAATTTGATCAAAAGTTTAGCCTCTGCCGCCGCCGAAGAAGGGAGCAAAATAATTGTACCAATCCTCGTAGTTGCCGCTGCTGGGCAGCTCGCCGGAGGGCGTGGTGCTGTCGTCGGAGGTGCTGCCGGTGTCCGTGGGCGCGGGCTTCTGATCCAGCGTCACGGTAAGATCCAGTGTCTGTCCGCCGCGATACACGGTGATGGTGGTGGTATCGCCGGGCTTAAACTTGCGCAGGGTGCGCGTCAGGTCCGTGACGCTGGCCACGTCGTAGCTGCCCAGGGAGGTGATGATGTCCCGCTGCTGCAGACCGGCCTTCTCCGCACAGCTTCCGGCAGTGACGGATTCCACCTTAGCGCCGTGGGGCAGGCCATAGCTGCTGACCACATCATCGGATACGGAGGTCACGGAGATGCCCAGGTATGCGCCGCTGACATAGCCGTACTGCTGCAGGTCCGACACGATGCTCATCACATCGTCCATGGGAATGGCAAAGCCGATGCCCTCGATGGAGGCGCCGGAGCTGGTGGAGCCGGAATACTTGGCGGTCGTAATGCCGACGACCTCACCCTTCATGTTGAACAGAGGGCCGCCGGAGTTGCCCGGATTGATGGCGGCGTCGATCTGCACCATGTTGATATAGGTTCCGTCGGTGTTGATGGTGCGGTCCTTGGCGCTGACGTATCCCACGCTCAGGGAGGAGGTCAGCTCTCCGAGGGGATTGCCGATGGCCACCACCTGATCGCCTACGGTCAGATCGTCGCTGCTGCCTACGGTTACGGGGGTCAGGCCGGTGGCTTCGATCTTCAGAAGCGCCACGTCGTTGCTGGCGTCATAGCCCACCAGTGTGGCGGGGTATTCGCGGCTGTCATAGGTGATGACGGTCAGGGTGGTAGCGTTTTCTACCACGTGATAGTTCGTCACAATGTAGCCGTCCTCACTGAGGATAAAGCCGGAGCCGGAGGAGGCGGTTTCGGACACCTGGCCGTAGATGTTGGTGGTTGTCCCCTGATTGGAGATGGCGACCACGCTGTTTACGTTCTTTGCGTAGACCTGACTGGGGCTCATGGCGTCTACCGAGGAGACCGTGCTGCCGGATATGGTGCTGACGTTTGTGGAGCCGGTGTTGAGCCGGGTCTGCAGGTCGGAAATCTTCTGGTTGAGCGTCTGCTCCATCTGGCTGGTCTTGGATTCCCAGCGGCGGTTGACGGTGAGGGCCGTCAGGCCGCAGCTTCCGCCCACAAGTGCGACGGCCAGCGCGGCTGCGACGACGGGCCGCCATGCACCGTGCTTTTTCTTCGGAGCCTTGGGAGCGGAGTCGCCGGCATCGGGCGCCGAATAGGTCGAGGTCGTATCGGATGCTTCACCGTAGGCATAATAGGGAGAGTCGGCAAAGGGAGACTGCGCCTGACGGGGCTGCTCCTCCTGAGCTGCCGTCTCAGCCGTCTGATCGGCGGCACGCTCTTCAGCCGCATCCGACGGGGTGGGCTGCTCTGCGGCTTCCTGTTCAAATGCATCGTGTTCCTGTTCATAAGTGTTATCCACAACAATTACCTCCTGTGGTTTTTATCTGCTCATATCATATCGGGCAGATATGAAGTAAATATGACCTGAACCGGAACAGTCTTTGAACTTGTGCTGAAGAAATTGTAAAAACGCTCCAGGCGGGGAATATGTATGTGCAGCCCTGACTGCGGCGGCCAAAAGCCGCCGCAGCCGGTGCGGGTAGACTCACTTCTTGCGGAAGGACTTGCAGTCGGTGCACTGATCCACGGTGGGATTCGCCTCATGGGTGCCTACCAGGATCCGATCCAGAGAGCAGTAGTTCTCACCGGCGCAGTGATGGGCGCACTGGTCTACGGTGCACTCGATGCACTTGTTGGCATGACAGTTCATAAGAAGTACCTCCTTTTTCAGATTCGGCTATAGTATGGCGGATTCGAAGGAAAACATACTGCCGGACGGGAAAAAATATCGATTTTTTGCTTGCTATTTTTCTTTTGCCATGGTATAATATCCGGGCTATTGTAAGATTCTCTGTACTGGAGAACATATCCGGCTCGCTGCCGCGCTGTGCGGCTGCCGCCCGTTGGCGGAGGGAGGTTACGAAAATGGAAGTTCTTAAGACGGTTGTGACGGTTCTGGAGGCGGTGATCAGCCTGGCGCTGATCGTAATCGTGCTGCTTCAGTCCGGCAAGGAGGCCGGCCTGTCCGGCGCGATTGCCGGCGGCAACGACACCTACATGAGCAAGGCCAAGAACAGCACCTGGGATAAGAAGATGGCTTCTGCTACCAAGTGGATTGCTCTCGTGTGGGTCCTGCTCACCCTGTCTCTGAGCCTGTTCTGAGATTCCGTAAGATGACCACGGGGAGACCCGTGGTCTTTTTCTTAAAGCATACGCGTTACCGAAGGTAACATTATAATATATATTGTGATGAGGAGATGCTGCTATGCGTGCTGTTAAGCTGGCGGGGCTGGAGCCTGCCGACGTATTTGCCTATTTTGAAAAAATCTGCTCGATTCCCCATGGCTCGGGAAACACCAAGGCCATCAGCGACTATCTGGTGTCCTTTGCCCAGGAGCATGGGCTGCGCTATGTTCAGGACCCTTTAAATAACATCCTGCTGTTTCAGGAGGGAACCTGCGGCTATGAGAATCATCCGCCGGTTATCCTTCAGGGACACATGGATATGGTATGTGAGAAGGATCCGGACTGCCCGCTGGATATGCACACCCAGGGGCTGGACGTGACCCATGACGACGACTGCGTTTTCGCCCGGGGGACGACCCTGGGAGGAGACGACGGTATCGCCGTGGCCTATGCCCTTGCGCTGCTGGCGGACCGGTCCATTCCCCATCCCCCGCTGGAGGTGATCATCACCGTAGAGGAGGAGACGGGCATGGAGGGCGCCACCGGGATCGACCTGTCCGGCCTGAAGGGGCGGACTCTGATCAACCTGGACAGCGAGGACGAGGGCATTTTTACCGTCTCCTGCGCCGGAGGCGCCCGGAGCACCCTGCGCCTGCCCCTGGCCCGGCGGGCGGTGTATGGCCCGTGCATCCGGCTGACGGTGGAGGGGCTGCAGGGCGGCCACTCCGGTGTGGAGATTCACAAGCACCGCGCCAATGCCGATAAGGTCATGGGGGAGCTTCTGGGCCGCATTCAGAAGCTGATGCCGCTGTGCCTGACGGGCCTGTCCGGCGGGTCCAAGGATAATGCCATTCCCCGCTCCTGCCAGGCGACGCTGGTTGCGATGGGGATCGGACTGGAGCGGATAAACGACATCACCCAGGCCCTTCAGCAGGAGATTCGCCAGGAATATGATGAGCCGAACGCCGTCGTCCGGGCGGACGACGTGGACGCCCTGGGCGGGAACGCCCTGAGCACAGAGGATACGGCAAAGGTGATCGCGCTGCTTTGCTCGGTGCCCAACGGGGTGCAGGCGTGGAGCGAGGACATTCCCGGCCTGGTGCAGACCAGCCTGAATCTGGGGATTCTGCACCTGGATGAGGAGCTGCGTATGACCTTTGCGGTGCGCAGCTCGGTGAACCGGGAGAAGGAAGAGCTTCTGACGAAGCTGAGGGAGCTTGCGGACTTTTACGGCGCCCGGTACAGCCAGACGGGAGAGTACCCCGCCTGGGAATACCGGAAGGATTCGCCCCTGCGGGATACCATGGTGCGTATTTACAGCCGGATGTTCGGCAAGGAGCCGGAGGTCGTGGCCATCCATGCGGGCCTGGAGTGCGGCATTCTGAGCGATAAGCTGCCGGGGCTGGACTGTGTCTCCATCGGGCCGCAGATGCACGACATCCACACCAGCCGGGAAAAGCTGGAGATTGCATCCACAAAACGAACCTGGGACTTCCTGCTGGCAGTCCTTCGGGAGCTTTAAGAACTACAGGAGCTGTCGGGAAACCGGCGGCTCCTGCTTTTTGCCCAGCAGCAGCCCCCGCAGCCATTGCAGGTCCTCTCCGTCCAGCACCCGCAGCAGCACCAGCAGACTGATAAAGGCTGCCGGGAAGCAAACGGCCCGGAGCCAGAGCGTGCCGCAAGGGATGCACAGCGCCGCGGAAAGACCGGCTGAGAGAATTGTCAGCAGCGGCGTGCGGGGGGACAGACGCTGCCGTGTGATCTTCAGCAGAAGCCGCAGGCTGAGGATGAAATTCAGAATATGTGTGACGGCGAAGCTGACGATGTACCCGCGCATACCCCAGCGGGGCAGGAGAAAGAACAGAAACAGCACATCCAGGCCGGAGGTGAGGATGTTGTACCGCACACAGATTTTTTGCTGTCCCAGTCCCTTGGTCATGGCGTCCGTGATGGCGTCGCAGTAGAGCATGGGGACAAGAAAGGAGAAAAGCCGCAGGAGCGCTCCGGCCTCCTCGCTTCCGTAAAGCCTGCGGCAGAGGGGCTGACCGAACAGAAAGAGAAATCCCCAGACGCACATGCCGTAAAGCATGGACACCTTCAGGCTCCGGCGGGACAGATATCGGATGCGCCGTTCGCTTCCGGCAGCCCGGCAGCGGGCAAGCTCGGGAATCAGCAGCTCCGCCAGACCGAACAGAAGGGCGGCGGGGAACATCATCACGGGGAAAACCATGCCGCATACGGTACCGAACAGGGCCAACGGATCGGCAGTGCCCGGATACAGAGACAAACGCCGGGGAACCATGAGATTTTCCAGGGTAGAAATGCCGGCCTTCAGGTCGTCCGCCAGGGCGAGCGGCGCGGCCGCGTCCAGCAGACGCCGGGCGGGGAGACGCCAGCCGCTTCCCGGGGCCTTCTCCCGGCAGCGCAGTGTGAACAGACACGCAAGGGTCAGGCAAGCTCCGACACCGCTGCCGAAGATGACGCTCTGACAGGCCCGCAAGGTATCTGTTCCGGCCCACAGTCCGAGTGCGCCGACGGTAACGGCCATGCACAGAAGCTGCTCGGCGACCTCCACCGCAGCCAGCGCGCCGATTCTTCCGGCGGAGGTGAAATATCCGGTGAAAACGCCGCACAGGCAGCTGACGGGAAGAAACAGGGCAAACAGCCGCAGGGCCGGAGCGCAGTCGCTCTGCCCGATCCACATATGGGCAATCCGGGGCGCCGAAAGGAAGAGCAGAATCGACGCGCAGCCGCTGCACAGCAGACTGTAGATGCTGCATCGGGTCAAAATGCTGCCTACCCGCTCCGGGTGACCGCTTCCAAGCTCGGCGGAGGTGAGATACATGGTGGCGGTCCGGATTCCGGCCATGGCGGCGATCATGGAAAGACTGCCGACGCTCAACAGAAGCTGAAGCAGGCCGATGCCTGCCGCGCCGATTCGCCCGGACAGGTAGACCTGGAATCCGGTCCCCACCAACCGGAGGATCAGATTGACCAGGGTCAGCAGGACGGCGCTGTAAAACATGGGCTTTTTTCGGTGCAAAGAAATCCCCCCTCGCCTGAAGCATATGCAGGCAGGGGGGAGGGCAGAAGGATTTATTTTTCCGGGGCGTGGAAAAAATCGCACCAGGGGCGCAGGGGACACTGGGCGCATTTCGGGGATTGGGCCGTGCAGATTTCCCGCCCGAACAGGACGATCCGGTGGCAGAAGTTAGAGCTTTCCTCCGGCGGAAGGACCTGGCGAAGTTGCCGCTCCACCTTCTCCGGCTCCTTACCGGCAGACAGCCCCAGCCGGCCGCAGATGCGGATGCAGTGGGTGTCGCAGACGACGCAGCCAGGCACGCCGTACAGATCGCCCAGCAGAAGATTGGCGGTTTTACGGCCCACACCCGGGATGCGGAGCAGCTCCTCCATGGTGCCGGGAACCCTGCCGCCGTAGTCCGACAGGAGCATCTGGCAGCCGAGCACAATATCCCGGGCCTTGTGACGGTAGAAGCCGCAGGAGCGGATCAGCTCCTCTACCTGGGGGATGGGCGCCTGGGCCATGGCCTCCAGGGTGGGGTAGGCGGCGAAAAGCCCGGGGGTGACCAGGTTTACCCGGGCATCCGTACACTGGGCGGACAGACGGACTGCGATCATCAGCTCATAGTCCTTCCGGTAGTGCAGGGCGCACAGAGCGTCGGGGTACCGATCCTTCAAGACGCGCAGAATGCTCTGCACTTTTTCTTCCATACTGTCATACCTCCTGTGGTTTTCTCCATTTTACCATAAAAAACGCCGACTGCAAGAGGAAAAAATGCACAGGCATTCCCTCCGGCGGATAGAATGGTACAGCAAAGCTTGGAGGGATTGCCATGGAAACCAGTTTGGCCTGTCTTCGGCCCGGTGTGCGGGCTGTTGTGACGCGTATACAGACCCCGCCGCCGCTGACCCGCCGTCTGGCGGAGCTGGGGCTGATTCAGGGGACGCAGGTGATTTGCCGCAGCCGCAGCCCCTGGGGAGACGTGACGGCCATTCGGTTTCGGGGGACCGTGCTGGCGCTGCGGACCCGGGATTTGGAAAGGATCTGGGCGCGATGGGAATGAGAAGAAAGAGGACGGCGGAAATGCGCGTGGCATTGGCGGGAAATCCCAACGTGGGGAAGAGCACCCTGTTCAACGCCCTGACCGGAATGCGCCAGCATACCGGAAACTGGCCGGGAAAGACGGTGGGGGTTGCAACGGGAATCTGCCGGAAACAGGGGTTTTCCATGGAGCTTACGGATCTGCCCGGCACCTACTCCCTGAGCGGCGCCTCGGAGGATGAGCGGATTGCGGCGGAGGCGGTGAAGCGGGGCGGCTTTGACTGCGTGGTGGCGGTGTGCGACGGCAGCTGCCTGGAGCGCAGCCTGATTCTGGTGCTGCAAATTCTGGGTCAGGTGAAGCGCTGCGTGGTCTGCGTCAACCTGGTGGACGAAGCGGAAAGAGAGGGCATAGCCGTGGATGCCGCCGCCCTGGAGGAGGCGCTGGGCGTTCCGGTCGTTCTGACGGCGGCGGGGCGGAAGCAGGGGCTCAAGGAGCTGGTGCAGCAGATCGGACGCTGCCCGGCAGCGCCGGAGCGTGTTTGGGAACAGCCCATCCTGGAGGCACAACGCCTGGCGGCCTGCTGCACCCGTGTGACCGGCGCGCCTATCCGCAGCGGCGAGGGCGTGGACCGGATTCTCACGGGCAAGGCCGGACTGGCCGTTATGGCGGCGGTGATTGCGGCTCTGGTGTGGCTCACGGTCTGGGGAGCAAACTATCCTTCCCGCCTGCTGGAGGAGCTGATGACCCGGGGATACACGCTTTTGCAGGATTTGGGCGCGTCCTGGCCGGAATGGCTGCGGGGTATCCTGGTGGATGGGGTATATGCTACCTGCGGCCGGGTTATCAGCGTTATGCTGCCGCCCATGGCCATTTTCTTTCCCCTGTTTACCATCTTGGAGGATGTGGGGTACCTTCCCCGAATGGCATTTCTCATGGACCATGGGATGCGCTGCTGCGGCGGCTGCGGCAAGCAGGCGCTGACGCTGTGCATGGGCCTGGGCTGCAATGCCGTGGGCGTGACGGGCTGCCGGATCATTGATTCTCCCCGGGAGCGCACGGCTGCCATTCTGACCAACGCCATGGTGCCATGCAACGGCCGGTTTCCTACGCTGATCGTCTTAGGGAGCCTGTTTTTCCCGAAGGTCGGCGCGGCTGCGCTGGTCACCCTCAGCCTGGCTCTGGGTGTGGCGGGGGCCATGGGAAGCAGCTGGGCGCTGAACCGGACGGTGCTGCGGGGAAAGGAGAGCACGTTCCTGCTGGAGCTGCCGCCCTTTCGCCGTCCCAGGATCGGGGAAATTCTGGTGCGCTCTCTGCTGGACCGGACCGGACGGATGGCGCTTAGGACCATGAAGGTTGCGGCTCCGGCCGGGGCGCTGCTGTGGCTGTTGTCCCGGCTGGGATGGCTCTCGGCAGCTGCGGGGTGGCTGGACCCGATAGGCCGGATGCTGGGGATGAACGGGGTGTTCCTGCTGGGCTTTTTCTTTGCCCTGCCTGCCAATGAGCTGTTGCTTCCGGTGGTGCTCCTGGCCTGCACCGGGGAGAGCCTGCAGGCGGCTGCGGGGATGCAGGCCGGTGCGCTGCTTCAGACGGGACTGACCTGGCGCAATGCCTTGTGCATTATGCTCTTTACCCTGTTTCATTGGCCCTGTGCCACCACGCTGATGACCGTCCGGCGGGAGACGGGCAGTCTGGGAAAGACGGCGGCAGCCTTCCTTCTGCCGACGCTGCTGGGGACGGTGTTGTGCGCCGTCATGAACCTGCTGCTTGGGCTGTGAAGGTTGCCACAGGCCGGAAGGTGTGGTATACTGATCCCGCCGCCGGGAAAACCGGGGCAGAAACGGATGGTGAAGTGCAATGCAGCCGAAAATTACCCTTGAGCTGCTGACGCCCCGGAATTTTGCCCGCGTCCGGGAAATTCAGCGGGACGATATCTGCGAGGCGTTTGTGGATACGGTGGATACCCTTATGGAAATCACCCGGTATGGCCTGGAACAGGCGTGCAAGGGGCATACCTACGCCGTGAAGCTGGGCGAAGCATATGTGGGCGTGATCCTGCTGGGAGAGGCGATCGCCTGGGACACAGACCCGGAGGAAATGCGGAGCCGGCCCTTTTACCGCCTGATGGGCTTTGTATTGGATAAGCGATACCGGGGCCAGGGCATCGGCGGATGCGTTCTGGAGACGGTCATTGGGCAGATTTACGAAGAATTCGGCCCTCGCCCCATCGCGCTGGGCGTACACAGGAATAACGTGGACGCGGCACGGTTTTACCTCCGGCACGGCTTCCGCAGGACGGATGCCATGGAGGGGGAGGACGTTTACTATTTGCGTTACCCGGAGGAACAGGATGCACGGTGGGCCTGGGGCGAGGAGCGGCAGCACACGGCGGAAAAACGGAGAACCCCCTGATGCGGGCAGGACCTGCATCGGGGGGTTGTCTGCAATTGGGCTTCCGGGGCGCAGAGGGCGCCTATGCCGGGTCCGGCAGGGGCTGGGCCGTGAGGGCGGAAACCTCGTAGGCTACCCGCTCCTGTGGAACGTCGTCAATGTACTTTGTATAGATGCGGCTTTGCAGCCGCCCGTCCATGCGGACCCGGCCGCGCACATGGCAGGAGGCAATCTCCCGGGCGGTGCTGCCCCAGAGAATGCAGGGCAGATAGTCCGCCCGGTGAAAGGTCCGGGGGACCGCCAGCATAACGTCGCAGATTTCCCGGCCCAGGGGCGTCTGGCGGTAAACCGGCTCCTTGCACAGCAGTCCCTCCAGAGCAACCTGGTTTATGGGCGGGCCGTCCTCTGCGGCGATGTGCTGGGCGAAAAGAAAGATCATCAGGCGGCGGGTGTCCTCCAGCCGCAGGTTGTGGGAGCGGACCTGACCGGTGACGGTAAGCATTTCCCCGCCGGAGGGATCGATTGCGTCCAGGACGGCCTGCTCGGCCACGACAGGAAGACGGTCTACCGTGCCGGAGAGACGGGGGACCGCCAGAATAAAGCGGGAGAATCGCTTGCCGTGACTCTCATGGGAGAACTGCGGCAGAGCCTCCAGACTGCCCCGCAGCACTGCGGAATTGGTTGATTGCTCCATATGTACCACCTCAGAATCCAAAAGTATGGAACAGTCTATGGCTTGACCGGAGGGGATATGCCCGGCGCGGAAGAAAGCTTTTCCTGGACCGATTGGTGAAAAATACCAAATATTTGGCTGGAAGAAACTGTAAAAACGGGAAAGTGCAATGTTTTCGGAGAGAAAGTGAGCGTTTTCAGGAAAAATGTGGTCGCTTTTTTATTTTATAATTTATAAATACTGCAAGCAATCGACAGAAAATATTTCTTGACAATGTCTGCTTTTTCTAATACGATTTATGTACAAGGAGGCGGCGCATAAAAGGCACTGCTATACAGCCCCTGTAAGGCATAGATTGCATTTGCGGCTCGCTGTCCGGTAAAGGAGCGTGGACCCCATGATGTAGATCCGATTGGACCTAAAAAACAAAAAAAGGAGGAATGTGCTATGAGAAATCGAAGAATAACAGCCGTTTTATTGGTGCTGGTACTGCTGGCCCTGACGGCCTGCACCGGGGAAAATGCCCGGACCGCAACGCCGGGACTGCTGGAATTCCCCGGACTGCACTGGAACGACACTCCGGAGACGGTGCGTACCTTCTTGGGTTCAGCGGGGGCAAAGATTGTGGCTGACGAGCAGGCAAACGACGACGCAGATACCCATGACCTGTGGGGCATCGCGGTGTCAGACCTGACCTGCTTCGGAGTCCAGGCGCAAACGGTTGGATTTAACTTTACTCGCTACAACGGAGAGGAATACGGACTGGTAAATGTGGAGATTTACTACCCGGATGGTACGGACATGACAGCTGTGGAAAAGGCAATGTCGGAGCTTTACGGCCCATCCACTACGCAGAAGCCGATGTCCTACACGATTTATGACGGTAAGCTTGAGGAGAGTACTTCCTCCGGAAAGCTGGAGCTAACCAATGGCGCAACGTTTCCGGCAGACGCCATGCATGTCTACTGGGTGAGTGATGTAAACGGGAAGGATTTCTTGTCCGAGCAGGAACAGCAGAAAATGGTGGCATACCTTACCGGCTTGCAGACCCAGAGCATTCAAGAGGAGACGGCGATGGAATGGCTGGAGAAGAATCCTCTGGTGGAGGCTTACTGCACGGATGCGAGCCTGCTTTATGCTATCACCGGCGGCACGGCATCCAATGTTACAAACAACTACGTCCTGCTGCAAGCAGGGCAGCTGGTGTACCTGAAGCAGAATTTCGGCTAAAGGGCCGCAGCTGCCGGGGAAGGAAAGAAATACGGAAGAATGGCTTGGGCCTGCCGCAGCGTATGCGGCAGGCCCTCAATTTTTATTTTTTCTTTCCGGGTTTGCGGCTCCGGGGCTGGGCGGCATCACGCCGCGTCCCTGAGGAGGATGGGGAGGTACGCCCGCGGACCGGCTTGCTCCCGGCAGGCTTCCTGCCTGCGGGAGCGGGGGCTTTCGGCGGCGGGGCGGTATGCCCCTGGGACCGGGGCGGCACGGCGCGGATCAGACACTTTGGCCCGGAGCCGATCAGGTCCTCCCGGTGCGCCTTCAGCAGCGCCTCCTTCACCAGGTAGTAGTTTTTCGGATTGCGGTACTGGATCAGCGCCCGCTGCATGGCCTTTTCGTGGGGGTCGGTGGGAACATAGACCCGCTCCATGGTCCGGGGGTCGATACCGGTGTAGTACATCACGGTGGAAAGGGTGGAGGGAGTGGGGTAGAAATCCTGAACCTGCTCGGGGTTGTACCCCATATCCCGCACATATTCGGCCAATTCCACGGCTTCCTTCAGGGTGGAGCCGGGATGGCTGGACATGAGATAGGGCACCAGATACTGGTTCATGCCGTACTGCCGGTTGAGCTGGAAATATTTTTCCACAAAGCGGTTATACACGGCGTTCCGGGGCTTGCCCATCCGGCACAGCACGGCGTCGGAGACGTGCTCCGGGGCGACCTTGAGCTGGCCGGAGATGTGATGCTGAACCAGCTCCCGGAAGAAGGTGTCCTTGGGGTCCGCCAGCAGGTAGTCAAAGCGGATGCCGCTGCGGATAAAGACCTTTTTCACCCCCGGCAGCTTCCGGAGCTTACGCAGCAGCGCTATGTAATCGCTGTGGTCGGCGCGCATATTTTTGCAGGGGGTGGGGTAGAGACACTGTCGCCCGCTGCAGGCGCCCTTGGTCAGCTGCTTTTCGCAGGCGGGCTGGCGGAAATTCGCCGTGGGGCCGCCTACGTCATGGATGTACCCCTTAAAATCCGGCTCCCGGATGATTTTTTCCGCCTCGGCCAGGATGGATTCCTGACTGCGGGCCTGAATAATCCGTCCCTGGTGGAAGGTCAGCGCGCAGAAGGAGCAGGCGCCGAAGCAGCCGCGGCAGCTCACGAGGCTGAATTTGACCTCTTCAATCGCGGGCACGCCTCCGGCCTTTTCGTAGCTGGGGTGATAGGTCCGGCAGTAGGGCAGCGCGTATACGGCGTCCATTTCCTGGGTTGTGAGGGGCTTCTGCGGGGGATTCTGCACCACATAAAAGCCGCCGTAGGGTTCGGCCAGGCGCTTGGCGGTGAAGGGATCGCAGCTGGCGTACTGGATCCGGAAGGATTCGGCATAAACCTTCCGGTCTGCCTTGACGCGGGCAAATTCCGGAAGAATCACAGTGGGCAGGCTTTCGTCCAGCTCGGCAGTGCGGTAGACGGTACCGTCAATGTAGGTGATATCCTTTACATCCATGCCGGAATTCAGCGCATCGGCAATTTCCACCACGGACTTCTCTCCCATGCCGTACATCAGAAGGTCGGCCTGGGAGTCCAGGAGAATGGAGCGCTTGATGCTCTCGCTCCAGTAGTCGTAGTGCGCAAGCCGGCGCAGCGACGCCTCGATTCCGCCGATCAGGATGGGAACGTCCCGGTAGGTCTGACGGATGAGGTTGCAATAGACGACGGTGGCATAGTCCGGACGCTTGCCCATAACGCCGCCGGGGGTAAAGGCGTCGGTTTTGCGGTGATGCTTGGTGACGGAATAGTGGTTTACCATGGAGTCCATGTTGCCGCCGGAAACCAAAAATCCCAGGCGGGGACGGCCGAATACGTCTATGGAGCGGGGATTTTTCCAGTCCGGCTGGGAAATGATGCCGACACTGTAGCCGTGGCTTTCCAGCACGCGGCTGATAATGGCATGTCCGAAGGAGGGATGATCCACATAGGCGTCCCCGATCACATAGACAAAGTCACACTGCTGCCAGCCTCTGGCCAGCATCTCCTCCCGGGTTGTTGGTAAAAATTCCATAGGAAACCTCTCCGATGTTTGGTAAAGAAGATGGGGAGGGACGCAAGGACCCTCCCCGCGAAAGGAACAGCGGCCCACATGGAATGAGCCGCTGTAAAAGAATGGGTACTATCTTGCCGGGGGGAAGCCTGTCACGAGCGCGCCTGTCGGCTTATCCGCGAATATTTCCGCAGCATCAGGGCCTCTGCCTGCCCCCGACCTTCTGTACACAGTATACCATACTTTGGGCGGTGTTGGTGAACAAAGTATAAATTCTTTTTCCCGCGGGATTGGGGGGAGCGGCGGGTTTTCGGGCTTCCCCGGAAAATTTGACGGGGAATGTATCCTTTTTAGACTATCTGAAGCAAAAGCGCATCGGCCGGGAAAAGAGTTGAAAATGGTAAGAAAATGGAATTTCGCCCTGTCAGACGCCCATACCGGGCAGGAGAAATGGGGGCAGGTGCGGAGCGTATCTTAGAGGACTGTCCCCTGATATGGATATACGCTGTGGACAAGCGTTCACAACAGGAAGGACAAGTTCACACAAAACGCACACGCGTCCTTGCACCGACAACATTCACAAATTTGTAACAATCGCCGTTCCGGAAAATAGAGGATTATCCGAAATTGCACAACGGGTGAAATCTTTTCTTGACGGGAAATATTTCCAGGTAGTAAAATAACCGCAAATCTTTGGGCACAGGTATCCTTTTGATCATATTGTCGGCGGGAAAAATGTGTCGGGAGGTTTGGCTTACCCCTTAACTAAACTATTGAGGAGGAAAAGAAATTGAGAAGCACGCAATTCAAGCGGCCTGTCCTGGTGCTTTTGGTGCTGACGCTGGTGTTCGCCCTGTGCGTTCCTGCGTTTGCCGCCGAATCCGCTGCGGATAGTCTGCTGACACTCGAGGCCAGAACGCGTGTGACAACATCTGAAAATCAGGTGGTTGTCAAAATCAACACGCTCCAGTCCGGGGCGGTGACGGACGGCAAGCTGACCGTCGCCTATGACGGTGCCGCGCTGCATTATGCCGGGGTTTCTACCGGTGCGGCGTGGGGCGCCAACACCCTGGATATGCAGGTGAACGACGCCCATTCCGGCGAACTGACGTTTGCTTTTGCCGCCAACACGGCTTCTGCGGCGGGCAACCTGTTCATCCTGACCTTTGATGTACAAAAGACCGGCTACACGGATGTTTCCGTGGATGCGGCGCAGAGCTACCTGACGGGCATTGCCCAGTCTCCGGCGGCGTCCATCACCGTCGAGGCGGGCGGACACGACTGGAGCGACTGGACGATTCTCAAGGAGGCCGGCTGCGGCATCCAGGGTTCCAAGCAGCGTCAGTGCCACACCTGCGGCAAGGTGGACGTGCGGGTGATTCCTGCCGACTGCCCCAGCAGCCACTACACCGACCTGAATACGGCCGCGTGGTACCATGAGAGCGTGGACTATGTGCTGGCGAAGGGCCTGATGGTGGGCACCTCCACCACGGAGTTTGCCCCCTACGAGACGGTTACCCGGGCACAGATGGTTGCCATTCTCTACCGGATGGCCGGTTCTCCCGAGAGCACTGCCAAGGCGCCCTTTACCGACGTGCCCGCAGGTGCTTACTATGCCGACGCTGTGAACTGGGCTTATGCCAACGGAATCTGCGCAGGCGTTTCCGCTTCCAGCTTCGCACCGGGCGAGGCCCTCAGCCGTGAGCAGATGGTCACCTTCCTGTACCGCTATGCCAAGTTTGCCGGTATGGACGACGGGGAAAAGAAGATCGAGCTGGACGGCTTCCAGGATGCCGGACAGATCAGCGGCTACGCGCTGGCATCCATGCAGTGGGCCTGCGCAAGCGGTTTGATTGCCGGTACCTCTGAGACGACCCTCAGCCCCAAGGATCCTGCACAGCGTGTCCAGATTGCAGCCGTGGTTATGCGTCTGCTGACCAAGGTCCAGGACTGAGAAAGGGAGGCTAGATGATGATGAAGAAAATCCTTTCCCTGATGCTGGCGCTGGTGCTGGTCATCGGCTGCCTGCCCCGTGCCTTCGCAGTGGAGACCGGGAGCGCAGAGACGGCTCCGGCCGCCGCAAGCGGTGATCCCATCGGCCTGGGCAATACCAATGTATCCTCGGACGAGGATGCGCAGTCCGGCTTTGCTCCGGCGGGAGACCGCTCTGACGAAACCTCTGCCGACGAAGAGAGCCGGCAGGAGCTGGAAAAGCTTGAGCCGAATGCTCAGCGCTTTTCCGAGACGGACGCGGATACCAGACCCTCCGCGTCGGATGTAGTTACCTTTATTGTAGAGGCTGAGACCGACTCCATGCTGGCTGCCGGTTTCAGCGCCGAGGAGATTTCCGACGGAACCCTGGGCGTGCGGGCCTACCGCATCCGCCAGGAGAACGCCCTGAGCGCGCTGAAGCTGGAGTTGCTCAGCAGTCTGGGCGCGGAGCCTTCCTTTGAGTTGGGCTTTACCTATACGGTGGGCATGACGGGCCTGTCCGTCAAGACCGCCTACGGCAACAAGGACGCGATTGCCGCCATGAAGGGCGTCAAGAATGTCTATGTGGCGCCTACCTACAGCCTGCCGGAGGACCTGCGCAACGATACCGGCGATGTGGCCCAGCCCTACACCTCCAATGCCACCACCATGATCGGCGCCAACACCCTCAACGATTCCGGTTATACCGGAAAGGGCATGAAGATCGCCATCCTGGATACGGGTATTCTGGTGGATCATCCCAGCTTCCAGCCTCTGAGCGAGGACAAGCTGACGGAGGATTCCATGACCCGGGAGGACGTGAACGACGTCTGGAATGAGCTGAAGGCATCCAAGACCACTCTGCTCAACCGTTCCTATAAGAATACCAAGATTCCCTATGCTTTTAACTATGTTACATTGGACTTTGACGTGTCCAACACCTATGCCGGCAGCGATCACGGCACCCACGTGGCCGGTATTTCCGCAGCGAACCGGACGGACAGCACCAGTGTGGTAGGCGTCGCTCCCGATGCCCAGCTCGTGGTGATGCAGGTGTTCAATAAGGGCGGCGGAGCCTCCTGGGACATCATCATGGCCGCTCTGGAGGACTGCATTGTCCTGGGCGTGGACTCCATCAACCTGTCTCTGGGTTCTGCGGCAGGCTTCGTGGATCCGGAAGGCGATATGCTCGAGGTTATGGAGCGCTACAAGAACACCGACATTCAGGTGCTCATTGCAGCCGGTAACGACACCAACAGCGCCTACGGCAACCTGACCGGGCTGAATAAGTCCCTGTCCTCCAACCCCGACAACGGCCTGCTGGGTACGCCGGCCTCCTATTCGACGGCCCTGTCCGTTGCCTCCGTCAACAATGACGCGACGGAGCTGCTCTACTTCACCTCCAACGGCCGCAGCATCGGCTTCAAGGATACGGCGACCGCCTCCGCGACCCAGTTCTTCGCAAACTTTGGCGGAGAGACTCTGGAGTATGTGGTCGTTCCCGGATACGGCACGACCGACGACTACAGCGGCCTGGATGTGACCGGAAAGGTTGCGCTGGTATCCCGCGGATCCATTTCCTTCCCGGACAAGCAGGCCAATGCCCAGGCGGCCGGCGCCATTGCCTGCGTGGTGTATAACACCTCCTCCGGCGTGATTTCCATGCAGATCAACAACGGCCCGGAGCACATTCCCTGTGTTTCCGTTTCGGACACCGACGGCGCGTTCCTGAAGGAGCAGACCGATAAGACCTTTACGGTTTGCCAGGGTGACCTGATGACCTTCAAGAATGCACGGGCCATGAGCGACTTCACCTCCTGGGGCGTTACCCCCGACCTGAAGCTGAAGCCCGAGGTCTCCGGCGTGGGCGGAAACATCTATTCCTCCACCGATCCGGCTATTTCCGGCTCCTACTACGATACCATGAGCGGCACCTCCATGGCAACGCCTCAGGTGACCGGCGCCGCAGCCGTTCTGATGGAGTATCTGCGGGCCAACTATCCCGAGCTGAGCGGCAATGCGCTGCGCCAGGTGACGGCCGACCTGCTGATGAGCACGGCGGACCCGGTCATGTACAATGCCGAGATGGAGTGCTCTCCCAGACAGCAGGGCGCGGGCCTGATCAACCTGGTGAAGGCCACCACCTCCGGCGCTTATCTGAGCAATTCGGACGCCTCCGAGGGACGGCCCAAGGGCGAGTTCGGGGACGATCCCGAAAAGACCGGCGTGTACACCTTCTCCTTCCAGATCCATAACATGGATAAGGAAAACGCAAAGACCTACTCCCTGGATGCCTCCGTGCTGACCGAGGCTCTGTATGCCCAGTATTTCCTGGATGCCACTCCCTATGCCCTGAGCGCGGACGTGCAGTTCAGCGGCCCTGTGGCGGGCAACGTACTCAAGTATGACTTCAACGACGACGGTGAGATCACCACTGCCGACGCCCGGATGCTCCTGCGGGATATCACCGGGGCGGAGAAGCTGGATGCGTCCAACCAGCATGCCGACTACCGGGATGTGAATGCCGATGGTACGGTGGATATGGCGGATGTGTCCGTCCTGCTGGCTTACTGCGCAGGGCTGGATACGGATGTGGACGTCACGGCAACCTTCGGCGGAACGGTTTCCGGCGACACGGATACGGTTACCGTACCTGCCGGCAAGACCGTGAACGTGGACGTGACCCTGACCCTGTCCGACAGCGACAAGACCTACATGGAGCAGTTTGAGAACGGTATCTATGTGGAAGGCTTTGTTTATGTCAACAGCGAGGACGCCGACGGCGTGAATCTGGAGATGCCGTTTGTGGGCTTCTACGGCGACTGGTCCGATGCGCCTGTGCTGGACTCCGCCGACCCCGATGAGGCTTCCTCCTACCCGATCTACGTCTTTACCAACTATTCCCAGATCGGCAGCAACCCCTACTTCCGCGACGGAAAGGCCGGAGATGCGTACAACGCCTTCTCCTACACCAATCCTCTGGCGGAGATCGACTTCGGTATGCTCCGCAACGCCAAGAAGCTTCAGTTCACCGTAGTGGACGCCAAGACCGGCGAAACCTACTTTGATCTGACCGGCGAGGACATCACCAAGACCTACTACAACTCCACCTACGGTCAGATGATCCCCATGTACGTGCTGGCCGACGAGAAGGAGGTCTGGGACGGCATGGATGCCGACGGCAACAAGCTGCCCGACGGCACCAAGGTTACTTACACCATTGCGGCGTGGCTGGACGACGGCGACGACGTGTGCGACGACAGCTACAGCTTCGATGTGACGCTGGACGATCAGGCCCCTGTTCTGGAGAATGCCTATGAGCTGCAGAATGCTCTGCGGATCGACGAGGACGGCCGGATCTTCCTGACGCTCAATATGCTGGACAACCAGAATATTGCGGCGGTTATCTTCACCAACGAGAGCGGCATCATCATGGGCAAGTACGAGGTGGACAATGTCCCCGGCGAGACCCTGAGCCGCGAGTTTGAGATCACCGGCTTCGGTACGGACATGACCATCGTCCTTGCGGACTATGCCTGCAATGAGACGGAGGTAGACGTTTCCCTGGATCTGGGCGACCATGCCAGCGACCCGGTTCTCAAGGCACTGGATAAGGACCGGCTCTACGGCTGCGAGACCTATGACAAGGCTCTGGTGGAGGGCGGCTGGTTCAGCGCGAAGAAGGCAGACTTCTCCGATCCCAAGAACGAGACCTTTGATTCCACCAACCGCTATTACTCTGCCGAGTATGTCAACGGTTATCTGATTGCACAGAGCGCCTCCACCGGCGATCTGGTGCTGGTTACGCCCAGCAGCTCCTATTGGGGCACGCAGACCCTGTATTCTCAGAATGGCAAGAGCGTGGGCGATGCCGGCGTGTTTGTCCTGTATGATATGGCGCTGGATTACAGCGACGAGGGTCACAAGGCAAACGATCCCTACAATAGCTCCGCCGGCATGGATACGCTCTACGCCGTGGGCTGGCAGTATGAGGGCGACAATGACAACGACGGCCACGACGACGGCAGCAACACCCTGTTCCGTATCTGGATGTCCCGGTACAACGGGCAGATCTTCGTTGACAAGGTTGCCTCCATCTCCGGAACCGAGAACGGCGCCGAGCTGCTGACCCTGGGCTGCACCACGGAAGGCCAGCTCTACGGCATCGACACCCAGGGCAAGCTCTACAAGGTCAGCCACAGCGGCGAATGCACCCTGGTTGGTACCACTGATTTTGTAAGCGTCAACAATTACTCCGGCTGCAACGTCATCCAGTCCATGGGCTATGACCACAACACCGACACCATGTATTGGTACGCCCACAGCCAGACCCCCAACGGCAGCACCTATATCAATGTCTGCATCACCTACAAGGTGGACCTGCAGACCGGTAAGTGCACCGAGGTCGGCACCTACGGCCAGGGCGGTCAGACCAGTCTGTTCGTTCCTACGGACCTGACCTCCGACCTGTTTACCATGGGCGTAAAGCCCACGGGCCTGACCCTCAGCCCCAGCAGCGTGACGCTGGCACAGGGCCAGACCAAGCGCCTGAGCACGGACTGGAGCCCCTGGAATGCCAAGCCCAGCCAGATCACCTGGACGAGCAGCAACGAGGACGTTGCCACCGTCAACACCACCGGCATTGTGAAGGCAGTCGGCGAGGGCAGCGCGACCATTCGGGCGGCGGCCCAGATCTGGAACCCCTACGCCGGCGAGTATGACGAGACGAACTACACCTACACCGGTGCATGGGAGGATTACGAGGCGACCGCCAACATCGAAGTGGTTGGCTCCGCTGATGCAATCTACAGCTTCGTTGTGGCGGACTTCAAGAACAAGGACAACGATTTCTCCTGGATCACCTACTCCGACAAGACCCCCGGCAAGGTAACGCAGATTTCCAAGCCGCAGGTTACGGTGGAGAATCCCACCACCGGTGAGAAGACCACCGGCAGCCCGACCTGGCAGGGCGGTGCGTATTACAACGGCTACGTTTACACCGTGCAGGCGGAGCTGGGGCTGGACGACAGCGGCTCTGCGGGCGGCGCAAGCGTGCTCTACCGCAGCAAGGTTACCCCCGGCAAGACCCCTGCCGAGACGACCATCGGCGCACCCGAGCGCATTGGCTACACCTTCGGCGTGGAGGTCGGCAACCTGGGCTTCGACTACAATACCGGCCGGATGTACTGCGTGGACCTGACGAACGGCGGCCTGGGCATTATGGATTTGGACACCGGCTCCGTGGATCTGCTGGGCACCTTCTCCGGTGAAATCGGCGGCCCGGCCATCGCACCGGCCATGTGCGTGACCGCAGAGGGCTACATCGTGATTTCGGATATGTCCGGCAACCTGTACACGGTGGATGCGGACAGCCTGAGCACCACGAAGATTGGCAGCACCGGTCAGGACACCTGGTACTACGCAGCCATGACCTATGACTACAATACCGGCAACATCTATTGGAACCCCTGCATGGGCCAGTCCCTGTCTCCGCTGTACCTGGTTCGCATCGAGCCGGATGAGTGGACCGAGGGCAAGCTCAATGCCAACATTGTGGATATCGGCGACGTGTCCACCAAGAGCGGCGTGGAGCAGACCGGTATGTTTACCATCCCCGAGCAGGAGCCTGAGACCAAGCAGATTCCCGTGACCGGCATTACCATCACCAACGGCGACAGCGTCAGCGGCGTGGTGGGCAGCACCATTAAGCTCTCCACGGTCACCGAGCCGCTGCGGCCCACGGTGCAGGCCAAGACCTGGACCTCCGGCGACGAGAAGGTCGTGACGGTGGACCGCTTCGGCACGCTGACGCTCCAGGGCGTAGGCGAGACGGATGTTACGGTCTCCATCAGCAACAAGCACCCCGAGGACGGCGGCCCCTTCACGGACTCCATCCATGTGAAGGTCTATGAGGCAGCCGGAAAGCTGGTCGCCTTCCTGAATGCAGACTACTACGGCACCCAGTATTACGATATGTGGCTGTCCTTCAACGACTATGACCTGCGTCATGCCACCGTTACGGACAACATGATCGCAATCTACTCTCTGCGTTCCGGCGCGTATTACGACGGCTACTTCTACGCCTACGGCAGCAAGGGCGACTTCTTCCGGATTGCGGAGGACAATCACTCCGATTACGTCACCCTGGGCCAGGTGAACCTGGATACGTCCACGGATCAGGTGGTCAGCATGGCGATGGACTATACCACCGGCACCATGTACGGCCTGACCCTGTCCCCCTACGGCGATACCGGCTATCTGGTAACCATCAACCTGGACAACGGTGAGGTTACAAAGGTGGCAAAGCTCAGTGAGAAGGTGTTTGCGCTGGCAGCCGACAAGAACGGCCAGCTCTATGGCGCAGGCTCTGCCGACAGCTACAGTGAGGCGGACCTCTACACCCTGGACAAGGCTACGGCCAAGGCAACCTTCGTGGCGGATATCCCCGGCTCCGTTGCCTACACCGGTGCGACTTACTATGGCACGATGCAGTTCAATCCTCAGATGACCTATGACTTCACCACGGACAGACTGTATCTGAATGCCACCAGCAGCAACCAGAGCTATGACCACAGCGCGGGTATGTACATGATCCAGCTCCATGATGACGCCGATCCCGAGATTGTCCATCTGGGCGGCATCAGCCTGTACACCCGGGAAGGCTCCTCCATCAAGGAGGGCGAGGTCCATCTGGGCCTGCTGTCCGCGATTCCCGAGGCGGATGAGCTGCCTGTGGGCAAGGTCAACGGCATCGTGATGAACAAGACGGCCGGACGGGTTGCGGTGAACGAAACCTTCCAGCTTGTGGCGGCGGCCCGGCCGTCCAATGCGGCCAACACTGCGCTGACCTATGAGAGCGCGGATCCCGCCATTGCCACCGTCACCCAGGACGGCGTTGTGACCGGCGTTTCCGCAGGCACCACCGACATCACGGTGACCAGCGCAGAGGATCCCACTGTGAAGAATACCTTCACGGTTACGGTTGTGAGCCTGAGCGGCCCTCAGTCTACGGCCTACACGATTTCCGGTAAGCGGGATGCCCTGTATTCCTTCAACCCCGAGCTGCCCGGCTCCACGGCTGAGGTGGTTGCTACCCTGAGCGGCGGCGCCAATGTAAACGGCATCACTTATGGCGACAACTGCCTGTACTACACCGTGCAGGGCGGCGCGTTCTCGGACCTGTACCGCTTCGACTTTACGACGAAGCAGAGCACGCGTCTGACGACGCTGAATACCTGGAACGAGATCGACGGCATTGCTTACGATCCGGTGAACAACCTGCTGTACGCAGTGGGCGGCTTCTACCTGTTCCAGTTCAACATGGCAAAGCTGGAGAGCGGCACCACCTGGTACTCCGGTTACACCATGGATTCCGATAACTGCAACCTGTATGGCGTGTTCTGCGTCGACGGCGCGGTGTATACCATCGGCAACGCTCTGTACACCTCCTCCACCATACTGGCCAAGTACAGCAGCGCCGATATGAACGACCGCCAGGTCCTGCTCAACGGTATCGATGTGAACACCGTTGCGGGCAAGAGCGAAGTGAGCTACGACAGCAGCAGAAACCTGATTTACATGACCGACGCGGCCGATCGGCTGTACTCCGTCACCTTTGACGGTACGATAACTCCGATTGACACGGTCGGGGACGGCATTGACGTCAACGGCCTGGCCATTGTGCCGGCAAAGACGGAGCCGTAAATTCAAGAGGAACTCCCCGGGATTTCCACCCGGGGAAGGCCGGATGCCCGCCGCGATTGCGGCGGGCATTTTCCGATTTTGAACGATATTTGAATTTTTTGTGAGGCGAAAACGGATGCGTTGACAAACCCGGGAGGCGATTTGTATAATGAACCCACTAGCGGTTTATTTAAGGAAGTGACGAATATGGCATTTGTGGAATTTGACGGCGTGGGTAAGACCTACCGCATGGGCGAGGTGGAAATCAATGCCCTGCACGACGCCAGCTTTACGGTGGAGCGTGGGGAATTGGTGGTTATCGTCGGCCCGTCCGGCGCGGGTAAGACCACGCTGCTGAACATTCTGGGCGGAATGGACACCCTGAGCCGGGGAAAGGTTTTCCTGGAGGGACGGGAGGTTTCGGCGCTGTCCCGCCGTCAGCTCACGGAGTACCGGCGGCAGGATGTGGGCTTTGTTTTCCAGTTTTATAATTTGATCGGGAACCTGACGGCTCTGGAGAATGTGGAGCTGGCCAACCAGATTTGCAGGAATCCCCTGGACGCCGCCCAGGTCCTGAAGGATGTGGGCCTGGAGCAGCGGATGCGGAATTTCCCCAGCCAGCTTTCCGGAGGTGAGCAGCAGCGGGTGGCCATTGCCCGGGCACTGGCCAAAAATCCCAAGCTCCTGCTGTGTGACGAGCCTACCGGCGCATTGGACTACCAGACGGGCAAGGCAATCCTGAAGCTCCTTCAGGACACGGGACGGCGCACCGGCATGACGGTCATCATTATTACGCATAACAGCGCCCTTACCGCTATGGCGGACCGGGTGATCCGGGTACATAACGGCACGGTGGAGTCCATCGCCGTCAATCCCCATCCCCAGGATATTGGAGAGATCGAATGGTGAAGAAAAAAGGCAGAAATATGCTGCGCAAGAATCTGAATCGGACGGTTGCCCGCTCCTTCGGAAGATTTTTGGCGATCGTGCTGATTATTGCTTTGGGCGCGGGGCTGTTCGTTGGGCTGCTTACCACAAAGACGGATATGCTGGAGACCTGCCAGTGGTATACGGACCGGCAGAATATGTTCGATCTGCATTTGCTCAATACCTACGGATGGACCGAGTCGGACGTGGATGCGGTCAGGCAGATGGAACCGATTGCGGACGCGGAGGGGACGGTGGCCCTGGATGTGCTGCTGCAGCGCGACGGGGATGAGCAGACATCCGTTTACCGGGTGATGGGAATTCCGGAGCGGATCAACTGCGTGGAGCTTCAGTCCGGCCGGATGCCCCAGAGCCCGGATGAGTGCCTGATTGACGGCGCGCATGGGGGCGCTTCCGCAATCGGCTCGGTTTTTACGGTGGCGGACACCAATGAAAGCGATACGCTGGAGGCCCTGTCCCTGCGTACTTATACGGTGGTGGGCAGCGTCAGCTCCCCGCTCTATCTGAACGTGGAGCGGGGAAATACCTCCTTGGGGAGCGGACGGATTTCCTCGTACCTGTATGTGATGCCGGAAACCTTCCAGACGGATTACTACACGGATATTTACGCGACGATTCCGGGGGATTACCGGGTATACACCCAGGCGTACGACGATGCGATGGACGCTGCGGCGGAGGCGGTAAAGCCGCTGCTGACACCGCTGGCGAGCAGCCGCATGGAAACGGTGCGGCAGCAGGCGGAGGAAGCCTACGCCGACGGGCTGGAGGAATACCGGCAGGGCGTGGAGGACTATGAAAGCGGAAAAGCGCAGGCCCAAAAGGAGCTGGGCGAGGCGCGGAAGAAGCTGGAGGACGGTCAGAAGGAGCTGGATGCCCAAAAGACGGAGCTGGAGAAGGGGAGACAGCAGCTGGAGGACGGCCAGAAGCAGATTGACGAGGGAAATGCACAGCTGGTGGATTCCCGCCAGCAGCTTGCCGACAGTCAGCAGCAGACCTATAACCAGTTGGGGGAGGCGCAGGCGGAGCTGCTGGCGAATTACAAGACGGTCAAGGAAAATCTGGCCCAGGCGGAGAGCGGCCTGGCGCAGATTCAGACCGGTCTGAGCGCCCTGGATTCCGGTATAGCGCAGATTGATTCCGGGCTGGAGCAGATCGATTCCGGGGTGGAGCAGCTGGATCTGCTGATTTCCATTCTGAATCCGACGCTGGAGGCTGCGCGCAAGGCGCTGGAATATGCCCAGAGCCGCCCGGAGACGGACCAGGCTTATCTGGAGCAGCTCCAGGCCCGGCTGGAGGAGCTTGAAAAGAAACGGGACGAATATGAAGCCCAGAAGGATACCCTGACGGAGCAGCGCGATGCTTACGCGGCCCAGCGGGAGGAGCTTGTGCAGCAGCGGGAGCAGCTCACGGAAAAGCAGGAGGAGCTTCTGGCGGCGCAGGAGCAGCTGAACGAGGCAAAGGAACAGATTGACACCGGTTTTCTGGAGCTTCAAACCAACCAGACCCAGGCGGAGAATCAATTCGCTGCCGCTCAGTCTCAGTTGGATGCCGCAAAGCTGAATCTGGAGAATTCCCAAAAAACACTGGATGAAAAGAAGGCTGAGCTGGAGGCGGGGGAGACCGCCTTGGAGCAGGCGCAGCAGGAGCTTACCGACGGCTGGCAGACATACACGGAGGAAAAGGAAAAGGCGGACCGCGCTCTCGCGGATGCCGAGGCAAAGCTGGAGAGCGGCCGGCAGGAGCTGGCGGACGCGCGGGAACGCATCGATACCCTTTCCGAACCGTCGGTGTATGCACTGACGCGCAATACCAACGTGGGCTATGTCTCCATGCAGAGCGATTCGGACATTGTGGCGGGCGTTTCCCGGGTATTTCCGGCCTTTTTCCTGCTGGTGGCCGCGCTTGTGTGCATCACCACCATGACCCGTATGGTCAACGAGGAGCGGACGCAGATCGGAACCTTTAAGGCGCTTGGCTACGGCAGCGCCGCCATTATCGGAAAGTACCTGGCTTATTCCGGCATCGGCGCGGTGCTGGGCTGCGGGCTGGGCGTGCTGGTGGGCAGCGTGGCTTTTCCTCAGATCATCTGGCAGGGGTATCGGATTTTGTACAACATCCGGCCCTGGCTGCGTATGAAGGTGGATTGGCCGCTGTGCGCGGCGGTGGTGTCCATCTACACGGCGGTGATCCTGCTGGTGAGCTGGTACTGCTGCCGCAGGGAGCTGCGGGAGGTCCCGGCGGAGCTGATCCGCCCCAGAGCGCCTACCAGCGGCAAGAAGATTTTCCTGGAGCATATTGGCCTGTGGAACAGGCTCAGCTTCCTGAATAAGGTGGCGGTGCGGAATATTTTCCGCTACCGGCAGCGCCTGCTGATGATGCTGCTGGGAATCGGCGGATGCACGGCCCTGCTGGTGACAGGCTTCGGCATCCGGGATTCCATCTTCCCCATTGTGGATTACCAGTTTGAGGAGGTGACGGTGTACGATCTGTCCGTGACCTTCCAGCGAGAGCAGAGTGAGGAGGAGCAGACAAAGTTCCGGGAGGCGCTCCAGGGAAAAATCGATAAGCTCCTTTTCTGCCACGAGAGCAGTGTGGAACTGGATACGGGCGACGGGGTCAAGGAGGTGTACCTGCTGGCCTCGGACGACCGGCTGACGGATTTTGTGGACCTGCACCGGGGCAGTCAGGCGTTGGAAATGCCCGGCTTGGGCGAGGCGCTCCTGTCCTGCGGAGCTGCGGAGTCCATGGGAATCCGCGTGGGAGATCGAATCACCCTCAGAAGCTCGGATATGCAGACCATGGAGCTGACGGTGGGGGGGATCTTTGACAACAACGTGTACAACTATGTCATTGTTCCTTACCAGACGGCGCGGCTCGCCTGGGGAGAGGACTGCGGAATGCAGACGGCGCTGATCACCACCCGGGAGGACCAGGACGTACACGCCGCATCGGCAAGCATTCTGGATATGTCCGGTGTGATGAACGTAACGGTGAGTCAGGACCTGGCCAATCAGGTGGATTCCATGATGGATGCCATGAATCTGATCGTGGCGACCGTCGTGTTCTGCGCCGCGCTGCTGGCTGTGATTGTGGTGTACAACCTGACAAATATCAACATCAATGAGCGTGTGCGGGAGATTGCTACCATCAAGGTCCTGGGATTCCGGGCAGGGGAGACGGCGGCGTACGTGTTTAAGGAAAACCTTGCCCTGTCGGTCATGGGCGCGCTCCTGGGCCTGGTGGGAGGAAAATTTTTGCTGGACTTTGTCATGAGCCAGATTCGTCTGGACATGGTGTGGTTTACCGCCCGGGTGAGCCTGGGCAGTTACCTGCTGTCGGTTGCCATGACCCTGTTGGCGGCCTGCGCGGTGGACCTGGTGTTCTATTTCCGGTTGGAGCGGATCAATATGGCCGAGGCACTGAAATCTGTCGAGTAACATCCGTGCCGTGCAGCGGGTGAAAAAAGCCCCCGGACGCAGCCAAAGAGCTGCGTCCGGGGGCTTCCTCAACGGCCAAATGTGGAGGCAATAAAAAAACCGGGTATAAACCCGGAAAAAACGAAAAATCCATTGACAGAGAGGATGAAGTATGCTAAAATAAGTGTCCATACTGTGGGAGTATGCCTACTTCACCCTTCCTCTATCTGACAAAGACATAGTATCACACAGGATGGCGGTTGTCAAGCATAAAATATAAAATTATCAACGACGCCGCGCGTATCACGTTATGACACATCATTCCGGCGTAAGCCGAAAGAAAGGCTGTGATGAACCATATGGCGATGGTCAGGGACGTAAAGTTCGGCAAGACCATGCGTAAGAGCTACGCGAAGTACGAAGAAATTCTGGAAATGCCCAATATGCTGAAAATCCAGAAGGACTCCTATCAGTGGTTCCTGGACGAGGGACTGCGGGAGGTCTTTAAGGATGTGGGTACGATTTCGGACTTCTCCGGTAAACTGGAGCTGAGTTTCCTGGATTTCACCATGAACGATCCCCCCAAGTACACGATTGAGGAGTGCAAGGAGCGGGACACCACCTACGCCCGGCCCATCAAGGTGCGGGTGCGTCTGCGTAATACGGAGACGGACGAGATTAAGGAACAGGAAATCTTCATGGGCGAGTTCCCCATCATGACCAATGGCGGAACCTTCGTGATCAACGGTGCGGAGCGCGTCATCGTTTCTCAGATCGTGCGCTCCCCCGGCATGTATTACGGCCATGAGGTGGACAAGGCAGACCAGCATACCTACACCGCTACGGTGATTCCTTACCGGGGCGCCTGGCTGGAGTACGAGACGGACAACTCCAATGTGTTCTGGGTCCGCATCGACAAGAACCGGAAGCTGCCGATCACCAGCCTGATCCGGGCGCTGGGCGTGGATACCGACGAGAAGATCAAGGCGCTGTTCGGCGAGGACGAGCGCATTCTTGCGACGCTGGACAAGGACCCCTGCAAGACGAAGGAGGAGTCCCTGCTGGAGATTTACCGTCGCCTCCGTCCCGGCGAGCCGCCCACGGTGGAGACGGCGACCGCCCATCTGGAGGGGCTGCTTTTCGACGCCCGCCGGTACGACGTGAGCAAGGTCGGCCGTTACAAATTCAACAAGAAGATGGATATCTGGAGCCGGCTGTCCGGTCAGGAGCTGGCAGAGCCGATTGCGGACCCGATGACCGGCGAGATTCTGGCTATGCCCGGCGACGTCCTCACCCGCGCACAGGCCCACGACCTCTCGGCAAGAGGCGTCAACGAGGCTGTGGTGAAGGTGGGCGACCGGAATGTCCGGGTGTTTGCCAATGACATGGTGGATATGTCCGGGTTCGTTTCCTTCGATCCCAAGCAGTTTGGCGTCAAGGAGAAGGTCCGCTTCAGCGTGCTGAAGGAAATGCTCCAGGAGCTGGGACCGGACGCTTCCCTCCAGGCATGGGAGGAGGCAATCTCCGATCGGATGGACGACCTGATTCCCAAGCACATCATTGTGGACGACATCATGGCCTCCATCAATTACCTCAACTGTGTGGCTATGGGCATCGGTACGCCGGATGATATTGACCATCTGGGCAACCGCCGCCTGCGCTGCGTGGGCGAGCTGCTGCAGAACCAGTTCCGCATCGGCTTCTCCCGTCTGGACCGGGTTATCCGGGAGCGGATGACGGTTCAGGACCTGGATGCCATTACGCCCCAGAGCCTGATCAACATCCGTCCGGTAACGGCGGTTATCAAGGAATTCTTCGGCTCCTCTCCGCTGTCTCAGTTTATGGACCAGAATAACCCTCTGGCCGAGCTGACACACAAGCGCCGCCTCTCCGCGCTTGGCCCCGGCGGTCTGAGCCGTGACCGGGCTTCCTTCGACGTTCGAGACGTGCACTACACCCACTACGGCCGTATGTGCCCCATCGAGACGCCTGAAGGCCCGAACATCGGCCTGATCAACTATCTGGCCAGCTTTGCAAAGATCAACGAATACGGCTTTATCGAGGCCCCCTACCGCAAGGTAGACAAGCAGACCGGCTTTGTTACCGATCAGGTGGATTACATGACTGCCGATGTGGAGGACGACTTCTACGTTGGCCTGGCCAATGAGCCGCTGGACGAGAACGGCTGCCTGGCCAATGCCCGTATTTCCTGCCGTCACCGCAATGAGATCATTGAGGTGGATCGGAATATGATCGATTATGTGGATGTGTCTCCCAGAATGATGATTTCTGTGGCGACCTCCTTCATCCCCTTCCTGCAGAACGACGACGCGAACCGCGCTCTGATGGGTGCAAACATGCAGCGTCAGGCCGTGCCTCTGCTGACCACCGAAGCGCCCATCGTCGCAACCGGCGTGGAGCACCGCTCCGCTCTGGATTCGGAGGTCTGCATCAAGGCGGAAAAGGACGGCACAGTGGAGGCCGTGTCCGCTACGGAGATCACCGTGCGCTATGACGACGGCGATGTCCAGACCTATCACCTGACCAAGTTTGCCCGCTCCAATGCAGGCACCTGCATCAACCAGCGGCCGATCGTGGACGCAGGCGAGCGGGTCGAGGCAAACCAAATCATCGCGGACGGCCCGAGCTGCTCCGGCGGTGAGATCGCTCTGGGCAAGAACGTGCTGATCGGCTTTGTTACCTGGGAAGGCTACAACTACGAGGACGCCATCCTGCTGAACGAGCGCCTGGTCCGGGAGGACGTGTTTACCTCCATTCACATTGAGGAGCACGAGACGGAGGCCCGGGACACCAAGCTGGGACCGGAGGAAATCACCCGGGACATCCCCAATGTGGGCGAGGACACCCTGAAGGACCTGGACGAGAACGGCATCATCCGCATCGGCGCGGAGGTTCACTCCGGCGATTACCTGGTGGGCAAGGTCACGCCGAAGGGCGAGACGGAGCTGACTCCGGAGGAGCGGCTGCTGCGGGCCATTTTCGGAGAGAAGGCAAGAGAGGTCCGGGATACCTCTCTGAAGGTGCCCCACGGCGAGAGCGGCATCGTGGTGGACGTGAAGGTGTTTACCAAGGAGAATTCCGACGAGCTGGCTCCCGGCGTTACCAAGTCCGTCCGGGTCTATATTGCCCAGAAGCGTAAGATCTCCGTGGGCGATAAGATGGCCGGCCGTCACGGCAACAAGGGCGTCGTTTCCCGGGTTCTGCCGGAGGAGGATATGCCCTTCCTGCCGGACGGAACGCCGCTGGATATTGTGCTGAACCCCCTGGGCGTGCCTTCCCGTATGAACATCGGACAGGTGCTGGAGGTCCATCTGGGCTATGCGGCCAAGGCGCTGAACTGGAAGGTCGCCACCCCTGTTTTCGACGGCGCAAACGAGAAGGATATCCGGGAGACCCTGAAGCTGGCCGGACTGCGTGAGGACGGCAAGACGGTCCTCTACGACGGACGTACCGGCGAACCGTTTGACAACCTGGTCACGGTTGGCTATCCCTACTACCTGAAGCTCCATCACCTGGTGGATGATAAAATCCACGCCCGCTCCACCGGTCCCTATGCGCTGGTTACCCAGCAGCCTCTGGGCGGCAAGGCGCAGTTCGGCGGACAGCGCTTCGGCGAGATGGAGGTCTGGGCCCTGGAGGCTTACGGCGCTGCCTATACGCTGCAGGAAATTCTGACGGTCAAGTCCGACGACGTGACCGGCCGTGTAAAGACCTACGAGGCCATTGTCAAGGGAACGAATATTCCCAAGCCGGGTGTGCCGGAATCCTTTAAGGTGCTGGTCAAGGAGCTGCAGGCCCTGTGCCTGGATATCCGGGTGCTGGACGAGAACGGCAACGAGATCGAGCTGCGGGAGGATGACGACGACGATGAGCTCGTCTATGCCTCCGACAGCGAGGTGGTCGTGGGCGAGACGAACGAGGTCCTCGACGCCGGCTTTGTCATCGATGAGGACGGCCCGGGAGATATTATGGATGTGTTCGGTGATCTGGCAGAGGATACTGCCGCCGGCACGGATGAAGAATAAGGAGGCGCGAGAATGGCAGATGCCACCTTTGATGCCATTAAGATCGGCATTGCTTCGCCGGAGATGATCCGGCAGTGGTCCTATGGCGAGGTCAAGAAGCCTGAGACCATCAACTACCGCACCCTGAAGCCCGAGCGGGACGGACTGTACTGCGAGAAGATTTTCGGACCGACCAAGGACTGGGAGTGCCACTGCGGAAAGTATAAGAAGATCAAGTACAAGGGCAAGGTTTGCGACCGCTGCGGCGTGGAGGTCACAAAGTCAAAGGTCCGCCGGGAGCGCATGGGTCACATTGAGCTGGCGGCCCCTTGCAGCCACATCTGGTATTTCAAGGGCATTCCCTCCCGGATGGGCCTGATCCTGGATATTTCTCCCAAGGTTCTGGAAAAGGTTCTGTATTTTGCGGCCTATATCGTGACGGACCCGGGCGATGCGCCTCTGGCAATGAACCAGGTGCTCACGGAAAAAGAGTACCGGGATATGCGCGAGAAGTATGAGGACGACTTCAAGGCCGGCATGGGCGCCGAGGCCGTTAAGACGCTTCTGGAACAGATCGATCTGGATGCGCTGTCCGCGCAGCTCCGCGAGGAGCTGAAGACCGCCTCCGCCCAGAAGAAGCTGCGCCTGGTGAAGCGGCTGGAGGTTGTAGAGGCTTTCCGGGAGTCCGGCAACAAGCCCAGCTGGATGATTATGGATGTGCTGCCGGTGATTCCGCCGGATATTCGCCCCATGATTCAGCTTGACGGCGGCCGGTTTGCTACCTCCGACCTGAACGATCTGTATCGCCGGGTCATCAACCGGAACAACCGTCTCAAGCGCCTGATGCAGCTGCATGCGCCGGATATCATCATCCGCAATGAGAAGCGTATGCTTCAGGAGGCTGTGGACGCCCTGATCGACAACGGCCGCCGCGGACGTGCCGTGACCGGCGCCAACAACCGGGCGCTGAAATCCCTGTCCGATATGCTCAAGGGCAAGCAGGGCCGTTTCCGTCAGAACCTGCTGGGTAAGCGCGTGGACTATTCCGGCCGTTCCGTTATCGTCGTCGGCCCCGAGCTGAAGCTGTACCAGTGCGGCGTGCCCAAGGAGATGGCAATTGAGCTGTTCCGTCCCTTTGTTATGAAGAAGCTGGTGGCGGACGGCCTGGCCAGCAACATCAAGTCCGCCAAGAAGATGATCGACAAGGGCAAGACGGAGGTCTGGGACGCCCTGGACGAGATCATTAAGGACCGCCCCGTGATGCTGAACCGTGCGCCTACGCTGCACCGCTTGGGCATTCAGGCTTTTGAGCCGGTGCTGGTGGAGGGCCGGGCACTGAAGCTGCACCCCCTGTGCTGCACCGCCTTTAACGCCGACTTTGACGGCGACCAGATGGCCATTCACGTACCCCTGTCCGCCGAGGCGCAGGCAGAGGCCAGAATGCTGATGCTTTCTGCCAACAACCTTCTGCGGCCCCAGGACGGCAACCCGGTTACCGTTCCTACACAGGATATGATCCTGGGCGCTTACTATCTGACCTATGTCCGGCTGGGCAAGGCGGAAAAGGGCGCGGAGCAGGTGTTCGTTACGGACGCGGGGGATACGGATCTGCCCGTAAATACCGTGGTGGACGGCGACGAATTTGTCGCAGCCAATAAAAAGGTCAGCGCCGAGGGGGGCAGCATTGCCCACTTCCGCCCGATCCACAACTATTCCAGTGTGGATGAGGCCGTTGCCGCCTATGCCGACGGAGACATCGGTCTGCACGCGCCCATTCGGGTGCGGTACGGCAAGCAGGTGGACGGCCGGATGGAGTACCGGATCATCGACGCCACCGTGGGCCGCCTGATCTACAACGAGCCGATTCCTCAGGACCTGGGCTTCGTGGACCGCACGGTTCCGGGACATGAGTTTGACCTGGAGATTAGCTTCCTGGTTGGCAAAAAGCAGCTGGGCAAGATCATTGATAAGTGTATCCGCAAGCATGGCTTTACCATCGCAACGGAGATGCTGGACCGGATCAAGGCCCTGGGCTATAAATATTCCACGAAGGGCGCCATTTCCGTTTCCATTGCAGACATGGTGGTGCCTGACGAGAAATACACCCTGATTCACGCCGCCGAAAAGAAGGTGGTAGAGATCGAGCAGTACTATCGTATGGGCTTTATCACCAACGACGAGCGCTACCGCCTGGTCGTTCAGCAGTGGGAAAAGACCACCGATGAGGTCACCGAGGCGCTGCGCGGCAACCTGGATGAGTTTAACCCCATCTACATGATGGCCGATTCCGGCGCCCGTGGCTCCATGGCACAGATTCGTCAGCTCGCCGGTATGCGCGGTCTTATGGCGGATACCTCCGGACGTACGATCGAGATTCCCATTAAGGCAAACTTCCGCGAGGGCCTGTCTGTGCTGGAGTACTTCATCTCCACCAGAGGTACCCGAAAGGGTATGGCGGATACGGCTCTGCGTACGGCCGACTCCGGATACCTGACCCGCCGAATGGTGGACGTGTCTCAGGACGTTATCATCCGGGAGCATGACTGCCATACCAAGCACGGCATGTGGGTCGGCGCCGTTATCAGCAAGGGCGACGTGATCGATTCCTTCGGCAACCGGATTCGCGGCCGCTATCCTGTGGACGACGTTGTGGATCCCAAGACCGGCGAGCTGCTCCACTCCAAGGATAAGCTGATGATGCCGGAGGAGGCGGACCTGTTTGAGGCGCACGGCATCCACAAGGTGTATATCCGCACCATTCTGGGCTGCCACGCCCGCAGCGGTGTTTGCGCGCGGTGCTACGGCATGAACCTTGCCACCTCCAAGGAGGTGGACCTGGGCGAGGCCGTCGGCATCATTGCGGCCCAGTCCATCGGCGAGCCGGGTACCCAGCTGACCATGCGTACCTTCCACTCCGGCGGTGTCGCAGGCGACGATATTACCCAGGGCCTTCCCAGAGTTGAGGAGCTGTTTGAAGCGCGCCGTCCCAAGAAGATGGCCCAGATCTCGGAGATTACCGGCGTCGTCAATATTGACGACACCCACCGCACGGCCCTGCGTAACATTACGATTACGGCGGAGGACGGCGAGGTCAAGACCTATCAGGTGCCCTATTCGGTGGGTCTGAAGGTTACAAACGGTAAGGTGGTCCAGAAGGGCGAGCCGATTACCGACGGCGCTCTGTATCCCCAGGATGTTCTGCGGATCTCCGGCGAGGAGGCCGTGCAGGATTATCTGGTGCAGTCTGTCCAGGCGGTGTATCGCCAGCAGGGCGTTGAAATCAACGATAAGCACATCGAAGTCATTATCCGTCAGATGATGCGTAAGGTTCGGGTGGAGGACCCCGGCGATACCAATCTGCTGACCGGTACCGTGATCGATAACTTTGAGTTTGAGGACGCCAATACCGCGCTGCAGGCCCGGATCGACGCAGGCGAGACAGAGCTGCGCCCGGCTACGGCAAGTACGGTCCTTTTGGGCATTACAAAGGCTTCCCTGGCGACGGATTCCTTCCTGTCTGCCGCATCCTTCCAGGAGACCACCAAGGTCCTGACCGACGCGGCCATCAAGGGCAAGGTGGATCACCTGATCGGCCTCAAGGAGAATGTCATCATCGGCAAGCTGATTCCGGCCGGTTCCGGCCTGATGGCCTATCGGGATTATCAGCCCGGCATTACGCCTGAGCCCCGCATCGGGGTGGAGACCTCGGTAAACGAGGCGGACTGAGCACCCGCAATCTAACGTATCTTCCTTTTCTGCGGCCTGCTGCATGCTTCGGTTTGCGGCAGGCCGCTTGCAGAATTCTATAAGAACGGAAAAAATTTTCCGGATAATTGTTGACTTTCCGGGAAAAGTGCGTATAATAACATACTGTATGGATATACAAGAAGAATGTACAATCTCCCAGTTTGGCAATTTAAGCCTGCGGCCCGGCGACAGGATCGTCGTTGGGGCGAAGCAGCTGCGTAAAGCGCTGTGCTCCGGCCGCGCCGTCCGGGTTTACCTGGCGGAGGATGCCGACCCGGCCATTACCCAGCCATTGGAGGAGCTGTGCCGGCAGCACGAGGTGCCCTGCGCCTGGGTCGCTGCGATGGGCAGCCTTGGCCGCACCTGCGGCATTGAAGTTGGCGCTGCCGCCGCTGCGGTGGTTGCCTGAAGCTTGGTTCTATGGGGTTCGCCCCCTGGAATATATTCCCGCCTCAGGCGGAATTTTTGAGAAAGGAGAAAATCGATGCCTACTTTTAACCAGCTCGTGAGAAATGGCCGTCAGCAGGCTACCTACAAGTCCACGGCTCCCGCTCTGCAGAGAGGTCTGAATACCCTGGAAAACCAGGCTACCAACCTGCCCTCCCCCCAGAAGCGCGGCGTGTGCACCTCCGTTCGTACCGCTACCCCCAAGAAGCCGAACTCCGCTCTGCGTAAGATCGCCCGTGTGCGTCTGACCAACGGAATGGAAGTTACCGCTTATATCCCCGGTGTTGGCCACAACCTGCAGGAGCACTCTGTGGTACTGATCCGCGGCGGTCGTGTTAAGGACCTCCCCGGTGTGCGTTACCACATCATCCGCGGCACTCTGGATACCCAGGGCGTGCAGAACCGGATGCAGTCCCGCTCCAAGTACGGTGCCAAGCGGCCCAAGGCCGGCAAGAAGAAGTAATTCTTCCGCCCGCTTGATTTTGACCTGTTTCACGCCTTTTTGCAAGGCAACGCCTTGCCAAAGCGTTTTTATATATTGTATGTATGTAGAAACCTCTGGCCAGGCACAACGAAAGGTATACTTTCGAGTACCGATGAAATCATTTTTTTATGAAGGAGGGAAGCAAAGTGCCCAGAAGAGGTAATGTTCCCAAGAGAGAGGTCCTCCCGGATCCTACCTATAATTCCGTTCTGGTTACCAAGCTCGTCAACAGCATCATGCTCGATGGCAAGAAGGGCGTCGCCCAGAAGGTCGTCTATGGTGCTTTCGAAATTGTAGAGAATAAGACCGGCAAGAACGGCCTGGAAGTTTTCCAGCAGGCAATGGAAAACATCATGCCTGCCGTTGAGCTGAAGGCACGCCGCGTCGGCGGTGCCACCTATCAGGTGCCCATCGAGGTCCGCCCGGACCGCCGTCAGACGCTCGGCCTGCGCTGGCTGACGACTTACAGCCGCGGCCGCAGCGAGAACACGATGAAGGAGCGCCTTGCCGCGGAAATCATGGACGCCGCCAACAACACCGGCTCCGCTGTGAAGAAGCGCGAGGATACCCACAAGATGGCCGAAGCCAACAAGGCATTCGCCCATTTCCGCTGGTAATGAAGGAGTTTCTCAATGCCTAGACAGTATTCCCTGGAAAATACCAGAAACTTCGGCATCATGGCTCACATTGATGCCGGTAAGACGACTACTACCGAGCGTATTCTTTTCTACACCGGCCGCAATTACAAGATCGGTGAGACCCACG
>CAKTKB010000003.1 GCA_934569195.1 uncultured Oscillospiraceae bacterium
GGTCTTCAGGACCTTCTTTTCACCGGCCTTGTTCAGCTCCTCAACGCGCTTGTACAGCTCGGGAGCTACGAAAGGGCCCTTCTTGATGCTTCTGCTCATTTCATTTCCTCCTTACTTGCTGTTTCTGCGCTTGACGATGAACTTATCGGTGCGGTTCTTCGTCTTACGGGTCTTATAACCCAGAGCAGGCTTGCCCCAGGGCGTCACAGGGCCGGGGCGACCGACAGGTGCGCGGCCCTCGCCGCCGCCGTGAGGATGGTCATTGGGGTTCATAACGGAACCGCGGACGGTGGGACGGATACCCATATGACGGGTACGGCCGGCCTTACCGATGTGAACATTCTCATGGTCCAGGTTGCCCACCTGGCCAATGCAGGCGGTGCAATTGGTGCGGACATAGCGAACCTCGCCGGAGGGCAGGCGGACCTGAGCCAGGTCGCCTTCCTTAGCCATGAGCTGAGCGGCGGTGCCGGCTGCACGGACCAGCTGTGCGCCGTAGCCGGGCTGCAGCTCCACATTGTGGATCACAGTACCCACGGGGATGTTGGCGATGGGCAGGCAGTTGCCGGGCTTGATATCCGCGGAGGCGGAGGAAAGCACCACATCGCCAGCCTTCAGGCCGTTGGGAGCGAGGATATAGCTCAGCGTGCCGTCCTCATAGCGGATGAGGGCAATGAACGCGCTGCGGTTGGGATCGTACTCCAGGCGCTGCACGGTTGCGGGGCAATCCAGCTTCTGGCGCTTGAAGTCGATGATACGGTACTTGCGCTTGTTGCCGCCGCCATGATGGCGGACGGTGATGTGACCGTAGCTGTTGCGACCGCCCGTCTTCTTCAGGGTCTCAACCAGGCTACGCTCAGGTTTGGCCTTTTTATCCACACCGTCGAAAGCAGAAACCGTCATGTTCCGCCGGGCCGGGGTGTAAGGCTTGAAAGTATTGATAGCCATTTGCGTTTCTCTCCTTTATTGAGATTGGTTTAGACCATACCCTCGAAGAACTCGATGGTCTTGGAGTCGGCGGTCAGGGTAACGACGGCCTTCTTGTAAGCCGCGCGGCGGCCGGCGGGATAGGAGCCGGTGCGCTTGACCTTACCCTGCATACGGATGGTGTTGACCTTGGCGACCTTGACGCCGAAGATCTCCTCCACAGCCGCCTTGATCTCGGACTTGTCGGAATCAAGGGCAACCTGGAAAACATACTTCTTGTCACCGACGGACTCCATGGACTGCTCGGTGATCACGGGGCGAATAATTACATCGTAAGCGTTCTTCATTATGCGAATACCTCCTCGATCTTGGCAAGAGCCGCCTGATCGACAACCAGCTTATCAGCGTTCAGCACGTCGTAAACATTGATGAGGTTGGCGAAGGTGATCTCGCAGCCGGGGATATTGCGGCCGGAGCGGACCACATTGGCGTCCGGCGCAGCGGTGACGACCAGAGGCTTCTTCTCCACGCCGACAGCGGCGAGGAACTTGGCAAACTCCTTGGTCTTGGGTGCGTCCATCTTGATGGCATCGATGACCACGATGCTGCCCTCGGCAGCCTTGGCGCTCAGGACGCTCTTCAGAGCCAGACGGCGGGCCTTCTTATTGAGGGTGTAGCCGTAATTCCGGGGCTTGGGAGCGAACACGATACCGCCATGGGTCCACTGGGGAGCACGGGTGCTGCCCTGACGGGCACGGCCGGTGCCCTTCTGACGCCAGGGCTTTCTGCCGCCGCCGGAAACCTCCGCGCGGGTCAGTGCGGACTGCGTGCCCTGACGGCAGTTGGCCAGATGGTTCTTCACCACGTCATGGACAACGGACTCATTGGGCTCTACGCCGAACACAGCTTCGGAGAGTTCGATCTCGCCAACCAGCTTGCCGGACATATCATAAACATTCGTCTTAGGCATGATTTAAGATCTCCTTTCCTTAGCCTCTTGCGGAAGCCTTCTGCGGGTTGCGGCCGGAAGCCTTCTGCGGGTTCTTGCTGATGCCGGTCTCCACATTCTTGACACGGTTGTTCTTGACGGTGTTGCGGATGTAGACCAGGCCGCCCTTCGGGCCGGGAATCGCGCCGCGGATAACGAGCATATTCAGCTCGGCGTCCACCTTGACAACGTCCAGGTTCTCGATGGTAACCTGCTCCACGCCCATCTGACCTGCGCCGATCTTACCCGGGAAAATGCGGGACTGATGGGAAGATGCGCCCATAGAACCGGCATGACGATGGACAGGGCCGCCGCCGTGGGTCATGGGTGTACGGCCTGCGCCATAGCGCTTTACAACGCCCTGGTAGCCATGGCCTTTGCTGATGCCGGTAACGTCGATCTTGTCGCCGGCTGCGAAGGTGTCCGCCTTGACCACATCGCCCACGTTCATGGACTCTGCATTCTCCAGCCGGAACTCCTTCAGGTGCTTCTTGGGGGCAACGCCAGCCTTCTTCAGGTGACCGGCCTCAGGCTTGCTGAGCTTGGACTCCTTGACATCCTCAAAGCCCATCTGAACAGCGACATAGCCGTCGGTCTCAACGGTCTTCTTCTGGGTAACGACGCAGGGGCCGGCTTCCACAACGGTAACCGGAATGACCTTGCCGCTATCATCGAAGATCTGGGTCATGCCCACTTTTTTGCCGATGATTGCTTTCTGCATGATTTGGTTCTCCTTTTAATTAGGTTATTGGTTGGCGGTCCGCAAGGGAGCCGTCAACATGACCCGTCCGCCCGATGCCAGACAGTGCGGGCAGCCGCAATTGCTTTGGACAATTACAGCTTTATCTCAATCTCAACGCCAGCGGGAAGATCCAGGCTCATCAGAGCCTCGACGGTCTTCTGGTTGGGGTTGAGGATATCGATCAGACGCTTGTGGGTTCTGCGCTCGAACTGCTCACGGCTGTCCTTGTACTTGTGAACAGCGCGAAGGATGGTAACAACCTCCTTCTTGGTGGGCAGGGGAATGGGGCCGGAAACCTGAGCGCCGTTGCGCTTGGCGGTCTCCACGATCTTGGCCGCGCTGGAGTCGATGAGCTGATGATCATAAGCCTTCAGCCGGACGCGGATCATTTGCTGATTTGCCATGGTAATGTTTCCTCCTTGAATGTCGTACTCAGTTTGCATGGTGCCTGGGTACGGTCGAACTGTTTGTTCACGCCGCCGTGCGTATCACTCCGGGCCAGCAAAAATGGCCGACGCAGGGCCGACCTTTTCTGCCCGCACAGCGATATACGCCAAGCGCAAACAGACACAGTTCAGCCGCCCGATGACCGGACATACTCCGCGGAAGTTACCGGCTGACGCCGCAATCTCCCGCATCATCGCATACGCGCGCAGTATCCCCGCACACGCCTGATAATCATACCACCCGGAATAGCCATTGTCAAGAGTTTTTTTCGGAAAATTCCGGATTTTTACCGTAAAAATCCCGTCAATTGCAAGCTTCCGGGGCTTTTGTGCAAGGCGGCGGATTTTTTTCGATTTTTTTCACTCCGTTGCACAAATCCGAGCAACAATTTCTCCGTTTGCCCCCACGGGTGAAAAGGAGGAACGCTATGGAAGCAAAAACCACAGACAAAGCCCTGCGGCAGCGGATCCGGGATGGGAAGGTCTCCCGGGAGGATGTGGTCCGCCGTCTGGCGGAATTGGCCTTCGGCAGGAGCAATGACTGCGTAAAGCTGGTGCTGGAGGACCATCCCGCCGTGGACAAGCTGGACCTGTCCGGCCTGTGCGAGCTGAAGCGCAGCGAAAAAGGAGCGGTAGAGGTAAAGCTGGTGGACCGGCTCCAGGCCCTGGAGCAGCTGCTGGCGCTGGCGGAAAATTCCGGCGGCGGACTGGCCGACTTTCTCACCGCACTGCAGGGAGGGCAGGAAACGCCATGAAATTTCAGGCTTTTTCCCCCAAACAGCGGGAGGTTCTCACCTGGTGGATGCCTGCCAGCGCCCACCACGGCAAGGATGCCATCGTATGCGACGGCGCCGTTCGATCCGGCAAGACCCTGGCCATGGGGCTGAGCTTCTTCCTATGGGCCATGAGCTGCTTCAACGGCTGCAAATTCGGCGTATGCGGCAAGACCATTGCCTCCCTGCGGCGCAATGTGCTCTCGGAAATTCTGCCCCGGCTGGAGGCCCTGGGGGCGACCTGGAAGGAGCGGCGGACGGAAAACCTGCTGTGCGTCACCTTCCGGGGCCGGACGAACCAATTTTACGTCTTTGGCGGCCGGGACGAAAGCTCCGCCTCCCTGATTCAGGGCATCACCTTTGCCGGGGTCCTGCTGGATGAGGCGGCGCTGATGCCCCGCTCCTTTGTGGAGCAGGCCTGCGCCCGATGCTCCGTGGCCGGGAGCCGTCTCTGGTTCAACTGCAACCCGGCAGGCCCCAATCACTGGTTCTACCGCACCTGGATTCTGGAGGCGGAAAAGCGCAACTGTCTGCGCCTGCATTTCACCATGGAGGACAACCCCTCTCTCACGGAGGCCATTCGCCGGCGCTACCAGCGGATGTACAGCGGCGTGTTCTACCGGCGGTTTATTCTGGGGCAATGGGTCCAGGCAGAGGGACGGGTCTACGACTTTTTCGAGCCGGACATGGTTGGGCAGGCGCCCAAGGAGGGCGTGGAGCAGTGGTACATCTCCTGCGACTACGGCACCGTCAATCCCACCTCCATGGGACTGTGGGGGCGCAAGGCCGGCGTCTGGTACCGGGTCAAGGAATTTTACTTTGACTCCCGGGCGCAGATGCGGCAAATGACCGACCAGGAATACGCCCAGGCTCTGGAGGAGCTGGCCGGAGGCCTCCCCATCACCCAGGTCATTGTGGACCCCTCCGCCGCCAGCTTTCTGGAGGTCCTGCGGCGCAGAGGCTGGCAGGTGCGCAAGGCGGAAAACGACGTGCTGTCCGGAATCCGGCTCACCAGCGACTGCCTGAAATCCGGAAAGATCGTCATCTGCGAGGGCTGCACCGACTGCCTGCGGGAAATAGACGCATACGTCTGGGATCTGTCCGGCGGAGTAAAGGACAAGGTAAAAAAGGAGAACGATCACGCCATGGACGACATGCGCTACTTCGTATCCACCGTACTGGGCAAGCGCAGCGGCGGCTTTGCCGCCTGCGCCGTGGAACGCAGGCAATAGACACGCCGCGCAAAAGGAAAGGAGAACTCGATATGAAACGTAAGCAAGCCACCCCGGCGCCGACGGCGCTGTGTCAGCTCCGCAGCGGAAGCGTCCATCCCTTTGGAATGCTCCGCAGCTACACCCCTCTGGGCGGTCCGGAGGAGCAGATCTACCGCCAGCTCCGGGAGGCCCTTCCCGTACTGGACGCGGCGGTATGCAAGCTGGTGCGTCTCACCGGCGGCTTCACCGCAAAATGCCGCACGGCGCAGATTCAGCAGCGGCTGTCGGATTTTCTGGAATCCGTCCCCTGCGGAAGAGGGCAGGTCGGAATCGACTGCTTTTTATCCGGCTATCTGGACAGTCTGCTGACCTACGGACGGGCCGTGGGAGAAATGGTCGTCAGCCGTCAGCGGCTGCACGCCGTGTGCTGGGGAGACGTGACCGCGCTGGAAATCCGCACGGGAGACAATCCCCTGGAAAGCGTTCTGTACGGGCCGGACGGTCAGGGACAGATGATTCCCCTGCCCTATCAGAATCTGCTGCTGTTTACCACCCTCAATCCGGAACCGGCCCACCCCTACGGCGTCAGCCTGTTTCGCGGGATGCCCTTTCTGGCGGAGATTCTGCTGAAAATATACCACACTCTGGGCGTGAACTGGGAGCGCGCCGGAAATCTGCGCTACAGCGTGGTGTGCAAGGGTGAGGAGGGCCTGGATCCCGCCGTCGCTCAGGAGCGGGGACAGCAGGTCGCCCGGGAATGGGCCAAGGCCATGGAGGAAAGCAAAAACGGCAGCGTGCGGGATTTTGTTGCCGTGGGAGATGTGGACATCCGCGTCATTGGCGCAGAGGCCGCCATTCCGGATTCCCAGGTAGCGGTCCGGCAGATTCTGGAGCAGCTGATCGCAAAGACCGGGCTGCCTCCCTTCCTGCTGGGACTGAACTGGAGCACAACCGAACGCATGAGCACCCAGCAGGCAGATCTGCTTACCTCGGAGCTGTGGGCAATCCGCCGGGCGGTGGAGCCGGCCATTCGGAAAATCTGCCGGACCTATCTGGCCCTGGAGGGTCTGGACGACCGGGTGGAGATCGAGTGGGACGACATCAGTCTCCAGGATATCACCGAACAGGCCCAGGCCGATCTATATCACGCCCAGGCGGAAAAGGCCCGCAGCCGGGACTGAGCTTCCGGCCAAATCGTTTACAGGCAGCCAATTATTATAAGGAGGTTTTTTATGGACATCAAAAAGCAGGCACAGACCGACGCCAGCGGCGTACCGACCCAGCAGCAGCTGGACGCCATCAACGCGCTGGCCAAAACCACGCTCACCGCCGAACAGGTCTACGTTTTCTCCGTGCGGCTGTGCGACGATCAACTCGACCGGGACGGAGAGCGCTTTGACACGGCGGCCCTTCCGGAGCTTGCCCGGCTCTTTCTGGGCAAGACCGGCGTCGTGGATCACCGATGGAGCAGCGACTGTCAGGTTGCCCGCATCTTCGCCACCGAGGTCGTTCAGGAGGGAGACTGCCACTATGTGAAGGCCTGGGCCTACATCCGGCGGGGCGGCGCCGCCGAGGAGATCATTGCGGACATTGAAGCCGGGATCAAAAAGGAGGTCTCCGTCGGGTGCTCCATGGGCCGCTCCGTCTGCTCCATCTGCGGCAGCGACTACGGAAGCTGCGGTCACAAAAAGGGGGAATCTTATGACGGGCAGCTCTGCTTCGCCATCCTCAAGGAGCCGATGGACGCCTACGAATTTTCCTTTGTCGCCGTACCGGCCCAGCCGGAAGCGGGTGTGCTGAAGAGATTCTCCGGGAAGCGCCTGGCTCTGAAGGCCCTGGCAGAGGAATTCGGCGCACAGGAGGAGTACCGCACCCTTTCCCGCCAGGCAGAGCTTGGACGGGTCTACGAAAAGCAGCTCCGGGATCAGGCGGTTCGCCTGTGTCTGAGTCTGGACATCGGCGTAGAGGAGCCGGTGCTCCGGGCGCTGACCGAGAAGGCCGGAGCGCAGGACCTGGAGGCCCTGTGCCGGGCGCTGGAGGGACGGCTGCGGCAGATGCTTCCGGGGCAGCCCCAGCTGCCGGTCCCCGGCAGGGAGGACACGTCTCTGGAAAGCGGATTTTTAATCTAGGTTCTCCCGGGATTTTCCCGGAAACCATATATTTTACCAAACAGGAGGAAAGAGTATGAGCATTTCTTTTGAACAGGTGGGGCACATGAGCATCACCCTCCCCGCCGGGAGCTGCAAACTTGGGCAGGTATGCAAGCTTGACACCGCCGGAAAGGCCGCCGCGTGCAGCGACGACGACGCGTTCTGCGGTGTGGTGGAAAGCATCCGCGAAGGCTGCGCCGGGGTGCAGATTCACGGCTTTGCGGAGATTCCCTACTCCGGGACCGCGCCCACGCCGGGCTATGTCCTGCTCAGCGCCGACGACGCAGGCGGCGTAAAGGCAGACACCGACGGAACACGCTACCTCTGTGTCCAGGCAGACACCACGAAAAAGACCGTCACAATCGAACTGTAAGAAGGAGGCAAACGCTATGGGTTATGACAATCTGAAACTGGAAAAGGGTATGTATCGGCAGGAGGGCATGAGCTTCAGCCAGGTGCTGGAATCTCTGGACCCCAGCGAAAATTACCGGGGTACGGCCCTGGAGAACACGGATGCCTTCCAGCGGCAGCTCAAGCGCTTCGGCATCCGGGCCAAGGGCGCAGGCTCCTCTCCCGTGGAGAAATTCTTCCGAACCATGGACTCGGCCGTGCTTTTCCCGGAGTACATCGCCCGGACCGTGCGCCAGGGTATGGAGCTGAACGACATCCTGCCCGCCATCACCGCCACGACCACCGTGATCGACTCGATGGACTACCGCTCCATCTACTCCGAGGCAACGGACGACGACAAGCGTCTGTGCAGCGTGGCGGAAGGCGCGGCCATCCCCGCCACCGAGGTAAAGACCAAGGAGCACCTGGTAAAGCTGACCAAGCGGGGCCGGATGCTCGTGGCCAGCTATGAGGCCGTGCGCTTCCAGAAGCTGGACCTGTTTTCCGTCATGCTGCGGCAGATCGGCTCCTACATTCAGCAGATGCAGCTCCAGGACGCCGTCGCGGTCCTGGTGAACGGAGACGGCAACGGCAACGCTGCACCCGTGTACAAGGTCGGAACCTCCCCCATCTCCGGCACCGCCGGAACCCTGGGCTACGATCAGCTGGTGGAATTCTGGGGACAGTTTGATCCCTACACCATGAACACCCTGATCTGCTCCACCGGCACCATGACCAAGCTGCTGAAAATCGACGAGCTGCAAAATCCCCTCACCGGTCTGAATTTCCAGGGCACCGGCAAGCTGACCACACCCCTGGGCGCGCAGCTGCACCGCACCGGCGCCGTGGAGGACGGAATGCTCATCGGTCTGGACAACCGCTACGCCCTGGAGCTGATCCGGGCAGGCGACGTGCTGGTAGAGTATGACAAGCTCATCGACCGCCAGCTGGAGCGGGCCGCCATCACCTCCATCTCCGGCTTCGGCAAGATTTGCAGCGGAGCGGCGGCGGTGCTGAAGGTATGACCGCGGCCGATCAGGTCTTTGCTCAGGCCATGCTGCTATCGGGCGGCATCGACAGCGGGCAGGAGCAAATGCTGAAGGTTTTATGCAGGGGAGCCACCGGCTCCCTGGCCGCCCGCCTGCGGGAGGGACTGACGCCGGAGGACTGTCTGGCCGACTTCATCGCCTCCGCCGCGCTCTACGCTCTGGCCGCTCTGTCCGAGGTGGGAGAGCAGGCCCCCATGGACTACATCCGGGCGGGAGACGTGACCCTGCGCCCCCGGACCCGGGACGCAGCCGCCAACTGCCTGCGCAACCAGGCCGAGCTGATGATCGCTCCCTATCTCCGGGACCGATTCTCCTTCCTGAGGGTATGACGATGCGCAAAATGGTGGAGGAAATCTGCCGCCGCTACGGCGGCTGGGTCACGGTGTATCACAAAGGCGTCACATCCCGGGTGCGGGCCTTCTTCACCCCCACCGCCTCCCGGAGCTGGCAGAACATGGAGCATGTCTACACGCCCCTGGGAGAAACGCCCCGGGGGCAGTACAACTACATTGCCCCGCTGGAGCCGCCGGTGGAAATGGGCGACGTGCTGGAGGTGGACGGACGGAGCTACCGGGTAAGGCGGCTGGAGATCATCCGGGACCGGAACGGCCCCGCGTATCAATGGGGACTGTGTGTAGAAAACGGAGGTGCAGACGGATGGGGAAGCTGACGGCGGACGAAGTGGTCGCCCTGCTGACCGAGGCAGGCTTCCGCAGCGCCCGGGGGTATCCGGGAGAGCGGATGCCCATGATCCAGAAGCCGGCTGTGGCGGTCAATCCGCAGAAGGAGGACAGCGCCTGCGTCACCATGGCGGTACACGTTCTGAGTCCCGTAGCCTCCGGCGCAGCCGTATGCGAGGACTACGCCCGCCGGGTGGCCCAGCTGCTGCGGTCAAAGGGCGCCGACTGCACCCAAGAGAGCTGCACCCACGACGGCAGGGGCGACCGCTTTTGGGTGCGGATTCTGGCCACCTGGCAGCAGGACACGCCCGCCTGTCCCTACGGCATCAGTCTGGGAGGCGCGGCTGTGCCCCACGCGGTCAAATGCAGCGTCCGGCAGGAAATTGTGCGGCAGGCCGTGGAGGAAATGGGTCAGGCCACGCCCGCCGGGTATCTTTCGGAGCCGGAGGTCTGGCGCATCACCCTGGAGGAGCAGATCCCGCCGGACGAGCCGGAGGCCGCCGACCCTGCCGAACCCTTTGAGCTTCTGATCCGGCGGGGAAACAAGGGCGAGCTGTACGGTCAGTGCCGCTGGGAGAGCATTCTGCGGGAGGACACCGCGGAGGGCCTGCACCAGGTCCGGGTAGCCGCAGCGGGAAGCAAGGAGGTGCTGACCTACGAATAAGCTGAAATACAAGGACTTTGTCTGGCCGGTAAATCCCAGCCGCTACAGCGTATCCGGCAAACGCACGCCCCAGTACGACGGAGAAACCGGAAAATTCACGGCGCTGGGTCCGGTCTGCCGCACCATCACGGGAGAGGGCGCCTTTTTCGGCAGCAGCGCCTACACCCAATTTGCGGCGCTGCAGGCTCTGCTGGCCGACGGAAAATCCGGCAGCCTGATTCATCCCGTATGGGGAACCTGCACCGCCTTTCTCACGGAGCTGAGCCTGACCCAGGAGCCGCGGGAAAACTATGTAGCCTATCGCTTTACGTTCCAGGAGGCCGACAGCACCGGCGCCATTCCCAAATAATCTTCCCGCAGCCGAAAAGGCCGGGAGGCGCACACCGCGTCTCCCGGCCGCATTGTGTCAAAAAGCCCTCCCAATACGCCTGCGGCCGCCGGATGCGATACACATCCGCCGGCCGTCCTTATTTTTTATGGAAGATATTCCTCCGGAGACAGAATTTTGCCGTTCAGCACAGCCTCCGTCAGCACGTCGCCGGTGTAGCGCAGGGTCAGCAGGAAAAAGGGCGCGTCGCTCCACAAAAGCGCCAGGAAAATCCGGTCCCCCTCCCACTTGGGCAGGCGGTCCACCTCCCGGCGGGACATCCACTGAAGCTCCCCCTCGTCACAAGGGTGCAGCTCCCCCGCAAAGCCGTCCGCCGTGAAGAGGAACATATACTCCCCCTCGCATCCGTCGTTCAGGAAGGTCACCACGCCCCGGCAGCGCCAGCTGGTCAGACAAAGGCCGGTCTCCTCCCGTACCTCCCGCAGGAGGCACTCGTCCGGAGACTCCCCCGCCTCAAACTTGCCCCCTACGCCGATCCACTTTCCGGCGTTCACATCCTGCTTCTTTTTGATCCGGTGGAGCATGAGGACCTCGTCTCCCCGGGTTATGTAGCACAAGGTGGTACTAAGCATGGGTATTCTCCCTCTGTATCAAAGAAATCGCATGGTGCAGGTTCTCCACCGTCACATGCTCATGTCCCGGCTCCTTCTCCCCATCCAGCGTCCAGGGCATCTGAGGGTCCGCCGTGATCTCCACCCGGCTGGCCGGAAGGAAGGTAATCATGGAACAATTGTATTTCTGGGTTTTCAGCGCGCGGATGCACTCGTGCAGCTCCATCAGGTCCCGGGGTGCCCGGACCAGCAGCAGCTCAAACCGGCCGTCGCGCATGTCCACCTGCTTCGGGTCCAGGGTCAGAATCCCGCCCACGCTGGTGGAATTGCTCACCGCGCCGAAAATAAAGTCGTCCTCCACCGTCTGCTCCCCGGTGTCAAAACGGACATGGAGCTTGCGAATCTGAGAAAGCTCCTGAATACCCTCCAGCAGGTAGGCCGTATGCCCCAGTGCATTTTTTACATTCTGGGGCGTAGAATAGCTTGTACGGGTAAAGGCGCCGAAGGAGGCCACATAGGAAAAATACCGGTCGCCGAAGCGGCCCACGTCGTAGCGCACCGGCGCGCCCTCTACGATCTGCCGGGCGGCCTGGAGAATGCCGGTAGGCAGGCCCAGGCTGGCGGCAAAATCATTGGTAGAGCCGGCCGGGATATAGCCGATGGGGACCGGCACGCCGCTGCGCATCACGCCGGTGACCGTCTCGTTAAAGGTCCCGTCGCCCCCTGCGCACACCACCAGATCCGCCTGCGATGCACACTGCTCCACCTTGGCGGCTCCGTCTCCCGGCCCGGCGGTCATATAGAGCGTGACCTCATAGCCGCCCCGGTTGAAAATCGACACGATATCCGCCAGGTACCGGTTCGCCCGGCGCTGCCCGGCAAACGGGTTCATAACAAAGAGCATCTTCTTCATGGTGCAGACACCTCCCACCGGCGAAAGGACTCTCTCCCCGGGCAATTTTTTCATATTATACCAATTCCTTCCGTCCCACGCAAGAGAGAACGCCGTCGCAGCGTGTCGATATATAAGAATTCATGATAAATTCACAATTTGTCTCTTTTTGTATGGTATGATATTTGTCCTGAAAATGGGGGTGGGAGGTGCGTCATGGCGCTGCTCAAGTGCATTTTGTATATTGCGGGGATCGGAATTCTGGCCAATCTCATCGGCGCCGCGCTGCCCCGCAGCTGGTTCCACCCCGACCGGTTCCCCTTCCGCTGCCAGAAATGGGAGCAGGGCGGTCAGATTTATGAGAAAATCGGCATCCGGGTGTGGAAGGATAAGCTCCCGGATATGAGCAAGGTGGTACACAACCTCTATCGCAAGGAGGTGGACCCCCGGCCCAACGCGGAAAACCTGGAGCGCCTGATTCAGGAAACCTGCGTGGCGGAGCTGTCTCACTACGTGCTGCTGCTGCTGTCCCTGGCGGTCACGCGAATCTGGCACGGCGTGGGAGGATGGGTCGTGTGGGGCCTGTGTATTCTGGGAAACCTTCCCTTTTCCATCATTCAGCGCTTCAACCGGCCCCGGCTCCAGCGGACGCTGGACCGTCTGCGCGCCCGGGAGGCCGCCCGCGCCTGCAACGGCAGGGCCCGCACCTCCGTCGCCGAATAACCGCAAGGCTTGCGTTTTCCTCCGCACGACTCCGGTCTGCGGAGGATTTTTGCTGCCCCGGCGCGCCTGCGGCCTCCCCGGGGAACGATTTTTTCCCTTTTCCGGAATAATTTTCTATTGTCGGGCAAACACTACCTCCGGACACATTTTCTAGGAGGTAACTTGTATGTTCCGTTCCCGATTTCCTACCGTGCTGGCACTGGGCGCGCTTCTGCTGACCCTCAGCGCCGGCGCAGCCGCAGCCGAGGTGGACTGCGACAGCGTATACTGCTTCTCCCCCGAGGATTTCTCCGCCGGGGAAACCCTCAGCGGCATCTGCGTGACCGAGCTTCCCGATGCGGACACCGGCACCGTCCTACTGGGCAGCCGGGTCATCCGTCCCGGAGACATTCTTACGGCCGAACAGCTCTCCCGGATGACCTTCGTCCCCCTGCGGACCACTGCCGACCGGGACGCCGTTATGACCTATCTGCCCGTATACGCAGGCCGGGTGGACCGGGAAGCCACCACGGCCATTGCCATCCACGGCAAAGAGGATAAGCCTCCGGTAGCAGAGGATTTTGCCATGGAAACCTACAAAAATCTGCCGGGAGAAGCCCGCCTGAAGGCCACCGATCCCGAGGGACAGGCCCTGACCTACACCCTCACCCGTGCGCCCAAGCGGGGAGACGTGGAGATCCGCGCCGACGGCAGCTTTGTCTACACGCCGCGGAAAAACAAGGTCGGAGTGGATTCCTTCACCTACACCGCCGCAGACCCGGCAGGCAACGTCTCCCGGGAGGCCACCGTCACCGTAAAAATCCTCCGTCCCAGCGACGCCCGGCAATACAGCGACACCACCGACAGCGCCTGCCGCTTCACGGCGGAATGGATGCGCAACACGGGCATCTTCTCCGGTGAGCAGGTGGGCAGCGAGCTTTGCTTCCAGCCGGAGCAGGCCGTGTCCCGGGGAGAATTCCTGGCCATGGTCATGCGGGCGCTGGACATCGCACCGGAGCAGGACGCGTCCTACACCGGCTTTACCGACGAAACCCCCGCCTGGCTCACGCCCTATCTGGCTGCGGCCATGCGCTCGGGGCTGGTCAGCGGCTATCCCCAGGACAGCGGTCCGGTCTTTAAGGCCGAGCAGCAGATCACCCAGCTGGAGGCTGCCAGCATTCTCCAGCGGGCGCTGGAGCTGCCGGTTTCCACTGCGCTGACGGAGGAAACCGCTCTGCCGGGCTGGGCGGCCGGGCCGGTGGAGGCCCTGCGGTCCGAGGGAATCCGTCTGGACAGCACCGACGGTCTGACCCGCTCCGATGCGGCGCAGGCGCTGTACCGCGCGGTGCAGGTGGCCGACGCGAAAAATCTCTCTCTGAAGAACTGACCGTTCCCGGTACGGCACGGCGCCCCCGGCGCGCAGCCCTGTGTGGACTGCGCCCGGGGGCGTTTCCCTTTATGACGGAAGCGGCCCGAGGGCCGGATAAGCTGAGGGCGGCGCTGCAAAAGCAGCGCCGCCCTACCAATTTCACTGTATTTCCGGCTTAGTACATTCCGCCGGCCTGCGCTGCCGCAGCGGCAGCCGCCGCGTCGCCTGCGGGATCGGGCTTATCCACCACCAGGGACTCGGTGGTCAGCACGCACGCAGCGATGGACGCCGCGTTCTCCAGAGCGGAGCGGGTAACCTTGGTGGGATCCACGATGCCGGAGGGGATCATGTCCACATACTCCTCGGTGTAGGCGTTGTAGCCATAGCCGATCTTGCCGCTGGTGCGGATCTTCTCATAGACCACGCTGCCGTCCACGCCGGCATTCTCCGCAATCTGGCGGACAGGGGCCTGCAGAGCGGTGGCAATGATCCGGGCGCCGGTCTTCTCGTCGCCGTGCAGGGTGGAAGCCAGCTTCTCCACGGCCTCGATGGCATTGACCAGGGCGGTACCGCCGCCGGCCACAATGCCCTCCTCCACGGCGGCGCGGGTAGCGTTCAGCGCATCCTCCACACGCAGCTTCTTCTCCTTCATGGCGACCTCGGTCTGAGCGCCCACCTTAATCACGGCTACGCCGCCGGAGAGCTTCGCCAGGCGCTCCTGGAGCTTCTCCCGGTCATAGTCGGAGGTGGTGGTGGCGATGGAAGCCCGGATGGTATGCGCCCGGTCGGCAATGGCCTGGGCATCGCCCTCGCCGTCCACGATCGTGGTAGTATCCTTGGTCACGACCACCTGACGGCAGCGGCCCAGGTCAGACAGCTGGGTCTGGGTCAGGTCCATGTTCAGGTCGCTGGAGATCACGGTGCCGCCGGTGAGGATGGCGATATCCTGCAGCATCTCCTTGCGGCGGTCGCCAAAGCCGGGAGCCTTGACGCAGACCACATTGAAGCGGCCCTGAATCCGGTTGAGCAGCAGCGTAGCCAGAGCGTCGCCCTCCACGTCCTCGGCGATGATGACCAGCTTGCGGCCGGACTTCACGATCGGCTCCAGGATGGGCAGAATCTCCTGAATGGAGGAAATCTTCTTATCGGTGATGAGCAGCAGCGCATCGTCCAGCACGGCCTCCATCTTATCGGTGTTGGTGACCATGTAGGGGGAGATATAGCCCCGGTCAAACTGCATGCCTTCCACCACGTCCAGGCCGGTCTCTGCGGTCTTGGACTCCTCGATGGTGATGACACCCTCGGTGCCGACCTTCTCCATAGCCTCGGAGATCAGCTTGCCGATGCTCTCGTCGCCGGAGGACACGGTGCCGACACGGGCGATATCGTCCGCGCCGTTGACGGGGACGGAGTGCTCCTTGATGGCGGCCACGGCTGCGTCCACAGCCTTCTCGATGCCCTTGCGCATCACCATGGGGTTCGCGCCTGCGGACAGGTTCTTCAGACCCTCCCGGGTGATGGCCTGAGCCAGCAGGGTCGCGGTGGTGGTGCCGTCGCCGGCCACGTCGTTGGTCTTAGTGGCGACCTCACGGATGAGCTGGGCGCCCATATTCTCAAACGCGTCCTCCAGCTCCACTTCCTTGGCGATGGTCACGCCGTCGTTGGTGATCAGGGGTGCGCCGTACTTCTTGCCCAGAACCACATTGCGGCCCTTGGGTCCCAGGGTAACCTTTACGGTATCGGCCAGCTGGTCAATACCGGACTGCAGCTTCTGACGGGCTTCGCCGCCGTAAACAATCATCTTTGCCATGACAGATCTTCCTCCAATCAATCGGTGACGACAGCCAGAATGTCGTCCTGCTTTACGAACTTATAGTCCACGCCGTCCAGCTTGATCTCGCTGCCGGTGTAGGTGCCCACGACCACCCGGTCGCCGGGCTTAACGGTCACGGTCACGTCCTTGGTGCCGGGGCCGGCGGAGACGACCTCATAAATGGCGGGCTTCTCCTTGCTGGTGCTGGCGAGAATGATACCGGAAGCGGTGGTTTCCCGGGCTTCCGCCTGCTTGAGCAGAACATTGTCTGCCATAGGTGCGAGTTTCATAATCATTGCCTCCATACAAACAAAAATTTATTCAGACCGCAGGCCCTGAGGGTCTGCATTCGCTTGTGGGTTTAGCACTCGCTTTTCCTGAGTGCTAATATATAATAGCCCAACCTCTCCGAAAAAGCAAGAGGCAAATTTACATTTTCCGTTAACATTTTATGAATTTCCCTCCACGGCCGGGCTGCGGCTCCCTCCGCTCACAGGGTAACACATTTCTCCGGGGAATTTTGGAGAATTGTGTCGTTTCCCGGAAAAAATACGGCCCCACAGGCGGCTTTTTCTCCGCCCCGGGACCGCAGTCTCACGCATTTCTTATTCCAGCAGCCCGAAATGGCGCAGCGCCCGCTCCACTCCGTCGTCGAGCACCCCGGCGGTCACATACTCCGCCCGGCGCTTCAGCTCCTCCATGCCCCCGCCCATGCACACCGTATGGGCTGCCACGGAGAACATGGGCAGATCGTTGGTGCTGTCGCCTATGGCCAGAGTCTCCTCCCGGGAAATCCCCAGGTGGGAAAGGAGCGCCTCCATGCCCTCCGCCTTGGAGCAGCCCCGCAGCACGTACTCCACCATGGTGTTCCCCCGGTCGATGCAGATAAAGTCCCGCTCCATCCGGGCGAGGAACGCCTCCCGGCGGCACCCGGGCAGGTCGTGGGTAATCCACTTCATAAAGACCGGCTCCGGCAGGGAGCCAAGCTCCGCCACCCGGAAGCCCTTCGCCTTCATGCGCTCCGCCTCCCGCACCTCCTCCGGGCCGAGGCTGGCCGCACCGTCCTAGTAAAGGCCCTCCGGGGCCTCATACAGGGCGGACATGCCGCATTCCCGGGCAAGCCGGACCACCTCCCGGCACAGCGCCCGGTCCGGCATCCGGCGGCGCAGGCACGTCCCCCGAAAGTACAGCTCCATTCCGCAGCCGCACACCCAGGCGCCGAAGGCCATATCCCGCACCCGGGGGTCGATGTGGCCGAAGGGGCGGCCGGTATTCACCACCGCCAGGTGTCCCCGGCGGCCAAGCTCCTCCACGGCCCGGACGGCCGAGGGCGGGATAATCTGCGTCCGCTCGTCCACAATCGTCCCGTCAATGTCGAAAAAGACTACCATTTGCCGCCCTCCTCAGTCCTGCCGGAACAGCAGCAGGGAAAACCAGGTCACCACGTTGCCGCCGTACTGAAAGGCAATGCCGTGCTTCTCCGCCAGGTCGCTGATGACGATTCCCTGGCTCTCCACACACGGGTGCATCCGCTCCGGGCGGCGGCAGGGCTTCCCGTCGGCAATGGCGCACCGGTCGCACACGGCGCAGGACTCGGTGGACAAGGTATAGACCTCCACCCCCTGCTCCCGCAGGATTTCCGCCACCGCATCCGTAATCCGCTCATGATCCCCGCGGGTGGCCAGGGTAGCCTGAATGTCGGAAATATCCGCCACCTCCGCCACCGTGCTGATGCACAGGCCCCGGGGATAGGAAAGGCAGCGCGCCCGGCACTGCTCCACCGTACCCACGCCCGGCGGACAGGCCCAGCTTTTTCCGTACATGGGGCACTCATGCCGGCATATCCAGCGGATTCGCGGGGAAAATACTAACTCCCCCGTATCAAACCAGAAATAATCATACAGCGCCAGCTCCGACAGCCGCTGCTCCACCAACTGCTCCTTCATGGAAAATCCTCCGGGTCATAATCCGCGGCCGCCGCCGCTATGGAGGAGATTATACCACATTCTCCGGCGTTTTTCTACACAATACCCGGGGTTTTTTCCGGATTGGCTTGCATTGTTTCATGGCGTATGATAAAATGGCAGCGACTGGAAGATTTGACCGCAGGAATTTTTTGGGACAATACCTGCGCGGAGGCATAATATGAAAGAAAATCCCCACATTTGCATGGTCGGGTCCGCCTTCTCCGTGCGCGGCGGCATGACCAGCGTGTGCAAGCAGCTCTCCCGCCACGACTACGGCGGCGGCATCCGGGTACACTATATTCCCACCCACGAATTTGGCCCCAAGCTGCACCGCTGCGCCGTTTTCCTGGTGGGCTACCTGCGGGTGCTGTGGCTGCTGCTCACCGGTCGGGCGGACCTGGTGCATATGCATATGTCCGAGCGGGGCAGCTTTTACCGGAAATACTGGATTCACCGGCTGGCCAAGGCCTTTGGCAAGCCGGATATTGTGCATATGCACGGCTCGGAATTCAAGGAATTTTATGAGGGCGCCCGGCCCGCCCTCCAGGCCCGCATCCGCCGCCTGCTGACCGAATGCGACCGGGTCGTGGTCCTCGGCTCCTACTGGGACGGCTTCGTCCGCTCCATCGCCCCCGGGGCGCGGACGCTGGTCATCAACAACGCCATTGCTCTGCCCGACGCTACGGCCTGCTGGGACCCGGCGGAGATGCACCTGTGCTACATGGGCGTCCTCATTCCCCGCAAGGGGGTGGACGATCTGCTGCGGGCCATGGCCCTGCTGGAGGGCCGGACCGATCTGCCCCGCCCCATCCGGCTGACCGTCGCCGGCTCCGGGCCGGAGGAGAGCCGCCTTATGGAGCTGACCCGGGAGCTGAAGCTCACGGGAAAGGTCACCTTTCTGGGCTGGACCCGGGGGGAGGAGAAGCTGTCGCTGCTGCTGAGCAGCCAGTGCTTCGTCCTGCCCACCAGCAACGAGGGGCTGCCCGTCGCCATTCTGGAGGCCCTGGGCTGCGGCCTGCCGGTGATTACCACCGACGTGGGCAGCATCGGAGAGGCCATTGCCGACGGCGAAAACGGCTGCTTTGTCCCGGTCCACGATCCCGCCGCCCTGGCCCGGGCCATCGCCCGAATCTCTCGGGACGCGGAAGGCTGGCAGCGCATGAGCCGGAACGCCCGGCGCACCGCCGTGGAAAAATTTGACGAGCGGCTCCTGTTTGAGCAGATCGGGGCCGTTTACCGCACGCTTCTGGAGGGCAGCACGGCATGACGGACCTGAGTATCATCATCCCCGCCTATAACGCCGCCCCCTGGCTGTCCGGGTGCGTGCAGTCCATCCCCGCCGGACCGGAGATTATCCTGGTGGACGACGGCTCCACCGATGCCACCGGCGCGGTGTGCGACGCCCTCGCCCGGCAGGATGCCCGCATTCGGGTAATCCACCAGGCCAACGCGGGGCCGTCCGCCGCCCGCAATGCGGGGCTGTCCGCCGCCCGCGGGCAATATGTCTGGTTTCTGGACGCGGACGACCGGATTGACCCCCAGGCCATTGCCGTCCTGGAGCCGCTGGCCCGCAGGGACCGGCCGGATCTGATTCGCTTTGGCTATCTGGCCTGCCGGGAGGGGCAGCCGGACCGGCCCATGCTCCCCCCCTACGCCCCCGGCCTGTACACCGGCCCGGCGCTGGAGCCGCTGCGGCTGGACACCATCAGCTACGCCCATGTTCTCGATTACCGCACGCCCCGGCTTCTGGGCGTATGGAGCGCCTGGTTCCGCCGGGATTTTCTGACGGCCCAGGGCCTTACCTTTTATCCCCAGCAGGAAATCCTCAGCGAGGACTACCTGTTTCTGCTTCAGGCCGTCTACGCCGCCCGGCGGGTGTGCGTATGCCCCCGGCCCCTTTACCGCTATCAGATGCGCGCCGGTTCTCTTTCCCACCGGCCGGAGCCGGACATGATGGAAAAGAAGCGCCGGCTGTGCCGCCTTTACTGTGAGAGCGTGCCCCTGGGGGACCCCCAGGTCCGGCTGCGGCTGCGGAATTTCTACATTGACTGCGTCTATCACTGCTTCACGGTGCTCTGCCGCACCCAGCCCCACGCCGTCCGGCCGGTTGCCCGACTGCTGCGGGACGATGCGCTGCAGATGTGCCTGCGCAAAAACCGGGGGCAGATTCGGGGCCTCAAAACCCGCTGCATCTGCTTTTTTATGGCCCACCGGCAGGCTCTGGCCATGTGCTTTTTATACAAGCTGTGTAAATTATTGGGAAAATGAGTTGATTGCATGGAATATCCCATTGATTTTGTGGTAATTTGGGTGGACGGTGCCGACCCTGCCTGGCAGGCGGAGAAGGCCCGCTTTCTGCCCCGGACGGAGGGGGCCGTGGATGCCGGTGAGAACCGCTACCGGGACTGGGACAATCTGCGCTACTGGTTCCGGGCCGTGGAGCGCTACGCCCCCTGGGTCAACCGGGTGCATCTGGTCACCTGGGGGCATCTGCCCCCCTGGCTGAATCCGGAGGCGCCCCGACTGCGCATCGTCCGCCACCGGGACTACATTCCCCCGGAATATCTCCCCACCTTCAGCTCCCACCCCATCGAGCTGAACCTGCACCGGATCGACGGTCTGGCAGAGCGCTTCGTCTACTTTAACGACGACCAATTTCTCACCGCCCCGGTCAGCCCGGAGGATTTCTTCCGCGGGGGGCTGCCCTGCGACTCTCTGGCGGAGGAGCCGGTTCCCTTCCTCACCCGGGAGCTGTACAACGCCATCCGGGTCAACGACCTGGTCTTTCTGAACCGCCACTACGGCCGCTACGACGCCCGGCGAAGGCTGGGCGGAAAGTGGTTCTCCCTGCGCGCACCCCACGACTGCGTCAAGAATCTGACCATGCTGCCCGTGCGCAAGGATGCCTTTTTCGGGCTGGACACCCAGCATTTGCCCCAGCCCTACCTCAAATCCAGCTTTTCCCGGGTGTGGGAGCTGGACCGGCCCTGGCTGGAGGAGACCTGCTCCCACCGCTTCCGGGACGACCGGGACATCAGTCAGTTTGCCGTGAAATTTTCTCAGATGCTGGAGGGAAATTTCGTCCCCTATGACCGCCGCCGGTTCGGCGTGGCCCTTCCGGCCCAGCGGGACACCGGCCGCATCTGCCGCATCATCCGCGAGCGCAGCCGCAAGGCCCTGTGCGCCAACGATTCCGACGTGACGGATTTTGCCGCCTGCCGGGACGCCATCAACCGCGCCTTTGCCGACGCGCTGCCGGAAAAATCCTCTTTTGAACGATAACACGGGAGAAATTATGGAAAAAACCGTACTGTATTTTCTTTTTCAGCCGCTGGACCGGGTGCCCCCCTGTCTGTCTCAGGTGCTGATGCTCCACGATCTGGGGATCCGGGTGGCCGTGCTGTGCGGCGGCTGCGCCGCTCCCGCCCGGAAAATGCTGGAGGAGCGGGGCATTCCCTGCCAGAGCTTTTCCGTTTTGCAGCGGAAAAACCGGCTGGTGCAGAAGGCTCTGAATTTCTTCAACTATCGCCGGGCTTTCACCAGCTTTCGCCGGAAATATGCCGGAGAAAATACGGTCCTGTGGCTGGGCACCGAGGAGACCGCAATCAAAATGTGGCCCTTTGTCCGCAATTTCCACCCGTGTATTCTCAACGCCCTGGAATTTTTTGAGGCGGACTGGTACCAGAAGCCCATGCGCCGCATTGCCCCCCGGATGGACGTGCTCACCGCCTGCCAGCCCCACCGGGCCAGCTACATGGTGGATTGGTGGCAGCTCTCCCGCCGCCCCTACATCCTGCCCAACAAGCCCTACGGCACGCCGCCGGACCGGGGCGACGGCTCTACGGAGGCGCTGGCCCAGGCCATTTCCTGCCTGCGGGGAAAAAAGGTCCTGCTGTACCAGGGCAATATTTCCGCCAACCGCAACCTGACGGACCTGGCCCGGTCTCTGGCCGCCATCGGCAGCGACTATACCCTGGCCATGGCGGGCGTACCCTATGACGACGGCGTGCAGGACCTTAGGGATATCTACCCCAACTGCCTGTACCTGGGCTATTTTCCCGCCCCCAGCCACCTGGAGCTGACCCCCTACGCCACGGTGGGCATCGCCTTCTACCGGGACAACTGCATCAACAACCGCTACTGCGCCCCCAACAAGATTTACGAATACGCCGGCTGCGGCGTTCCCATGCTCTGCAACCCCATCCCCGGACTGACCGAGACGGTGGGGGCGGCAGGGGCCGCCGAATGTGTGGATTTTGCCGATCCCGAGGCGGTCGGCCGGGCGCTGAAGCGGATTGAAGAAAACTACGATCTCTACCGGCGCAACGCCCTGGCCTTTTACCGCGGCACCGACAACGTCCCCACGGTGCGGCGGATTTTGCAGGATGCCTTTTCCCGCACGGGGAGGGACCCGTCATGACCCTGCTGGTGCTCTATTTTCACAGCGACAACCTGGGGGACCCGGCCATCGGGGAATGTATCGCCGCCCTGATCCGGCAGGCGTATCCCCAGGCCCACGTCCTTTTGCAGGATATGCTGGACCGTCCCCCCCTCGCCGGGGAGGCCGACCTTGCCCAATGGCGCCGGGAATGCCGCCGGAACCGGCTGCGGATCGCCGCCGCCCGTCTGGGCTGGGACAAGCTGTACACCCACGCCCAATGGTGCCTGGCGCACAACGCCCCGGGGCTGGAGCGGGTGGAAAGCATTCCCTGCGACGGGGTAATTTTTGCGGGAGGGCAGCTCTTTATGGACGGCCTGGCTCCCTATGTTTCGGCCCTCACCGCCGCCTTTGCCCGCCGGGGCATTCCCGTCTTTTTCAACGCCTGCGGCGTCGGCTCCAGCGTCAGCGGGGCGATCCGCCGGGACCTGGCCGCCGCCCTGACCCTGCCGGAGGTCCGGCTGGTCTCCTGCCGGGACGATGCCGACCGGGTCAGCGCCTGGTGCGGGCGGCCGGGGTATGTACGCGCCGTCTCGGACCCCGCGCTGATGGCCGGGCAGCTCTATCACATTGCCCGGGACCCGAACGCCGTCTGCCTGGGGCTGGGAATCCAGTTCCCCTCCAGCCTGCCCGAGGGGCAGGTCCGGCGCTTCTGGCACAGGCTGATCGCCCGCCTGCAGCAGGATGGGGTGCCCTTCCGCCTGTTTACCAACGGCAGCCGGGACGACGAAGCCTACGCCCGGGAGCTGCTGGCCTCTGCGCACTTGAGCACCGGGCCGGAGCTGCTGGCGCCCAAATGCGCCACCGCGAGGGAATTTGTGCAGATGCTGGCGGGCTTCTCCGCCCTGATCTCCTTCCGGCTCCACAGCCACATTCTGGCGTGCAGCCTGGACATCCCCACGGTAGCCATCGTGTGGGACCGGAAGGTCCCCCTGTTCTTCCGGCAGATCGGGCACCCGGAGCGCTGTCTGTCTCCTAAAGCACGGCCGGACCGGGTGCTCTCCGCCCTGGAACAGGCCCGCCGCACCGGCTATGACCGCCCGGCCCTGGAAAAGCGCAGCCGGGAATCCGCCGCCCTCCTGCTGGGTTCGCTGGAGCAGGCTCTGCCGGAGCTGAGCCGGGAAAAAGGAGGCGATGGACTGTGAGCCGCACCTCCAACTCTCTGCGCAACGCCGGGTCCGCCATTGCCGGGCAGCTGGTGACCAATCTGCTGCGCTTTGCCTGCCGGACCGTCTTTCTGCGGACGCTGGGCAAGGAGTATCTGGGCATTTCCAGCCTGTACGCCAACGTGATCACCATCCTGAGCATCACGGAGCTGGGCTTCTCCTCCGCCGTGACCTTCAGCCTGTACGATCCTCTGGCCCGGGACGACCGGGATGCGGTCTGCGCGCTGATGCACTTCTTCCGCAACGCCTACCGGGTCATTGCCGCCGTCATGCTGGCGCTGGGGCTTGCTCTGATGCCCGCGCTGCCAAAGCTCATGACCGGCGTCACCGATAAGATCAACATTTACCACTACTATCTGCTCTATCTGGCGCAGACCGTCGTGTCGTACCTTTTCTTCTCCTACAAATCCGTGCTGCTCATCGCCGACCAGCGAAAATACACCGCGGATCTGATTGCCTACGCCTGCCAGATTCTCATGGCCCTGGTCCAGATGGCCGTGCTGCTGATCTGGAAATCCTTCCTTGCCTACACCGTGCTGCAAATCGTGTGCAGCGCGCTGCAGAACATCTGCACCGCCTGGGTTGTGGACCGCCGCTACCCCTATCTGCGCCGCAAGGCCCCGCCTCTGGCGCCCCGGGAGCGCAAGGACATCATCCGGCGGGTCTATGCCATGTCCCTGAACAAGGTCAGCACCGCCGTGGGTACCTCCACGGACAATCTGCTGATCTCCGGCTTTGTCAGCGTGCTGGCCGTGGGTCTGTACAGCAACTATTCCATGGTGGTGCAGATCGTCCAGAAGTTTATCTCCTCCATTTTCCAGGCCCTGACCTCCAGTCTGGGCAATCTCTACGCCTCCGGCGAGCGGGCGCACAGCGCCTTCCTGTTCCGGTGCCTGAATATGCTCAACAACTGCCTGATCGTCCTGTGTACCGTGTGCTTCCTGACGCTTTTTCAGCCCTTCGTGACCCTGTGGGCCGGGAAGGATTACCTGCTGCCCTATCCGGTGGTGATCACCGTGGCCCTGAACTTCGCCACCAATTACCTGCAAAACGTGGTGCAGATCTACCGGGAAGCCTGCGGCGCATTTGTCCGGGGAAAATACCGCCCGGTGGCCACCGCCGTCCTGAATCTGGGGCTGTCCCTGGTGCTGGTGAAGCGGATGGGCATTGCGGGCGTCCTGTGGGGCTCCATCATCAGCCGTCTGGTCACCACCTGGTGGTTCGACGCCTGGCTGCTGTGTCAGACCTGTCTGGGCATCTCCCCCCGCCGGTACTATCTGGAATGCGGCGGGACGCTGGTCCTCAGCGGGCTGTGCGCCGGTGTCGTGGAGCTGCTGTTCCGCAGTGCCGCCGTGAGCTGGCCCATGCTTCTGGGGAAGGGCGCGGCCGCCGTGGGCCTGACCGGACTGGTATGCCTGGGACTGACCTTCCGGACGGAGGAATTTGCCTACCTGAAGGACGCGCTGCTCCATTTTCTCCGGCGGAAGAAGGCATAATCCGCCAAAATATGCAAATATGCGCCTGCCGCAGGTCGAATCTGCGGCAGGCGCATTTGTTTTTTGTCCGGAGCTTTTTTCTCAGGGCAGCTTTTCAAAATCCTCCGCGCCGTGCTTGCACAGCGGGCAGATAAAGTCCGGCGGCAGCTCCTCGCCCTCATAGACATAGCCGCAGACCTTGCAGACCCAGCCGGTCTTTTTCTCCTCCGACGGGGCGGGCTGGGGCTTAATGTGGTCGAAATAGTCCTGATAGGTCAGGCTGGGCGCGGCGGAAAGCCCCTTCGCCTGGGTCACCTCCGCCACGAACACCGTGTGGGTGCCGTAATCCAGCGTGGAAATCACCCGTCCGGAAATCACCGCATTGGTCTGCTGCGGAACGTAGCGCAGGCCGTTGTCCGTGCGGCAGTCGTAGCCGCAGCCGTCAAACTTATCCTGCTCCCGCCCGGAGCTGAAGCCGAACCGCCGGATCACGCCGAAGTCGGCCTCCCGGGACAGAACGGACAGATTGAACCGGCCGGTCCGCAGGATCATATCGTGGGTCAGATTGGCCTTGTTCACCGCAATCTGAATGCGCTTGGGGTTGTCCGTGATCTGGCAGGCGGTGTTGATGATGCAGCCGTTGTCCCGGTCGTTTTCCCGGGCCGTCAGGACGAACAGGCCATAGGTCAGGCGGAAGAGGGCGTTTCCGTCCACCGCGCCGGCCGCCTGCGCCGTCTGAGGCGCGGGGAAGGTATCGGCGATGCGCTGAGCCAAAGCCTCCAGGGCCTGCCGCTGGGCGGGCTTCACCGAGGAGCGGATCGTGACGGCCCCATCCAGGATGGTCATATCCTTGCACTTGTCGAGCATCTTGCGCATCAAGCCGCCGGAGGTGGGCGCCCAGGAGCCGTTCTCAATCAGCGCAACGGTGCGCTTGCGGATGTTATGGGCCACCAGGTCCGAAAGGAACGCCTCCATGCACACAAAGATGCCCGCGTTGTAGGTGGTCGCCGCCAGCACCAGATGGCTGTAGCGGAATACGGCGGCGATGATCTCCGAGGCCGGGGTCACAGACACGTCGTACATCACCGTCGGCACGCCCCGCTCCCGCAGCTGCACCGCCAGGATTTCCGCAGCGTTTTCCGTATTGCCGTAGACGGAGGCATAGGCGATCACCACGCCCTGCTCCTCCGGCGTATAGGTCGCCCAGTGGAGGTACTTGTCAATAAAATAGCCGATGTTCTTCCGCCACACGAAGCCGTGGAGCGGGCAGACCATGCGGATATCCAGAGCGGACGCCTTGCCCAGCAGCGCGGTCACCTGCTGGCCGTACTTTCCCACAATGTTGGTATAGTAGCGCCGGGCCTCATCCAGGTAATCCCGGTCGAAATCCACCTCGTCGGCAAACAGCGCGCCGTTCAGTGCGCCGAAGGTGCCGAAGGCATCGGCGGAGAAGAGAATTCCGTCGGTGACGTCATAGGACACCATGACCTCCGGCCAATGGACCATGGGGGCCTTCACGAAGCAGAACTGATGGCGGCCGGTGGAGAAGCTCTCCCCCTCCTTGGCCTCGATCCAGCGGCTGTCCAGATCAAAATCGAAAAATTGCAGGATCATGGCCCGGGTGGCCGCGTTGCACACGATCTTTACCTCCGGGTAGCGCAGCACCACCTCCTCCAGCACGGCGGAGTGGTCCGGCTCCATATGGTGTACAAACACATAGTCCAGCCCGCGCCCGTCCAGCGCCGCAGCCAGATTTTCAAAAAATACCCGGGACACGGCCTTGTCCACCGTGTCAAAGAGCACCGTCTTTTCGTCCAGCAGCACGTAAGCATTGTAGGACACGCCCCGGGGAACGGGGTACACCCCCTCAAACAGGGCCAGCCGACGGTCGTCGGCGCCGATCCAGTACAGATCCTGCTGCACCTTGCGAAGATTATACATTCTTTTTTCCTCCCGTTTCCTTTTCATGGCTGGCGTCCAGCGCCAGCTTCATTGCACCGTAGGTCCCGGCGTCGTTGCCCAGCTTGGCCAGGGCAAAGGTCACATCCCGGGCGGCATGGAAAACCCAGCGGTCGAACCAGGGGCGCACCCCCTGCAGCAGGACCTCTCCGGCCTTGCTCACGCCGCCGCCGATGACCACCGCCTGGGGATCCACCACGCAGCACAGGTCCGCCAGGAACTCCCCCAAATAGGCGTAGTACCGCTCCAGAATGGCCATGGCCGCCCCGTCGCCCTCCCGTCCGGCGTCAAAGAGGGCCTTGCAGGTGAGCGGGTGCATCTCCCGCAGCACCGACGGCCCGTCAAAGGCGGACAGATAATCCTGCGCCAGGCGCACGGCCCCGGTGGCGGAGCAATACTGCTCGGCGCAGCCCCGCTTTCCGCAGCCGCACAGCCGGGTCTCCTGCCGGTTGAGCACCAGGTGGCCGATTTCGCCCCCCGCACCGTGGTAGCCCGGAAGCAGACGGCCGTCCACCAGAATGCCGCCGCCCACGCCGGTCCCCAGGGTCACAAAGATCATGTTGCCGCAGCCCCGGCCGCCGCCCATCCAGTACTCTCCCAGGGCCGCCACGTTGGCGTCGTTTCCGGCCTTTACCGGCAGGCCGGTGAGATCGGACAGGGTCTGCTCGATGGGCAGCACCCCCCAGCCCAGGTTGACGCACCGGTTGACGATGCCCCGGCCGTCCACCGGCCCCGGTACGCCCACGCCGATGCCCACCGTATCCTCCGGGCGCAGTCCCCGCCGGGCCATACATCCGGCCACGGAGGCGGCAATATCCGGCAGAATCTCCCTGCCTCCGTCCCGCAGCACCGTGGGAATCTCCCATTTGGTGATCTGCCTGCCGGTTTCGTCAAAAAGCGCCAGCTTGACCGTCGTTCCGCCGATATCCACGCCGAAGCCATATCTCATAAGGCAATCCGCCCTCCGTTTGGTTGTTTTGACGGCATCCGCCGCCGTTTCCCATTATACATAGCGCGGCGGGGAAAAGCCAGTGGCGGAAAGAGAATTTTTTGAAAAGTTTTGAAACTTTCCTCCTACCCCTTGCGCCCGGCAGATTTTTGCGGTAACATAGACCTGACCCCCGGCATTATCACCAAAACCAAAGGAAAGGATGTGTATCCCCTTGATAAAAGTAGATATTTCCAACGTGTGGGGTGAGCTGGCTCTGCCGGACCTGCTGTCCATGGAGAAGGAGGTCTCCGCCGCCCACCAGACCCTGATGGAAGGCTCCGGCGCAGGCAGCGACTTCCTCGGCTGGCTGAATCTGCCCACCCGGGAAGCCTCGGCCGAAATTCTGCGCATCGAACAGGCCGCCGCCCAGATTCGGGAATCCTCCGACGTGTTTGTCGTCATCGGCATCGGCGGAAGCTACCTCGGCCCCCGGGCCGCCATCGAGCTGCTCCAGGGCTGCAATCACAACATCGGCAAGGGAAAGGGCGACCCGCAGATCTTCTTTGCCGGAAACGGCCTGTCCACCCGGGCCTGGAACGAACTGCAGCGGCTGCTGGAGGGCAAGGATTTCTCCATTGCCATCATTTCCAAATCCGGCACCACCACCGAGCCGGCCATTGCCACCCGTGCTCTGCGCTGGATGCTGGAGCGGAAGTACGGCACCGACGGCGCGAAGAAGCGAATCTACGCCATCACCGACCCCTGCAAGGGCGCTCTGCGTCAAATGGCCTCCGAGGAGGGCTGGGAAACCTTCGTCATTCCCCCGGATGTGGGCGGCCGCTACAGCGTCCTGACCCCCGTGGGCCTGCTGCCCATGGCGGTCGCCGGTATTGACATCCGCCGGGTGCTTTCCGGCGCGGCCGACGCCAAGGACGCCTATGATCTGCGCTCCTTTGAGAACCCCGCCTGGCTCTATGCCGCCGTGCGGAACCTGCTCTACCGCCGGGGAAAGGCCATGGAGATTTTCGAGTCCTTTGAGCCGGGCTTCAAGATGTTCGGCGGCTGGTGGCAGCAGCTCTTCGGTGAATCCGAGGGCAAGGACGGCAAGGGTATTTTCCCCGTAACCGCCGAATTTACCGCCGATCTGCACTCCCTGGGGCAGATGATCCAGCAGGGCGAGCGGAACATCTTTGAGACCATGGTGCGCTTTGCGCCGCCGGATCTGCGGGCCACCATCGGCTCCGACTGGAAGAATCTGGACGGGCTGAACTATCTGGAGGGCAAAACCCTGGATTTTGTGGACGAGAAGGCGTTCCTGGGTACACTGGCGGCCCATGTGGACGGCGGCGTGCCGGTCATCACCATGGACATGGGCGTGCTGGACGACACCAAGCTGGGCGAAATGTTCTACTTCCTGGAGCTTTGCTGCGGCATCTCCGCCTACATTCTGGGTGTGAATCCCTTCAATCAGCCCGGCGTGGAATTCTACAAGCGCAACATGTTCAAGCTCCTGGGCAAGCCCGGGTACGAGGACAAATAACCACGCGGGAAAAACATTCCCGAAATTTCCCGCTAATTCCACAAAATAAAGGTTGCAAATTTCTCCGGTAACTGGTAGAATTACCATACACCGAAATTCGGCAGAGCAAAGGAGGACTATTCCGATGATTCAAGTGATTATGGGCCTGAAAGGCTCCGGTAAAACCAAGAAGCTCATTGACGCAATCCACAGCGCCGTGGAAGTGGAGCACGGAGATGTGGTCTGCATCGAATACGGCAAGAAGCTGACCTATGATATCAACTACCGCGTCCGGCTGGTGGATTCTCAGGAATACGGCATCACGAACTGCGATATGCTCAAGGGCCTGCTCAGCGGCCTGCACGCAGGCAACTTCGACATCACCCATGTGTTTATTGATAACCTGTATAAGACCATCGGCCAGGATCGGGCCGCCGCTGAGGAGTTTATCGCATGGTGCGACAAGTTCGCCGCCGCCAACTCCCTGAAGGTCACCGTGACGGTATCCGATGATCCCGCGTGCGCTTCCGAAAGCATGAAGAAGTACCTGTAATCCGGGAATACATCCGCGCCGCTGCATCCGCTTGCAGCGGCGCTTTCACGCAGAGCGTTTTTTGAAAGGACGGATTTTGAATATGAAGTATTACGGCTGCCTGGAGGCCGGCGGCACCAAGATGGTCTGCGCCATAGCCGACGAGCAGGGCAACATTCTCCAGCGCTTCACAACGCCCACCCGGGATCCCGCGGCCACCATGCCCGTCATGATGGATTTCTTCCGCAAGTACGAAATCGCCGCGCTGGGCATCGGCTGCTTCGGTCCCGTGGATCTGGACCGGAAGTCCCCCACCTATGGACATATCACCACCACGCCCAAGCTCGCCTGGCGGAATTACGACATCGTCCGCGCCTTCTCTCAGGGCCTGGGCGTGCCCATCGGCTTTGACACCGACGTCAATGCCGCCGCATTGGGCGAGGCGACCTTCGGCTGCACCCGGGACGTGGACAACAGCATTTACATCACCGTAGGCACCGGCGTGGGCGTCGGCGTCATCGCGGACCGCAAGCCCTATCACGGTATGCTCCACCCCGAAGGCGGACACCTTCTGCTGGGCCGCCGGGCGGACGATCCCATGGAGCGGGGCGTATGTCCCTACCACGGGCTGTGCCTGGAGGGTCTGGCCAGCGGTCCTGCCATCGAGAAGCGCTGGGGCAAGCCCGGTGCGGAGCTGGCGGACGATCCCAAGGTCTGGGAGCTGGAGGCTTACTACCTGGGGCAGGCCATTGTGAACTACATCCTGACCCTCAGCCCCGAGCGCATCGTTCTGGGCGGCGGCGTGGCCCACCAGCAGCAGCTCTTCCCCCTGGTCCGCCGGGAGGTGGAGCAGCAGATGGGCGGCTATGTCACCGCCAAGGGCATGGCCGATCTGGAGCACTACATCGTCGCTCCCAGCCTGCAGGACAACCAGGGTATCCTGGGCTGCCTGAAGCTGGCCATGGACGCCTGACAAGCATTCTCTCCCCGGTGCGCCGCACCGGGGATTTTTTTATTTCCTCCGAAAAATGCTTGCCTTTCCCTGCGCTATTCTGTATAATAAAAAGGATATACGATTTTTTATAAGGAGTACAAAATGAGTCAAGAACCCCGCCTTCCCGCGCAGGAAGAAAACAAGATGGGCACCATGCCCGTGGGGCGGCTGCTGCTGAATATGGCGCCGCCCATCATTGCCGCCATGCTGATTCAGGCGCTGTACAACGTGGTGGACAGCATCTACGTATCCCGCATTTCCGAGAGCGCCGTTACCGCCCTTTCCCTGGCCTTCCCCATTCAGAATTTGCAGATTGGCTTTGCCGTCGGCACCGGCGTGGGCGTCAATTCCATGCTGTCCAAGGCGCTGGGCCAGGGCGACCGGGAAACGGCCGACCATACCGCAGGAAACGGCATCGTCCTGTCGCTGCTTTTTACGGTGATGTTCATGCTCTTCGGCGCCTTCGGCTCCCGGCCCTACTACACCTTTCAGTCCGACGTGGCGGAAACCGTGGAAAACGGCACGGTCTACACCGCCATCTGCTGCCTGGGAACCCTGGGTATTTTCGTAGAGATTCTGGGAGAGCGGCTGCTGCAGGCCTCCGGCCGGACGCTGTACACCATGATTACCCAGGGTCTGGGCGCGATCATCAACATTGTCCTGGACCCCATCCTGATCTTCGGCAAGTTCGGCCTGCCTGCCATGGGCATTGCCGGCGCCGCCCTGGCGACCGTGATCGGCCAGTGGATCGCCGCCGGTCTGTGTGTTTACTTCAACGTCCGGCATAATCCCGACGTCCATTTCGCCGCCCGCTATCTCCGGCCCAGCAAGGCCATCATCCTGCCGGTCCTGGCCGTGGGCATTCCGTCCATCGTGATGAACTCCATCGGCTCGCTGATGAACTTCGGCATGAACCAGATTCTCCAGAGCTTCCCCGGGGAGACGGCCACCGGCGTTTTCGGCATCTATTTCAAGCTGCAAAGCTTCTTCTTTATGCCTCTGTACGGCCTGAACAACGCCTCCATCTCCATCCTGGCCTATAACTACGGCGCGGAAAAGCCCCACCGCATTACCGCCACCCTGACCCGGTGCTGCATTGTGGCCCTCATCATCATGCTCATCGGCGTAGCGGCGTTCCAGCTGGCGCCGGACCTGCTGCTGGACATCTTCCACCCCACGCCGGAATTCCTGCGCATCGGCCGCAGCGCCCTGCGCATCATCAGCATTCACTTCCCCATGGCCGCCATCGGCATCGTGCTGAGCGCCTGCTTCCAGGCCCTGGGCAACGGCATGTATTCCACCATCACCTCCATATGCCGCCAGATGGTGGTGCTCCTGCCGGCAGCTTATCTGCTGAGCCTGACCGGAGAGGTATCCAACGTGTGGTGGAGCTTCCCCATTGCCGAGGGCGTGAGCCTGGCGGCGTCGCTGCTGTTCTACGGCCGGATTTACCGCAAAAAAATCCGCCCCCTGATGGAGCACAGCGCTCCGGAGACGGAATCGGTCTGTATTTGACGGCGCTTTCAGTGCCGGTCCACCCAGGCGTCGGCCCGGTTCATCATGGCCTCCAGCATGGGGGCCAGCCGGGCAAAATCCTCCTGGGACATATCCTGGGTCAGATAGCGCTCCCAGCAGTCCATGATCTCCCGGAGGCGGGGCAGCAGCGCCAGGGTTTTATCCGTGGGGTACAGCTCCATGACCCGCTTGTCCGTAGCGGAGGGCCTGCGCAGGACGAAGCCCCCCTCCTCCAGCACCGCCAGCTGCCGGGCGATGTTGCTCTTATTGATGCAGATTCTCCGGGCAAGCCGGTCCTGGGATATGCCCGGGCAGGCGCAGATCTCCATAAGATAGCTGGCGTGGCACCCCTTCAGCCCCATCGGCTCCAGCGCCTCCGTCCGGTATTGCGCCCCCACGCGGGAGAGATTGGTCATATCATGGATGATCCGGGACATACGCGTGCCTCCTGCCCTGCTTGATGTGGGTATTTTACCACGCCCGGGCCGGAATGTAAAGCAAAGAAAGCCTGACGGGCGTTTCGGCCCGCCGGGCACAGCGTGTCGGGAAAGTCTCCCAGGGTTCGCAGCCCGCAGGCGGTGAAGCGGAAAAAATCTCTTCGGCGGCGTGTACGCCGGTGAAAATACCAATCCGGCTGCAAGCATGCAAATTGTCTGCCAACAGTGGACAGCGTGTGCGCTGCAATCCCTTTGTCGAAAAACAAAGGAGCCTTTCGACAGTCTAAAGCCTGACGGGCGTTTCGGCCCGTCAGGCTTTCTTTTTATCGGTCGTCCGGCTGTACCTCCGGCGCCTGCTCATGCATCAGGTCCGCCAGCGTTATGCCGTCAAAAAACGTCTGCACCATCCGGTCCAGCCGCTCCCACATGGGCAGCGTCCGGCAGCAGGTGCTCCGGGAACAGGCCGCCGGTCCCTGGGCCGTGCAGGACACGGTCGCCAGGCTCCCCTCCGTCAGCTTGAGGATACTCCCCACCGTGTAGGCCTCCGGCGGACGGTTGAGACGGTAGCCGCCGCCCTTCCCGTGGAGCGCATCCACAAAGCCCGCCTTGGACAGGGTGGTCATGATGGCCTCCAGATATTTCTGGGAGATTCCCTCCTGCTCGGCAATTTCCTTCAGCGGGATGTAGTCCGCCTCATTGCGCAGCGCCAGGTAAACCATCACCCGCAGGGCATAACGCCCCTTCGTGGATACGATCATAGCTTACTCGCAGTGGGCGCAGTGCTCGCTCTCGGGGAAATCCTTCTCGTCGTAGGCAATTCCGTGACGGTCGTAGTAGTCCTTCAGGGCGCTCTTGATGGCCTCCTCCGCCAGCACGGAGCAGTGGAGCTTGTGGGCGGGCAGGCCGTCCAGCGCCTCGGCCACCGCCTTGTTGGTCAGGGCCATGGCCTCATGAATGGACTTGCCCTTGATCATCTCCGTGGCCATGGAGCTGGAGGCAATGGCGGAGCCGCAGCCGAAGGTCTCAAACTTCACATCCACGATGATGTCGTTCTCGATCTTCAGATAAATCTTCATAATATCGCCGCACTTGGCGTTGCCGACCTCGCCCACGCCGTCGGCGTTCTCAATCACGCCCACGTTGCGGGGGTGGGTGAAATGATCCATTACTTTTTCGCTGTAAAGTGCCATGATAATTCTCCTATCGCCTTAAAATCAAAGAATATACTGCCGCTTGCCGGTCTGCAGGTCCCGCCACACCGGGGACATTCCCCGCAGGTAGGATACAACCTCCGGCACGACCTTCAGAATATGATCGATCTGCTCATCGGTGTTGTAAGCGCTGAGGGACAGCCGCAGGGACCCGTGGGCCACGTCGTGTACCCGGCCGATGGCCAGCAGCACATGGCTGGGGTCCAGGGAGCCGGAGGTGCAGGCGGAGCCGGAGGAGGCGCACACGCCCTTCTCGTCCAGCAGCAGCAGCAGCGACTCGCCCTCAATGCCCTCAAAGCAGAAGCTCACGTTGCCCGGCAGCCGATGCACCGGGTCGCCGTTCAGGGCGCTGTGGGGAATCTGGGACAGTCCCGCAATCAGCCGGTCCCGCATGGCGGTGACCTTTGCCGTGTTCTCCTCCATATGGTCGCAGGCATCCCGCAGCGCCGCCGCCATGCCGCAGATACCCGGCAGATTCTCCGTACCGGCGCGCTTGCCCCGCTCCTGAGCGCCGCCCTCGATCAGTTTGCTCAGGGGGAAGCCCCGGCGGCAATAGAGGGCGCCCACGCCCTTAGGCCCGTGGAACTTGTGGCCGGAGAGGCTGAGCATATCGATGTGCTCGGCCTTCACGTCAATGGGCAGATGTCCCACCGCCTGAACCGCGTCGGTGTGGAAGGGAACGCCCGCCTCCTTGCAGATCGCGCCGATCTCCGCAATGGGCAGAATGGAGCCGATCTCATTGTTGGCATACATGGTCGTGACCAGGCAGGTGTCCGGCCGGATGGCGTCCTTTACCTGCTGCGCGGACACGTTATGGTTCTGATGCACATCCAGATAGGTGACCTCGAACCCCTCCCGCTCCAGCTTCTTGAGGGTATGCAGCACGGCATGGTGCTCAAAGGCGGTGGAGACGATGTGCTTCTTCCCCTTCTTTTCTCCCAGACGGGCCGCGGAAAGAATCGCCTGATTATCCGCCTCGCTGCCGCCGGAGGTGAAGTAAATCTCCCGGGGTTCGCAGCCCAGGCACCCGGCCACAATGGCCCGGGCCTCCTCCAGCTTCTCCTTGGCCCGCTGACCCACGGAGTGCAGGCTGGACGGATTCCCGTAGAATTCCTCCAGACAGGGCTTCATGGCAGCCAGGGCCACGGCGCTCATGGGTGTTGTCGCGGCGTTATCTGCATAAACTTGCATATTGGAAAACCTCCTCAGGTATCAATCTGTCGTTTCTTGGGTATGATAGCACTATTTGCCTACCTTGTCAATAGGTAAATGCGGCAGAGGCGCGCCTGCCTCCGGCGGGCTTTACAGCATCCGCCCTAAAATTTCCGCCGCGCGCTCCAGCCCGGCCTGATCCTCCGGGGTAAACCTGCCCGGCAGCGGGCTATCCACATCCAGCACGCCCCAGACCTCTCCCTCCCGCAGCAGCGGCACCACGATTTCCGAGCGGGAGGCGCTGTCGCAGGCGATATGTCCCGGGAAGGCGTGAACGTCCTCCACGCGCACCGTCTGCATCCGCTCCGCAGCCGTCCCGCACACGCCCCGTCCCATGGGAATCCAGACGCAGGCCGGCTTTCCCTGAAACGGCCCCAGCACAAGCTTTTCTCCAATTTTTTGATAAAATCCCACCCAGTTGATTCCGGGCAGCCACTGCCAGAGCAGCGCCGCGGCGTTGGCCAAATTGGCCGTACAATAGGGTACGTCCCGGATCAGCTCCTCCATCGCCCGGGCCAGGCCGCCATAGTCCACAGCATTCACGCGAAAACCCTTCCTTCTATTTTTTCTTCATTTTACAAGAAAATACATGGCAAGGCAAGAAGAATCTTCCCATTTTTTCGACTTTTTCAGGGGTTACAAATCTTCCTGCGCGGCATATTAACTGCGAGGGAGAAAGGAAGGGAGAAAGATGAAAAAATTGGCAATTTGTTTGGTCGTGGTGCTGATAATCGGTACGGCGCTGCCGCTGAACGCCCAGGCAGCCCAGCTTCTGATTCCGGTGGGGCAGGTCGTGGGGCTGGAGCTGCAGGAAAATCGGGTGACCGTGGCCGGCTTTGACGACACGCTGGGCGCCCAGGCCCGGCAGGCGGGCATTCGCATAGGCGACGAGCTGACCGCCGTAGACGGCGCATCGGTCCACTGCGCCCGGGATGTACTGGAAGCCCTGGCCCGCTCCGACGGACGGATTACGCTGGATATTCTCCGGGACGGAAAGGTCCACCGGCTTCGGCTGGAACCGCAAACCACGTCCCAGGGGCCACGGCTGGGCATTTATCTGCGGCAGGGCATTACGGGGATTGGGACCGTCACCTGGTTTGACCCGGACAGCGGAACCTTCGGCGCGCTGGGCCATGGGGTAAACCGGGGCGGCGGCGAGCTGCTGGAAATGACCCTGGGAACGATCTATCCGGCCCGGGTGAACCATGTGAAAAAGGGCCAGGTCGGAGAGCCGGGACAGCTTCACGGAGCCTTCACCTGGGACGATCCCATCGGTTCCCTGGAGCGCAATACCGCCTGCGGCGTGTTCGGTGCATCCGCCCATGGCTGGTCCGGCATCGCCGTACCGGTAGCCGATCCTTCCCAGGTCCATGTGGGAAAGGCGATGATTCGCTCCACCGTAGACGGCGGTACAGTGCGGGAATATTCTGTGGATATTCTGAAAATTTATCCAAGCAACCGAAATTCCCAGCGGAATCTGGTACTGAAAATCACAGATCCGGCGCTGCTGGAGGTCACCGGGGGGATTGTGCAGGGTATGTCCGGCAGCCCCATTCTTCAGGACGGCCGTCTGATCGGTGCGGTGACCCATGTTCTGGTAAACGACCCGACCATGGGGTATGGGATTTTTATTGAAAATATGCTGGACGCGGCGGGATAAGCAGCTTTTATCCAAGAAAAAGCGCAGGTGTATTGACAGCAAAAGCGTGGACGCTCGCCCACGCTTTTGCTCAGTCTACAATCTTATAATCGAATTCCCAGCCTAATTCTGTCCTCTTCCGTCTTACTTCTTCAAGTATTTCATGCATTTTCTCCAGAGAAGGATGCAAATCTTTGGATACCGTTTCTCCTCCACGAAATCTACGGGACTTTCATAGGTTAAGCTGTCCCAGAAGGCATCCCGGTTCCTTCCGTAATAAAGCGGGAACCGCAATGCAGTTTTCATTCGTTATTGCATTTCCAGCAAATATTTACAATCTGTCAAATCCGATACTGCTTACTCACGTTCTGGTCAATGATCCCACCATAGTACATGGAATACCCGTAAGATAAAGCTTTTAACGAGGCATCTTCACCGGCATGGCTGGCAGCTTTTAAGGCAAAAAAAGACGGCGGCCGGATTCCTCCGGACGCCGTCTGTGTTGGCATTACCT
>CAKTKB010000004.1 GCA_934569195.1 uncultured Oscillospiraceae bacterium
CATGCGGGTTCAAGTCCCGCCTCGCGCACCATATTGTCACCGTGATTTCGATGAAATTACGGTGACTTTTTTTCTAGTGTGACATATTTCGCCTGAAAATTGGAATCTGATGAGGGAACGATGGAAAATTTTTCGATAAGCGATATGCTTTTGATGCAGCAGACCCTGCAGGAAAAATATAAGGACAGGTGGGAGACGATTTGCCCAGAGGCCGGCAAGCATAAGCTGCTATGGATGATCGGCGAAGTAGGGGAAGTCATTGATATTGTTAAAAAGAATGGGGACAGGCGGGCCGTTGAGGATATGGGATTGCGGCAGCACCTTGTTGAGGAAATGGCGGATGTGCTCATGTATTACAATGATGTTCTTCTATGCTATGGAATTGAAGAGCAAGAGCTGAAAGAGGCATATATCGCTAAGTTCAAAAAGAACATGGAACGCTGGTAAATTCCGGATTATGCAGCGTTTCAGATGGGGAATGGGGCTTCGGAAGGAACGCTCGCCTTTTACAAGGAAGGCCGCGGACCCTTGGAGAGGCGCTGTTGAGAAATTGTGGTTACCACGGTAGGACCGCGGCTCTGATGGGCTGCGGTTTTTTCGTACCCGTTTTACAGGGCGTTTGATGGCCGGGACATATGAAAAGCCGCCGCTTTTATCAAAAAAGCGGCGGCTTTTGTGGAGCTAGTGACCTGACTCGAACAGGCGACCTTCTCATTACGAGTGAGATGCACTACCGACTGTGCTACACTAGCGCTTCCATCCCGGATATTATAGCGGAAAGGAGCGCAATTGTCAACAGCTATTTCGTGCCTTCAGGCGCATTTTTCGGTACGCTCCAGGTGGGCGCGGCGGCGTGCCGGGCGATAGATCAGAACGGCGACCAGGAGCAGAAGGGCCGTGAAATTCAGGCTGATGGGGTAGGCCATCATAATGGTGGGGAAGGTGGGATTGGCCGGAAATGCCGTGGAAATCCAGGCAATGCGCACGCCGCACACGCCTATGGTGGTCAGCAGTGCCGGTACAAGAGAGATGCCAAAGCCCCGGAGGTATCCGGAAAGCACCTCATAGGCCATCAGACCGAGGTAGCCGCAGAAGAGGTAAACCAGGCGAATGTAGCCTGTGTCGATGACCTGCGGGTCCCGATTGAAAATGGACAGCAGACTCTTTCCGGTCAGCAGGATCAGACCGACGGAGAGCAGCGTGGCGGTTGCGCCTTCGGCCAGGGAAAGCAGGAGTGTTTTCTTGCAGCGGCGGATGTTGCCTGCGCCGTAATTCTGCCCGACAAAGGTGGTGCAGGCTTGGCTGAAGGCATTGAGGACATCATAGGCCAGGACCTCAATGTTGTATGCGGCGCTGGAGGCGGCCATCACCACGGTCCCCAGACTGTTAATGGCGGACTGGATTACGATGTTGGCCACGGAAAATACCGCACTTTGCACACCGGCAGGCAGACCAATCCGCACGATGCGCCCGAAGCTTTTCGGGTGAAACCGCAGGGATTTTACATCCAGGCGTACATAGGGATCGGCCTTTTGAAGCCTGAACCAAAGAATCAGGGAGCTGACGGCATTGGAGATTACCGTAGCTGTTGCGACGCCGTTTACCGTCATCTTCAGGACGATAACAAAAAAGAGATTCAGGATCACGTTGAGAATGCCGGAGAATGCCAGTGCGGCAAGGGGCGTCTTGGTATCTCCGATGCTGCGGAATATGGCGGCTTCAAAGTTAAACAGGAGAATGACGGGCATCCCCGCAAGGTAAATGCGCAGGTAAAGCAGCGCCAGGGGAAATACATCCTCCGGGACCTGAATCAGGTGCAGCAGGCCGGAAGCGACGCCTTCCCCCAGCAGTCCGACCAGAAGGCCGCCGACCAGGGAGAAAACAATGGCGGTGTTTACCGTCTGCTGAGCGGCTTCCCGGTCGCTGCGGCCAATCGCATTGGCAATGACCACATTGGCGCCCAGAGCAATACCGATAAACAGATTCAGAATCAGGCTGATGATCGGGCTGTTGGCGCCCACGGCCGCAACGGCGGCGTTGCGGATCTCACCCGTAAAGTTGCCGACCACCGCAATATCGGAGGCGTTGAAGAGCTGCTCCAAAATGGCGGTTGCGGCGACGGGCAGGGCAAACTGGGGAAGACGGCTCCAGATCGGGCCGGAAAGCATATTGAGTTTCTTTGCATTCTGCGACATTCTAATTCCTCTTTTCGGGGCTTTTTCTGAAAACAGGAGATATTATAATTCCGCCGGGGGTAAATTGCAATTGCGAATTTTACATAAAGAAACTTGGAAAGCATTTGGAAATCTTTGCAATATGCCGCTTCCGGTGTTATAATGTCCGGAGAGAAAATTATGAGGTGATTACGATTGAAAAAATGGAAGCAATACCTGCGCGGCTACGGTAAGGAATGTATCCTCGGTCCGCTGTTCAAGCTGCTGGAGGCTACCTTTGAACTGCTGGTTCCCCTGGTTGTGGCGCGCATTGTGGATGTGGGCATTGCCCAGTCGGACAAGGGGTATATTATCCGAATGTGCCTGGTTATGGCGGGGCTTGGCGTGGTCGGACTGGCAAGTGCCGTCATGGCCCAGTATTTTGCCGCAAAGGCGGCGGTGGGAATTGCGGCCCGGCTGCGTCACGGTGTGATGGCGCGCATTCTGGGGCTGTCCTATACGCAGCTGGATACGCTGGGGACCTCCACGATGGTGACCCGCATGACCTCCGATATCAACCAGGTGCAGAACGGAATCAACCTGACGCTCCGGCTGCTGCTTCGCTCCCCCTTCGTAGTCTTTGGAGCGATGGCGATGGCCTTTACGATCGATGCCCGGGCGGCGGCGGTCTTTGCCGGGGTCATTCCGGTGCTGTGCCTGGTGGTTTTCGGCATCATGCTGCTTACGATGCCTATGTACCGCCGGGTGCAGGGCAAGCTGGACGCGCTGACCTCGGCGACCCGGCAGAACCTGTCCGGTGTGCGGGTCCTGCGGGCCTTTACCAAGGAAGAAGAGGAAAAGCGGGAGTTCCATAGCCGCAATCAGGACCTTACCCGCAGTCAGCTGGCGGCGGGCCGCGCCTCGGCGCTGATGAATCCCCTTACCTATGTCATTGTCAATCTGGCGGTGATTGCGCTGATTCGCGTGGGCGCGCTCAAGGTGGACAGCGGCGTTCTCACCCAGGGCCAGGTGATTGCGCTGTATAACTACATGTCCCAGATCCTGGTGGAGCTGATTAAAATGGCCAATCTGATTATCAACATGACAAAGGCGGTTGCCTGTGCCAAGCGTATCGGCAGCGTCCTGGATATTGCGCAGGAGCAGAGTGACGAGGGCGTGCGTCCCGAGGAGCGGGACGGCCGGGTTGAATTCCGCAATGTGACGGCAAAATACGCCGGAGCTGCGGAGGCTTCTCTGGAGGGCGTGGACTTTACGGCGCTTCCGGGGCAGACGATCGGCATTATCGGCGGCACCGGATCAGGAAAGACGACCCTGGTCAATCTGATTCCGCGATTGTATGATGCGGCTGCCGGGCAGGTCCTGGTTGACGGAACGGATGTGCGGGCATTTGCCCGGGAGGACCTGCGCAGCCGGATCGGCGTCGTGCCCCAGAAGGCGGTGCTGTTCCGGGGAACCATCCGGGAAAATCTGCTGTGGGGAAACGAAAACGCCACGGATGCGGACCTGATGGACGCGCTGCGGGTGGCCCAGGGCGCAGAGATCGTTACCGGCAAGGAGGGCGGACTGGACGCCCAGGTGGAGCAGGGCGGAGCCAATTTCTCCGGAGGACAGCGGCAGCGGCTCACCATTGCCCGGGCGTTGGTGCGGCATCCGGAAATCCTGATTCTTGACGACAGCGCGTCGGCGCTGGACTACGCCACCGACGCCAATCTGCGCATGGCCATTCGCGGAATGGAAAATCCGCCTACGACCTTTATTGTTTCCCAAAGAGCGGCGTCCGTGCGCTATGCGGACTGCATTCTGGTGCTGGACGACGGAGCGGTGGTCGGCATGGGCAAGCATGACGCGCTGCTGGAAACCTGCCCTGTATATCAGGAAATCTTCTATTCCCAATTCCCCAAGGAGGCGACGGAAAATGGCTGATAAAAAGCAGAAAAGCACGGCCGCAAAGGTCCTTTTGCGCGTTCGCCGGTACTGGGGCGCGCTGCTCCTGTCGCTGCTGCTGGCAGTGGGGTATGTGGCTATGACGCTGTATATTCCCATTTTGGTGGGACGCGCCATAGACAATATCGTATCTGCCGGACATGTGGATTTCCGGGCGGTGGGGGAGAGCCTGCTGCGCATTGCGCTGTGTGCCGGTGCGGCAGCCCTGTGCCAGTGGATCATGAGCGTGATCAACAACCGGATCACCTATCAGGTGACACGGGACATTCGGGACGAGGCGTTCGCGCACATTCAGGTGCTGCCCCTTTCCTATCTGGACCGGCACTCGCAGGGCGATGTGGTTAGCCGGATTATTTCCGATGTGGATACCTTTGCCGACGGATTGCTGCTGGGCTTTACCCAGCTCTTTACCGGAATCATGACCATTCTGGGCACGCTGGCCTTTATGCTGCGTATCCGCTGGCAGATCGCGCTGGTGGTTCTGCTTGTGACGCCCCTTTCCCTGCTGGTAGCGAATTTCATCGCAAAGAGTACCTTTTCCATGTTCCGGCTCCAGACGACAACCCGGGGAGAGCAGACGGCCCTGATTGACGAAACGATCGGTCAGATGAAGGTGGTTCAGGCATTCGGTCATGAGCAGGCATCTTTGAAGCAGTTCGACGAGGTGAACGACCGGCTGGAAAAGTGCTCCCTGCGGGCAATCTTCTTTTCTTCCCTGACCAATCCCAGCACCCGCTTCATCAACGCCCTGGTTTATGCAGGCGTCGGCCTGGTGGGCGCTATTTCGGCCATTACACCGGGGGGAATCACGGTAGGCGGTCTTACCAGCTTCCTGAGCTATGCCAACCAGTATACCAAGCCCTTCAACGAGATTTCCGGCGTGATCACGGAGCTGCAGAATGCAATGGCCTGCGCCGGACGCATCTTTGAGCTGATCGAGGCGCCGGCCCGCACGCCCGAACCGGAGCATCCGCAGTGTCCGGACCCGGTACGGGGCGCAGTGGAGATCCGTAATCTTCGTTTCTCCTACGACCCGGCGAAGCCGCTGATTGAGGATTTCAATCTGAGTGTTCGCCCGGGCCAGAGAATTGCAATCGTCGGTCCTACGGGCTGCGGAAAGACCACCTTTATCAACCTGCTGATGCGCTTTTATGACCCGGATGAAGGACAGATTCTCCTGGACGGCGTCAATACCCGGGATATGAACCGGGGCACGCTGCGGCGCTGTGTGGGCATGGTTTTGCAGGATACCTGGCTCAAGGCGGGAACCATCCGGGAGAACATCGCCATGGGACGGCCGGAGGCATCGCTGGAGGAGGTCATTGCCGCGGCCAAGCAGGCCCATGCCCATAGCTTTATCAAGCGTCTGCCTCAGGGGTACGACACGGTCATCGGAGAATCCGGCGGCAACCTGTCCCAGGGACAGAAGCAGCTGCTGTGTATTGCCCGGGTTATGCTGTGCCTGCCGCCTATGCTGTTCCTGGACGAAGCCACGTCCTCCATCGATACCCGGACGGAGGTGCGCATTCAGAAGGCTTTTGACACCATGATGCAGGGCAGAACGAGCTTCATCGTGGCCCACCGTCTTTCTACGATTCGGGAGGCGGATATGATTCTGGTGATGCGCAGCGGCCGCATCGTGGAGAAGGGAAAGCACGATGAGCTGCTGAAAAAAGGCGGCTTCTACGCCGCCCTCTACCAAAGCCAGTTTGCACATTAAAAACCGGTTTGGCCGGGAAAAAGATTTGCCGGATACGGGTTTCCCCGTATCCGGCATTTTGCATTTTGCGTCAGGTGTAATACTGAGCCTGGGCGTGCCAGAGGGCGTAGTACTTGCCGGCCTCATCTGCAAGCAGGCTCTGGTGGGAGCCTTGCTGCACCACCTTGCCATGATCGAACACGGCAATCTCGTCGCAGAATTTGCAGGAGGACAGGCGGTGGCTGATGTAGATAGCCGTGCGGTCGCTGGCGATTTCGTTGAATCTGCTGTAGATTTCCGCTTCCGCCAGAGGATCCAGCGCGGCGGTCGGCTCGTCAAGGATGATAAAGGGGGCATCCTTGTAAAGCGCCCGGGCGATGGCAATCTTCTGCGCCTCGCCGCCGGAGACGTCAATTCCCTCCGGGTCCAGCTCCTTATAGATTGCGGTGTCCAGCCCCTTGGGCAGCGTGGAAAGGCGTTCGCCGAAGCCGGCCTGGCGCAGGGCCTGTTCAACCTTTTTCGGGTCATAGTCGATGCTGCCGGCCACATTGCTTCCGATGGACTGGGACAGAAGCTGGAAGTCCTGGAACACGACGGAGAAAATCTCCATGTAGTCCCGATAGTTATATTTGCGGATGTCGATGCCGTTCAGCAGAATCTGCCCCTCCTGGGGGTCGTACAGACGGCACAGGAGCTTGATGAAGGTCGTTTTGCCGCTTCCGTTTTCTCCTACCACCGCCAGGCGGGAGCCGACGCGGAACTTCATGTTGACATGGCGCAGGGCATAAGTCTCACTGCCGGGGTAGCGGAAGGAAACGTCCCGAAACTCGATTTCATACTGCCGGTCGGCCCGCTTTTCCGTGGTCAGGCTGCCCTGATACATGGAGTTGGGGATATCCAGGTAGCGGAAGAAATCCTCCAGGAAGGGAGTGTTGCTGCGCAGGAGGCTGGCGGAGGCAAGCAGCTCCGACAGATTTCCGGTGAGGGCAGTGATGGCGCCGATATACTGGGTGGCGGCGCCGATGTCAAAGGCTCCGGCCCAGGCCTTCAGGCCCACAAAGACGTATACGCTTCCGGTGAGCAGGGCGGATACGGCGGACGACACAGAGGCAAGGATGCCGTAGCCTCCTCGGGAAAGCTTTCCCAGAAGCCCTGTGGTGGTAAAGGTGTCGTTTTGCTTCATGTAGTATTCCGCCAGGGGAAACTGATTGTATACCCGCAGATCCAGGGCGCGCTTGCTGTCATGATGCAGGAAGCCGAAGGCACCGAACAGCCGGTTGCCCAGCGTTGCGGTCTGCGCCAGGGAGGACATCAGGGACTCCGACCGGTTTACCAGGGCCGAGCGCAGGAAGAGAATCAGAGCCAGACAGGCCACCCAGCCCAGCAGAATCAGGGGGCTGTCCAGTGCAGTCATAGCGCCTGCGGACGGAGGAACGGGGGAGAAGAACAGTCCCGCGGAGAGAATGGCGGCGCTGATGATGCCGAAAAGGCTCTCGATCATCGAGGAGAATTGCTTGATGGCCATGTAGAGCCCGTAGCCTCTCCAGTTAGCGTTTTGCCGGATCTGCGTCAGCAGGTCGTTGACCTTTTGATCGTCTTTGTCTACAAAATCCATGGACATGGATTTCTCTCCCAGAATGGTCTGGCGCTGCTCCACAAAAAACAGGTCCCATTTGGCCGCTGTCAGCCGGGACACGCAGTCCTTGAGGAGGGTCAGCAGTCCGCCGGAAAAAATGCAGATACATACCAGCCGGATCAGAACGTCCGGTCTGCGCGCCCCCGCCAGCTCCGTGAGGATTTGGGCAGAGAGAAAGACCGTAATATAGGGCAAGACGGCGGAAAACAGGGCGGACAGCGTCAGACAGGGGATCAGCCCGGGGCAGCGCCGCCACACCAATGCCAGCGCCCGCATATGCACACGGATCGTCCGTCCGAGGGACGGAAGCTCAGAGGTTTTCTTGGACATGAGGCTCACTTCCTTCCTGATAATATTGGCTTTGCACGGTAAAGAGCTTGGCGTACCCGCCGCCCTTTGCCAGAAGATCGGTGTGGGTGCCTTCCTCCGCAATGCGCCCGTCTTCCAGATAAAGGATACGGTCACAGAACTGGGTGGAGGCAAGCCGGTGCGAAATGAAGAGGGAGGTTTTCCCCTGGGTCATGGCGCTGTACTTCTGATAGATGTCGTTTTCCGCCAGAGGGTCCAGAGCCGCGGTCGGCTCGTCGAGCACCAGAATCGGCCCGTCCTTATAGAGCGCCCGGGCCAGCATCAGCCGCTGCAGCTGGCCGCCGGACAGCTCCGTGCCATCCAGATAGACCTTGCGGCCGATGTGGGTGTCGATGCCCTTGGGCATATCGGCAACGGCCTGGGACAGGCCCGCCTTTTCCAGGCATTGCAGCACCCGCTCCCGGTCCGCACCCATAGGCACCTGGGAGACATTTTCCGCCAGCGTGCTGTCCAGGACGGAAAAATCCTGAAATACGGCGCTCAGCAGGGCGTAGTAATCCTGCCGGTTAAATTCCCGGATGTCCTGCCCGTTGAGCAGTACGCGGCCCTGGTCCGGATCGAAGAAGCCGCACAGCAGCTTGACCAGGGTGGTCTTACCGGCGCCGTTCAGACCGACGACGGCCAGCTTTTCCCCGGCGTGTACCGTCAGGTTCATGTGGTGAATGGTGTCGCGGTCTGCACCGGGGTAGCGGAAGGAGACGTCCTCCAGCCGCAGCTCCCAGCGGTCGGTATGGGGAATCGGTTTCCCGCCGGAGAAACGGAATACCTCCGGATAATCCAGGTACTCCTGTATCTGGTTGATTTCCATGCATTCGTGGCGAAGGGTGGAAAAGTCGCGCATAATGCCGGTGATCCAGGTGGTGAAGCCGCTGACAGCGGAAAAATACAGCAGGAAGTCGGAGACGGGCAGACCCTGCCGCAGGGTCATGCGGATCAGATAGAAGTATGCCAGACCGCTGCGGGCGACGGTCAGAAGAAAGTCTGCCGCGCAGACCGCAATGTAGCGCCGTTCTCTGCGATGCAAAAAGGCCAGGTACAGGGCTGCCGCCCGCTGGGAGACATCCTGCAGCCAGCTGCCCAGTCCGAAGATACGGATGTCTTTTGCAAGCTTTGTGGAGAACATCTGCTCCTGCACATAGCGCAGAGCGCGCTCATGAGCGCCTTCCTCTTTCCGGTGGAGGTATTCCCACTGCTGGGTGCTGCGATGGAACAGAAAGCTGACCGTTGCGGTAAGCAGGACGATGAGAAGCAGCAGCGGGTCCATATTCCGCAGGAGAATCAGGTAGACCACAAAGCCGGACAGGCTGACAAGCAGGGAGGTCAGGGTCGACCAGATGTTTTCGGAGGCGGCCGCATTGGAGTCGGTGTTGGAGAGGGCCTGCTCCATCAGCCGCTTGACGGTCGGCTCCAGGGTGCTGGGATAGGAGAGACAGCAGCCCTTTCGGGAAATTTCGGCGATAATGCCGGTACGCACCTCGATCTGGCTGGGGAGAATCAGTATTTCCACATACTTTCCCAGCCACTTCAGAGCGAACAGGGCCAGGGTGAAGGCCGCGATGGCTCCCAGAAGAATTTGCACGGATACCCGGCGCTCAATCATGGATATGATGGAGGGTACGACGTACAGCTCCGTCAGGTTAGTCAGAAGCTGGGCCGCCGCAATCAGCAGACAATAGAAGATGGTCCGCGCCCGGTATCGCATGGCACGCTGGAGCATAAAGCCCAGTCCCTGTGCCATGGTGTATTTTTTTGTTTTTGTACTTTCCATGTTCTCACCTCGCAGCATACTCTATCACAAAAATTCGTCCCCGGAGCGCTCCGGGGACGAATTGCAGAAAAACGGGGATGAACGGGACCTCACACCTGTGGGATGAGAATTTCCGTGGTGAATGCGCCGTCCTCGCTGTTGCGGCTGAGGTAACCGTCCGCATTCTTGACAATGTCGTCGATTCGCATCAGCCCAAAGCCGTGCCCCTCTCCCTTGGTGGTGTGAAAGCGTCCGCCCTGCTTTTGCAGCTTTTTCCCGGCGGTCATGTTGGTAAAGGAGATATAAAGCTGGGTATTCTTCATGTCCATGTATACCCGGATCAGCCGCTCGTCAGGGGGAAGGGCCTGGCTCGCTTCAATGGCGTTGTCAAACAGGTTCCCCAAAATGCAGCACAGGTCCAGCTCGCGCATTTTCAGCTTGACGGGGATATGGGCATCCACCCGGACGGGAATCTGACGGGAGCGGGCAAGGGAAATTTTGCTGTTGAGAATCGCGTCCGCCATGGCGTTTCCGGTCTTTACCACGGTATCGACGGTGTTCAGGTCCTTGTCCAGCTCGTCGAGATAGGCCCGCAGTGCGGGGAGATCGCCGTTAGCGGCCAGAACCTTCATCGTCTGAATGTGGTTGCGGTAATCGTGACGCCACATCCGCATGTTGCGGTACATATTCTCCACTTCCTGATAGTGGGTCTGCACCAGGTCCTGCTGGTATGCGGCAATGCGCCGGTTGATTTGTTTGGAAAATAGTGACATAATGCGGTCCCTCCTGGGTCAGGTCCGGTCGATGATGGCGCGGTTGAGCGAATCGTAAACGCCCCGGGGCAGGGGGAGCACCGTTCCGTCCTCCAGGAAAACCTGCGTCCGGGTGGTGCGGCGGACGCAGCCGAGATTCACGATCAGCCCCCGGCCTGCCCGGAAGAAGCGCTCGTCCAGCTCCTGCTCAAATTCCCGCAGAGGGCGTTTGACGGTGTAATCCTGCCGGGCATGGACGGTTACATAATTCTGCTGAACGTCCAGGTAACGGATCTCATGGAAGGGCAGGCGCACCATCTCGCCGGAAACCTCCAGGTTGAGAAAGCGGTCGTTGCTGCGGAGCTTTTCCGCGGCCCGATCCAGAACCTGAAACAGCTTGTCCGGATTCACTGGCTTGACCAGATAGTGGAGCGCGGCGACCTCATAGCCCTCGGCGATATAATCGGAATACCCGGTGATGAAAATAATCTGCACGGTCGGGTTGACGGCGCGTATCCGTTTGGCCAGGGACACACCGTCCATCGGACCCATCTCAACATCCAGCAGGAGCAGATCGTATCGCTTCTCCTCGGCATAGTGAAACAGAAAAGCCTCCGCCGACGGGTACAGCTCCACATGGACGTCCACCCCCCGGTCCGAAGCCCACCGGCACAGAATGTCCCGGACAAAGGCGGCATCGGTCTGCCGGTCGTCGCAGATTGCTGCGCGATATGCCATCTTACCTCCCCCCTTTTTCTGCATTATAGCATCGGCGGAGGAGAAATGCAACCGGGTGGGAATTTCGGAAAAAACCCGGACAAATCCAACTTAGCAGTTGCGCCGGGGCCGCGGATTTGCTATAATAGCTGATAACCAATTCTGTCTGCGCAACATGTAAGATGCACCGGGGAGGCGAAACGGGTGAATAAAAAACTGGGCCGGCTGCTTCAGCCGGGGATGGGACTGTATTTTGCGGTCATGTTCTGCTTCTGTGCGGGGACGCTTCTGGCGGGGCAGTTTCTTCTGGGCGCTGTGGAGACGGCCGCCGCGGCGGGTCTGCTGATTTATTATGAGGTCCACAAGACCAATCGCCGCAAGGAGCTGCAGGCATTTATCCAGTCCGCGTCCGCCTCCGTGGATTCCGTGGAGCGAAGAGAAAGCCCGTTCCCCATGGTTCTGGTGCGCCTGGCGGACGGTACGGCGCTTTGGTCCAACGACAGCTTTACGGCCATTTCCGGCTTCCGTGAGCGGATGCTGGAGCAGAAGATTACGGATTTCCTGCCGGCATTTTCTACGGACTGGCTGGCGGCCGGGAAGACGGAGTACCCCTATGACGTTACGCTGGATAACCGGCGCTACCGGGTGTACGGCAATACCCTCCGGGCGGACGACCCGGACGGGACGCTGCTGGGGGTGCTGTATTTCTGCGACCTGACGGAGCTGTATCAGGTCCGGGACGAGTATATCCGTTCCCGTCCTGTGGTCGCCATCATTCTGGTGGACAACTATGAGGAATTGACCAAAAATCTCACGGAGAGCGCCATTTCCACGCTGAATGCCGGACTCAATGAGACCATAACCAAATGGACGGACGCGTTCCATGGACTGCTGCGCCGGTTGGAGCGGAACCGATTCCTGTTCGTATTTGAGAAAAGGGACCTTGCTTGGGCAGTGGAGGAGAAATTTTCTCTGTTGGAGCAGATTCACAAGGTGACCAATGCCGCGGGACTGGCGGCGACCCTTTCCATGGGCCTGGGCGTGGACGGCGCTTCCTTCGACGAAAGCTACAATTTTGCGGCCCTTTCCATTGAGATGGCTCTCAGCCGCGGCGGAGACCAGGCGGTGATTAAGGACCGGTTCAACTTCACCTTCTACGGCGGCCGCACACAGGAGGCGGATAACCGCAGCAAGGTTCGTTCCCGGGTGATGGCCAATTCTTTGATGGAGCTGATCGGTCAGAGCAGCCAGATCCTGATTATGGGGCACAAGACCGCGGATTTGGATGCGGTGGGCGCCGCACTGGGCGTCTGCTGCCTGTGCCGCAAGCGGGGAAAGAAGGCCCATATTGTCCTGGACCTGGAGCGCAATGCGGCAGGAAAGCTGATTGAGGAGATTCGCCGGGAGCCGGAATACCGGGATGTGTTCATTTCCGGGCAGGATGCCCTGCTCATCAGCGACAGCCACAGCATTCTGGTGGTGGTAGATACCAATCGCCCGGATCAGGTGGAATGTCAGCCCCTGCTGGAGTCCATCTCCAAGGTCTGCGTGATCGACCACCATCGCCGGGCGGCGGACTATATCAGCCCCGTTGTGGTGAACTTCCATGAGCCGTATGCTTCCTCCGCCTCTGAGCTGGTGACGGAGCTGATTCAGTACAGCGTGGAGAAGCGGGATGTGCTGCCCATTGAGGCGAAGGCCCTGCTGGCCGGTATTTTCCTGGACACCAAGAGCTTCAATGTGCGCACCGGCGAGCGGACCTTTGAGGATGCCGCGTTCCTGCGCCGCCTGGGCGCAGACCCGGTAGAGGTAAAAAAGCTGCTCCAGAGTGATTTCCAGGACACCATGGCCAAGTACCAGATCATCAAGTCGGCGCGGCTGTACCGTCAGGAGATTGCCATCGCCGCGCTGAACAACGGCACCTCCCGCACCCTGGCGGCGCAGGCGGCGGATGAGCTGCTGAACATATCGGGCATCACGGCATCGTTCGTGCTGTATCCGGACGGCGACCAGGTGATTATTTCCGCCCGCTCCATCGGCGACGCAAATGTGCAGGTCATTCTGGAGCCTCTGGGCGGCGGCGGCAACGCGGCTACGGCCGGCGCTCAGCTGCGCAACACCACGGTCAAGGATGCGCTGGACGCCTTGATGACGTCTATCAACAAATTTTATGAGCCATAATCAGATTTCCAGTTGTAAAGGAGTTTACGAGATATGAAGGTTATTTTACTGCAGGATGTTAAGGGCAAGGGAAAGAAGGGCCAGCTGCTGGATATTTCCGACGGCTATGCCAGAAACTTCCTCCTGCCCCGGAAGCTGGCCGTGGAGGCTACGCCCGACGCAATCAACACCATGCGTATGAACGACAAGGCTGCGGCGGAAAAGGCCGCCCGGGAGAGAGCGGAGGCCATGGAGCTGGGCAAGAAGCTGCGGGAAATGGTGCTCGTGGTGAACGCCAAGGGCGGCGGCGCCGGACGGCTGTTTGGTTCCGTAACCAACCAGGAAATTGCGGACGCGCTGAAGGCAAAGACCGGAATCGCCCTGGATAAGCGCAAGATCGTGATTTCCGACCCCATCAAAAATGTGGGGACGTATACGGTTACCTGCAAGCTGGGGTATGAGATTTCCGCCCCCCTGACGGTGAAGATTGAAGAAGCCTGAGAGGAAAAACCCGCGCCATTTTGGATGCGGCGGCAGAGAGGAGAGAGAATGTGGATGAAGAACTGATCCCGCGGCAGCAGCCCCAATCGTTGGAGGCGGAGCAGGCTGTGCTGGGTGCGATCCTCATTGACAGCCGCTGCCTTTCGGACGTGGTGGGCATCGTCAAGCCGGAGGATTTTTACCTCCAGCAAAACCGGGAGATTTATGAGACGGTGTATACCATGTTCAATTTCTCCCAGACGATCGACCCGGTGACGGTGCTGGATAAGATGCGGGAGCTGGGCGTTTATCACGACAATTCCCCTGATTACATCCGTCAGCTTATGGAGATCACGCCGACGGCGGTGAATGCCGCCCGGTATGCCGGAATCGTGCGGGATAAGGCCATGCTTCGTGGCTTGGCCCAGGCGGCGGACGACATTTCCCAGACGGTGTATTCCCAGGTGGGAACCCCGGCGGAGATTCTGGAGTCGGCGGAGAAAAAAATTTATGCCCTGCGCAAGGGCGAGCGGGGCGATTCCCTGGAGCATATCGGGACGGTCCTGCACAAGGTGTTTGACCGGCTGACGGAGCTGAGCCAGTCCGATTCTGCCATTCCCGGCCTTTCGACAGGGCTGCGGGATCTGGATACAAAGATCAACGGCCTGAACAAGTCGGACCTGCTTCTGATCGCTGCCCGCCCTGCCATGGGTAAAACGTCCTTTGCCCTGAATATTTGCCTGAACGTAGCCAAGAAATATAAGTTTACGGTTGCCTTTTTCTCTCTGGAGATGTCCCGCGAGCAGCTTGCCATGCGGCTGATTTCCGGAGAGAGCTATGTGGACAGCCAGAAGCTGGCGACGGGCAAGCTGGACGATGAGGAGTGGACCAAGCTGTGCATGGCCGCTGCGGCTCTGAGCCAGACGGACATCCGCGTGGACGACAATCCCTCCATCACCGTGGCGGAAATGAATGCAAAATGCCGGCGGGTGGAGAATCTCGGGCTGGTCATCATCGATTATCTCCAGCTCATGACCGGCTCCGGCTACGGTAAGGGCGACGGAAACCGTGTCACCGTGGTCGGCGAGATATCCCGCGCCCTGAAGATTATGGCCAAGGAGCTGAACGTTCCGGTCATTTGTCTGAGTCAGCTGTCCCGCGGACCGGAGAGCCGGACGGATAAGCGTCCGATTCTGTCGGACCTGCGAGAATCCGGCTCTATCGAGCAGGACGCCGACTCCGTCATGTTTCTGTACCGGGATGAGTACTATAATCCCAACACGGAGGATAAGAATGTGGCCGAATGTATTGTGGCAAAAAACCGGCACGGCGAAACGGGGACGGTAAAGCTGCAATGGCTGCCGCAGTTTACCACCTTTGCCGATCGGGAGTGGAAGCATGCTGAATAGGCTGGCGTCTTTTTCCAGAGAATATGGATTGCTGGCTCCCGGGGACAGGGTCTACTGCGCCGTGTCCGGCGGAGCGGACTCCATGGCGCTGCTTTGGGCCATGTATTTGCTGCAGGAAAAGCTGGGAATCACCCTTGCGGCGGCGCATTTTAACCATCGCCTGCGGGGAGAGGAATCCGACCGGGACGCGCAGTTTGTGTCCGATTTCTGCCGGGCCTACGGGATTGCCCTGACCATGGGAGAGGGCAGCATCCGACCCGAGGGAAAAGGGCTGGAGGCAGCGGCCAGAAATGCGCGCTATGCCTTTTTGGAGCAGCTCCCGGGAAAGGTAGCTACTGCCCACACGGCCGACGACAACGCAGAGACGGTCCTGCTGCACCTGATACGCGGGACGGGTCTGCAGGGATTAGGCGGCATACCGCCGTGCCGGGGGAGGCTGATCCGTCCGATGCTGACGGTGACCCGGGAGCAGGTCATGGACTTCCTGGCGCAATATCACATCCCCCATATAGAGGATTCCACCAATGCGGAGGATACCTTCCTGCGCAACCGGCTCCGGCATGGGGTGATGCCCCTTTTGAAGGCGGAAAATCCGCGGCTGGCGGAGAACCTGTCCGCTATGGCCCTGGGCCTGCGGGAGGATGCGGCAGCCCTGCAGGCGTTGACGCCTTCGCCGCAAAGCTGCGGCGTGGCGGCGCTGCGGGAAATGCCGGCGGCCCTGCGTCGCCGTGCTCTCGGCCGGCTGCTGCGGGAGTCCGGCGTGAAGGAGCCGGAGAAGAACCACATTTATCTGGCGGAGAGCCTGGTTTTTTCCGAAAAGCCCTCTGCACGGGCGGAATTCCCCGGCGGCGTTGTCCTGCAAAGAAGCTACGGGCAGCTGAGGGCCGCCCCTTCCGAAACGCCTGTGTGCAGCGAAAGGACGCTGTGCTGCCCCGGCGAAATTCGCTGGGAAGCCCCGGCGTTTTCCATGGAGCTTTCCCGGGCGGACAAACCGCGGCGGGAGAAAACGGATTTTACCGTTGCGCCGGAGGGAAGACTCCTCCTGCGGGGACGACGGGCGGGGGATACGATTTGCCTGCCGGGAGGCAGGAAATCCCTGAAAAAGCTCTTCATTGACAAGAAAATCCCGGCCAACCTGCGCCCCTCCATCCCCGTGCTTTCCGACGAGCGGGGGGTCATCTGGGTTTGGGGGATCGGGCCAAGCGCAGACCGGATCGGACAGCCGGACGGCGCCGTGCGGATTCAAATCACGTACCCTCCAGCGGAATGCTGATAGAAATATAGATTGCTTACGGGAGGAATTGCTATGATAGATGATATTCAGGAGATTTTGATCAGCGAGGCGCAGATCAAGGCGCGGATTCGGGAGCTGGCAGCGCAGCTCAACGCCGATTACGCGGGGAAGGATCCCATTTTTGTCGGCGTTATGAAGGGCGTTGTGATGTTCTTCAGCGATATGGTGCGGGAGATTACCGTTCCCTGCCAGATAGACTTCATGTGGATTTCCTCCTACCAGGGGACGGATTCTACCGGGGAAATGGTGGTGAAGCGGGACATTTCCGCAGATCTGAAGGGACGCCATGTGGTGATCCTGGAGGATATTTTTGACACGGGGAATTCCCTGAACTTCACGGTGCAGCATCTGCTGTCCAAGGAGCCGGCCTCCCTGCGCATCTGCACCCTGCTGGATAAGCCGGAGCGGCGCAATCCGGAGGTGACGCTGAAGCCGGAATACACCGGATTTGTCATTCCCAATCAGTTTGTTGTGGGCTACGGTATGGATTATAACGAATATTACCGGAATCTTCCCTACGTGGGCGTTCTGAAGCCCTCGGTTTATGAGAACGAATAAGGAGCGATATCTTGAAAAAACGCAGAGTAATTCCCCTTGTGGTCTATTTGGTCGTCCTGGCCCTGGCTTTCCTGTGGACGATCGGCGCATTCAGCGGACTGAGCAGGAATCTGCCCTATTCCCAGGTGCTGTGGCTGTTCCAGCAGGAGCAGGTCAAGAGCTTCCGGGTGGAAGGCAAGCAGATTCAGCTGGAGTTGAACGCACCCTATGACGGAAGGACGGAGCTGACGGGCAATCTGGCGGATACGGAGCAGTTCCGCAAGGATGTGGGCGATCTGCTCCAGCAGCAGACCGAGTCCGGTGTGCTGGAATCCTACGATTTTCTTCCGGAGGATACCTTTTCCGCATCGGATCTGATCCTGCCGCTGCTGGCGGTGGGCGGCATCCTGCTGCTGATCTGGTTTTTCCTGATGAGCCGGATGACGGCCGGCAGTGGAACTGGGAATCCCCTCAACAATTTTGGAAAGGCCAGATTTACCCAGGGAGCATCCGGAAACGAGAGAGTCACGTTTGCGGATGTTGCCGGCGCGGAGGAGGAGAAGCAGGAGCTGCAGGAGGTTGTGGACTTTTTGCGGAATCCTCAGAAATTCACCCAGATCGGCGCAAAGATTCCCCACGGAATTCTGCTTGTCGGCCCTCCGGGTACCGGCAAGACGCTGCTGGCCCGGGCTGCCGCCGGAGAGGCGGGGGTCCAGTTCCTCTCCATCTCCGGATCGGATTTTGTAGAGATGTACGTGGGCGTGGGCGCAAGCCGTGTGCGGGACCTGTTTGACCAGGCAAAAAAGATTGCCCCGGCCATTGTCTTTATCGATGAAATCGATGCGGTGGGCCGCAAGCGCGGCTCCGGCCTGGGCGGCGGTCACGACGAGCGGGAGCAGACGCTCAATCAGCTCCTGGTGGAGATGGACGGCTTCAGCCGCAACGAGGGCGTGATCGTTTTGGCGGCCACCAACCGGCAGGATATTCTGGATCCGGCGCTGCTGCGCCCGGGCCGTTTTGACCGTCAGGTCTATGTCGGACGGCCGGACGCAAAGGGACGCGAGGAAATTCTGAAGGTGCATGCCAGAAACAAGAGGCTGGACGACTCCGTGGATTTGCACGCCATCGCCCTGGGAACGACCGGCTTCACCGGTGCGGATTTGAGCAATCTGCTGAATGAGGCGGCGATTCTGGCGGCCCGAAATAACCGCCCCGCGCTGAATGGGGACGATGTGAACGAGGCAATGATGAAAATCATAGCCGGTCCGGAAAAGCGCAGCAGAGTTCAGCTGAAGCGGGACCTGCGGGCGACTGCGGTCCATGAGGCCGGTCATGCGGTCGCCATGTACTTTCTCCCGACGCACGATCCGGTGCGGCAGATATCCATCATTCCCCGAGGGTGGGCGCTGGGCATTACCTGGAGCACGCCCCGGGAGGACAGCACCCATCTGACCCGCAACGCCATGTATGAGCAGATCGTGGGTCTGCTGGGCGGACGGGTGGCCGAGGCTCTGGTATTGGAGGATATTTCCACCGGCGCATCCAACGATATTGACCGAGCCAGCAAGCTGGCGCGGGACATGGTGGCCCGCTACGGTATGTGTGAGAAGCTGGGCACCGTGTCGTATATCAGCGAGGACGAGGTTTTCATCGGCCGGGATTACGAAAAGACCAAGAGCTATTCCGAGGAGGTCGCAGGAACCATCGACCGGGAGGTCAAGCGGATCATGGACGAGGCCTATGCCCATTGCAGCCGCCTTCTGTCGGAAAATCGGGATAAGCTGGACCAGATCGTGGAATTCCTTCTGGCTCATGAGCATATGTCCGGCATCCAGTTCCGTGCCTGCATGGAGGGAAAGGACCCGGAGCAGGCGGGGGAAAACCGTATTTTTGACGCAGACGTGTGATTTTGAAAGGGTGTATTTCCGGGCCGGAACGACCGGCTGAAGAAAAGGCGGACAAAGCCTGCGCCCTCCATAAGCGGTATCCGTTGGAAAAGACGGATGCCGCTTTTTTATCCTCGGCGGTGGACATTTCCCGGGAAATCCGATATAATTTTTGCGTATGTTCCGATAAATGCAAATGGAGGGGTTGGTGTGTATGGGGCAGTATGACTTTTTCTTGGCCTCGTCTCTGGAGAAGGTATTTCCGGAAAAGCGGCCGGTGGAGGCAGGACCGTGCCTTTCTGCGTGGCCGGGGACGCGTGCCTCCGTGCAGCTGGTATATTACGGGGCGTTCTTCCGGGACGAAGGATGGATTCCGGAGTTTACGGTGGAGGTTTCCGGAGGACCTTGCCCGGCAGAGCTGTACCGGGTCGAGTTGATTCCGTCGGATTTTCCCAGCTACCCGGAGGCAGATGAAAACTACCTGACGACAGAGCCGGGGCTGTTCCCCGATCTGCTGGAGCCTATGGAGGATGGGGTGATTCGTCCTCTGAACCGGCAATATCGCAGCATATGGATATCCTGGAAGCTCCCGCCGCAGACTAAGGGAGGCAGCTATTCCGTCTGTGTGCGCATAAGCGGCGCGAATGGCAGCTATAGTGTGCAGCGCAGCTGCGCCATGACCCTGCGGGTAGGCTCGTGTCCGCTGGCGGAGCAGAGCCTGATTCATACGCAGTGGTTCCATGCGGACTGTCTTGCGCAGTACTATGGCGTTGAACCGTGGAGCGACGGGCACTGGAAGACGGTGGAAAACTTCATCCGTTTTGCCGCGGAGGAATGCGGCGTGAATACCCTCCTGACGCCGGTTTTTACGCCGCCGCTGGACACGGAGGTGGGCGGTGAGCGGCTGACGGTACAGCTGGTGGAGGTTGTCGAGGAAGAGGGAAATTACCGCTTCCGCTTTGACCGCCTGGAAAAATGGGCACGGATCTGCCGGACGTATGGCATTGAAAATCTGGAAATTGCCCACCTGTTTACCCAGTGGGGCGCCACGGCGACACCGAAGATTCTGGCGGAGAAGGACGGGAAATTACAGCGGATTTTCGGCTGGGATGTGCCGTCGGACAGCCCTGCGTACCGCGCCTTCCTGGAGAGCTTCCTGCCTGCGCTGCGAAAGGCCCTGGCGGGAATGGGGTATGACAGCCGGCATGTCTTTTTCCACATTTCGGACGAGCCGGGACACGATCAGCTCCCTGCCTACCGGCGTGCGCGGGCTCAGGCGGCGGATCTGCTGTCCGGATGTCAGGTTGTGGACGCACTGAGCAGCCTGGAGTTTTACCGGAACGGAATGGTGGACTGCCCGGTCGTGGCGGTCGATCAGGCGGCGCCCTTCCTGGACGCGGGTGTCCGGAAAATGTGGGTGTATTATTGCTGCGCGCAGAATCGGCAGGTGCCGAACCGCTTTTTTGCCATGCCCAGCGCCAGAAATCGCATCATGGGCGTACTGCTGTATTGGAACCGTGTGGGCGGATTTCTCCATTGGGGATATAATTTCTACAATTCCCAGCTCTCCCGGCGTCCGGTGGACCCTTACCGCGTGACCCATGCGGATTACGGTTTTCCGTCGGGAGATGCCTTCCTGGTCTATCCCGGACCGGATGGGACGGTGCGCCCTTCGCTGCGAGCCTGGGTGCAGACGGAGGGATGGGTGGATATGCGGGCCTTGCAGACGCTGGAAAGCCTCGGCAGCCGTGGGGCAGCCGAGGCGGTGGTGCGGGAGCTGGCAGAGGGCAGCGAGCTGTCCTTTACGGATTATCCCAGGGATGCAAACTTCTTGTTGAAGCTGCGGGAAAAGGTGTGGGAAGCGCTGGAGGCTGCCTACAGGGCGTAGCCGAAAATGGAAAAGAACTGCAGCACGCTGCCCAGAACCACAAAGATGTGGAATACGGAGTGCATCCAGTGGCGCTTGGAGCCAATGCCATACAGGATGGCGCCGATGGTATAAGCGATTCCTCCGAGCAGGAGCAGGAGGAAGCCCTGCGGCGTCAGCACGCGAAGGGTCTGACGTATAAAGGGGAGAATTGCCCACCCCATACCGATGTAGCAGATCATGGAGAAAACGGTGTATTTTTTCAGGTCTATGGCTGTGAGGGTAATGGCAAAAATGGCCAGCGCCCACTCAAAGGCAAAGATTCCCCAGCCCAGCGCCGGATAGACCGGCCGCAGAGCGCTGAGAGCGACAGGCGTGTAGCATCCGGCTATGAGGATATAGATGGTGCAGTGGTCGATTACCTGCAGCACTTTTTTTCCCATATTGGGCCGCAGACCGTGGTACACGCTGGACATGGTGTACAGCAGGATCATAGAGGCTCCGTATATGGCGCTGCTGACAACGCCGGCTGTGTTTCCGCGGATGGCGGAACGGACGACGCACAGGACCAGCGCCGCAATGCCGAAAGCGCCTCCTACAATGTGCGTGACCATGTTCATGATCTCTTCGCCCTTGGTGTAATTCGGCAGCCGCCGGTCGGATAGTTTGGTGCGTTTGCGCATAACAAGGTCCTTTCTTAAAAAACTTACGGGAAGGCCCGTTTTGTGGTGAATTTACCGTGAATGGGTGCGGTCAAAATGCGGTGATTAAGCCGCTGCGTTCTGCATAATAGCTACAGAGTCCCCGGGTTTCCAGAACGGTCACCTGGGCGCGCGGCCAACGCAGCAGAACAGACTGGCGGAATTTCTCGGCCAGCTCGCTGTTTTGGCAGTGACTGACATAGACGCTGCCGCCGCAGAAGCCGTTGTGTCCCATTTCGTCGAGGAGCAGGGAGAGAAGCCGGGCGGCGCCCCGGGTCTTGTGCTTGAGGACGATGCGGCCTTCCTCGTTGGCCGTACCCACGGCACGGATACCCAGCTTACCGGCGACAAAGCCGGACAGTCGGCTGATGCGGCCGCTCTTGACCAGGTTCTCATAGCTTGACAGGGCAAAATAGGTTTTCAGGCTGCGCGCATACCGGCTCAGCCGGTCAGAGAGGGCGTCAAAGGTGTGGCCTTCCTCTATGTACCCGGCGGCCCTTTGCAGGATCATGGCCAGTGCGGGACCGGCGGACAGGGAATCGATCACGCAGATATTTCGGTGCGGGTCCTCCTCCAGCGCCATGTTTTTTGCGGCCAGCGCACTGGCGTAGCTGCCGGAAACGCCGCTGGAGATTGTGACGGCGACAGAGTTTTTCGCCTTCCGGAATTCCTCCAGCCAGGCGCCCGGAGCGGGACAGGCGGAGTGACTGGCGTGGCGGCAGTGCTCCATGGCGTCCACCATCCGGTCAGAGTCCAGGCTGTCGTCGTCTACGAATGCTTCTCCCCCAATTTCCAGCAGAAAAGGGATATTGGCGTAGCGGCAGTCTGCGTGCTGCGGAGGTAAAAAATCGGCGGACCGCAGGTCGCAGCTGGAGTCCGCAATCAGATTCCAATCCATATCGATACAGCTCCTTGCATTGGGATTGCTTTCAAGGCTTTCTGCGATTATAGCATACCCGGCGGGAAATGGGCTCTACTTCCTCCTAAAACCGGTAACGGGAAAGGAGAATCGGGACTCTACTGTGGGGAGAGTCCCGTTTTTGCGAAAATACGGCATATATCCTATTGACAATGTTCTGCATATGTACCATAATATTGTGTTGTACCGGTTTTGAAATGGACGATAGGCTGAAACAAAATGGGAAAGAAAGGAGACATGCGGCTGTCAAATAGAATGGTTACACGGTGTATAGATACAGCTAATGAATGATAAAACGGAGGAGTATTTTATGAGAAAGAGAATTCTAAGTACTTTTCTGTCTGTAATTCTTATATTGGCGACTCTTACATGCTTGGCACCAACAGGATTTGCAACAGGTTCGGCAGTACACCAATACTACATAAATGGAAAATATGTTAGCTGGAATGATTTTTCCTCGTCGCCTAATGAGTGCTGGGCATACGCCAATAATTTTTACAACAAAATCTGGGGACAGTACTTTTCAAACAGCTTTAACGACAGTGACAACTATCTTAACAAGCTGAGTGACAGCGAGTTGACGCTTACTGTGGAGCATTTGAAGGAATATGTGTCCAAAGCCGCATTGGGTTCGTGCCTTCGTATATGCAACAGTGATTACTTGCATGGCTCAGATGGTTGGGGACACAGCCAGATTATTGTGCAGAAGGACAATGACGGATTTACAGTTTTTGAGGGAGGGCTTACGGCTTATCCGTATTGCAGAGAGAAGTATTACACCTGGAGTGAGTATATTAGTACGGGGTGGTTGGGCGGAACCTACTCGTACATAAAATATATTAAGTGGCCGGGAGCGGATGCCTATGAGCCGATCCAATCACCGGTGGAAGGAACGCCGGTGATTAGCTCAGAAAAAACGGCTTACGATATTGGAGAGGTTGTAACTCTACAGAGAAATACGGTTAAAAATACAAATTACTATTGGATCGTGTTATACAAGAACGGTGAGCAGATTCTGTCAACAGAGATGGAAAATCAGACGTATGTGCTGACAGACCTTACCGCAGGTTCCTATGAAGTGTATTTGCAGGTTGGAAATGCTACAGGGGGAAAAACGAGTAGTGCTTATTCGTTTTATGTTGTGAACAGAATTCAAGGTACCCCCAAAGTATATGCGGATAGCCAAAACTATTATGATGGTGCAACAGCTGTACTTTATAGAAACACGGTTGAATACACAAACTACCATTGGCTAACGCTTTATCGAAACGGTGAAATGCTCCTTTCGCAAGATATGGAAGAGGACGTTTACCGGATTGAAAACCTGAAGGTGGGAACATACACGGCATATATTCAGGTTGGTAACCTCCTTGGAACAAAAACAAGTGCTCCGTGTACGTTTGTTGTAGAATGCAGACATGCCTGGAATAACGGCACAACCACAAAAAAAGCGACATGCACAGAAAGTGGGAATATAGAATATGTCTGTAGTAAATGCGGGGAAACGAGGAATGAAATAATTCCGGCCCTGGGTCATACCTACCAGAACGGTGTCTGCATTCGCTGCGGAGCCAAGGACACAAACGGGGGAAGCCGAAAGAATCCTTTTGTGGACGTGGGGCAGAAGGACTATTATTATGATGCCGTGCTGTGGGCAGCGGAGGAAGGGATTACCTCCGGTGTGGATGCCAGCCACTTTGCACCCAACGGCACTTGCACGAGGGCACAGGTAGTGGCCTTCTTGTGGCGGGCCGCCGGAAAACCGGAGCCCAGCACCACGAAGAATCCCTTTACAGACGTGTCCTCTGGAGATTACTACTACAAGGCCGTGCTGTGGGCGGCGGAAAATGGCATTGTCTACGGCACCAGCGCCACCCGCTTCAGCCCCAATGCTTCCTGCACAAGAGCCCAGGTGGTATGCTTCCTGTACCGGTATCAAGGGAACCCGGGCCATGGAACGGGAAATCCCTTCCGGGATGTGAAGAGCGGCAGCTATTACTATGATGCAGTCATTTGGGCGGCAGAGAACGGTGTGGTTTATGGTACGGACACCGCCCATTTCAGCCCGGACAAGACATGCACGCGGGGGCAGGTAGTGTGCTTCCTGTACCGGCTGCTGGCATGACGGAAAAAGGATGGGATTGAGGTCCGCATTCACTTGAAGAACGAAGGATGCTCAAACGAATACGGCATAGCTTACAGTTATGTAGGCTATGCCGTTTTTTGCCCCTACCATGAGATAGTAACCTCGTCAACGAAGTTTCGCCAGATGGCTGAGGTCTGCTTTTTTGTTCGTGCGCCGCATTGGGGGCTGCCGGCGCGCTGCCGCCTGCGGGATGTACGGGCGCTGAAAGGCGGGGGCGTCTGCACAACCGCCGGAAAAAATTTCAAGAAAAAACTTGACATTTATAAAAAAGCCGCTATAATAATCACTGTTGTTGCGGGTGTAGCTCATCCGGTAGAGCGCCACCTTGCCAAGGTGGAGGTAGCGAGTTCGAGCCTCGTCACCCGCTCCATTATAACAGCCTCTTGCTTTTTGCAAGGGGCTGTTTCTTTTTGTAAAAGACCACCGACACGACCGGTGATTAGGATTTCGGGGCATACTGTATCTGTTCGGAGGTGCAGTATGGATAGAATGGAAGAAATTGCGGATATGTTGGTGATCGGCGGCGGCCCGGGCGGATGCACGGCGGCGCTGTATGGCGCGCGGGCGGGCCTTACGGTGCGCATTCTGGAAAGGCTTGGCCCGGGCGGCCAGATGAATCAGGCAGAGCGGATAGAGAACTACCCCGGTTTTCCGGAGGGAATCTCGGGAACGGCTCTGGCGGAGCGTATGCTTCGGGGCGCACAGGAGGCAGGCGCGCAGATAGAGCTGACGCAGGTGCGGTCGCTGTCGCTGTCAGGCCCGGTGAAATCGGCGGATACGGACCGGGGGCGGTTTTTAGGGAGAAGCGTTGTACTGGCCATGGGCGCAGAACCCAAACCATTGGAGATACCCGGGGAACGGGAACTGCTGGGGCGCGGCGTCAGCTATTGCGCGGCCTGCGACGGTTGGCTTCTCCGGGGATGCACGGCGATCGTCGTAGGCGGGGGAAACAGCGCCGTGAATGACGGCCTGCTGCTGTCGCGCATTTGCAGGAAGGTGTACTGGATTCACAGAAACGACCGGATTCGGGCGGAGCGGCGCAGTGCGCAGCAGCTGCGGGAGAGAGAAAATGTGGAATTTCTGCCCAACACGCGGGTGACGCGCCTGCTGCGGGATACAAAGCTCAAGGGGGTATCGGTCTGCATGGAGGACGGGACGGAGCGGGAGCTTACGTGCCAGGGGTTATTTATCTGCGTGGGGCGCAGAGCCAATACACAGCTGGTGCAGGGACAGCTGCCCTTGGACCAGCAGGGCTTCATCCAGGCGTCTGAATCAACCGATACGCAGATACCCGGCGTTTTTGCGGCGGGGGATGTGCGCGGAGGAAGGCTGCACCAGATCCTGACTGCGGCGGCAGACGGAGCTGTCGCTGCCTCCGCTGCGGCGGAATACCTGGCGGAGAACAGAGGGCGGATTTAGGGCGAGGCTCCCTTGCCGGAAAAATACGGGCATGTACGGCCGCGCCGTACCGTAGAATATCCGGAGGAGGGAGAGCCATGGGTTATCGTATTGTGTATGGTCCGGAGAAGCCGGGCAGAGGCGAAGAGCACAGCCGGGCTGCCCGGGGACGGGTCCTGGCGGCTGCGCTGCTGCTGGCTGCGGTATTGGGCGTGAAGTGTGCGTGGGGCGCTGTTCATCGAGACGCGCCGTCCTCCCCTGCGCTGGGCGCGCTGCAGGCGCTGACAGAGCGGGTGCGGGATGGAGAACCGGTGGGGGAGGCGGTTATGACGTTTTGCAGGGACGTTTTGGAAAGTGCGCAGCAGAAATAGACCGCAGGTACGGATTCGGACGGGGGCCTACTTTGCTGCGGCGCTGGGCCTCCTGCTTCTGCCTGTACAGTGGTGCGCCGCCGCGTTGATTGCCGGTTTTTTTCATGAGCTTTGCCATTACGGGATGATTCGCTTTACCGGCGGCCGGGTTGAAAAGATGGAAATTGGGGCAGCCGGCGCGATTATGGAAACCGCGCCCATGGATTCCCTGCCGGAGCTGATATGCGCTCTGGCGGGACCGATCGGCGGCGGATTGCTGATGCTTGCGGGGAGATGGTTTCCGCGGGTGGCGATCTGCGCCGCCTTGCAGACGGCCTGGAATCTGCTGCCCATTTACCCGCTGGACGGAGGAAGGGCCGTTCGGGCTGCGCTTTGTGCCGTCCTGCCGGAGGGCGCTGCGGTGCGGCTGGCGACCGGACTCCAGCGATGCGCCGCAGTAGGTGTGGCCGCAGCGTTTTTTTGGTGTTTTTTTCGCTGGAGGTATTCCATCTGGTTTGTGGCCGGAGCGATTCCCCTTTTGCTGCGGGTTGGAAAAATTGCTTGCAAAAGCACGGAATCAAGGGTACAATAGGCGTTGACCGGGGAACCGGCAAAAGCTTTTGACAGCGAATTCATAAGAGGTTTAGAGAACTATGACAGAATTGCTTCGCAGGATCCTGCCCACCGTGCAGAAGCCGGCGCGTTACACGGGCGGGGAATATAACGAAGTGCAGAAGGACCCGGCATCCGTTCGGATCCGGGTTGCGTTTTGCTTCCCGGATACTTACGAGATCGGCATGTCCAACGTGGGAATGCGCATCCTCTACGGCGTGATGAACGAGATGGAGGGGGTGTGGTGCCAGCGGGTGTTTACCCCCTGGGGTGATATGGAGCAGGCTATGCGGGCCAATGGAATTCCCCTGTGGGCGTTGGAGAGCCAGGAGCCGGTAAAGGATTTTGACCTGATTGCCTTTACGATCGGCTATGAGATGTCCTATACGAACATTCTGAATATGCTTCTGCTTTCCGGAATCCCGCTCCACGCGTCGGAGCGGACCGGACTGAAGAATATCGTGTTTGCCGGCGGGGTGTGTACCTTCAACCCGGAGCCGTTGGCGGACTTTTTTGACTTTTTCTCCCTGGGCGAGGGGGAGGAGAGCACACCGGAAATCCTCCGCCTGTACGACCGGGCAAAATCTGAGGGATGGAGCAAGGCGGAATTTCTCCGGGCTGTGGCAAAAATTCCGGGGATGTATGTGCCGTCCTTTTACCGCCATGAGTATGCCCCGGACGGAACGCTGGCGCGGATCGTGCCTCTGGAGGGCGCTCCGGCGTCTGTGTGCAAGCGTATTGTGGAGGATTTGGATCATGCCTATTTCCCCACGAAAATGATCGTACCCTCTACGGAAATCGTGCATGACCGGGCCAATCTGGAGGTGTTCCGCGGCTGCATCCGGGGATGCCGCTTCTGCCAGGCAGGCTTCTCCTGCCGCCCGGTGCGGAAGAAGAGCCCCCAGGTTCTTTTTCAGCAGGCAGTGGAGACGCTGGAGGATTCCGGAAACAACGAAATCACGCTATCCAGTCTGTCGACGTCGGATTATCGGGGCCTGAAGGAGCTGACGGACGCCATGATTCCCTATTGCCGGGAAAACAAGGTGAATCTGTCGGTCCCGTCCCTGCGTGCGGATAATTTTTCCCGGGAGCTGATGCAGAAGC
>CAKTKB010000005.1 GCA_934569195.1 uncultured Oscillospiraceae bacterium
GGGCCAGCCAATCAGATAACTGGCTGGCCCACCCGTTATTCAGACTTTTCCGGGGAAAAATGGGGAATTATGCTTCCATATCCGCATAGCGGAGTGCGATGGCGGCAAACTCAGCCCGGTTGGTAATATCCTTGGGAGCCAGGACAGTGGCGCCGTCCGCGATCTTACCGCTCAGGATGCCGTTTGCGACGGCCCAGTTCATAGCCGTGCGGGCGAACGCGCTTACGTTCTCGGCATCGGCAAACTTAGCCAGGTTATCCTCTTCAACGGCCTCAGCCTGTGCGTACCGGTACAGGAACACGACCAGCTCCTCACGGGTCACTTCCGCATTGGGACGGAAGGTTCCGTCGCCGTAACCGTAGGCAATGCCCTCCTGAGCGGCCCACTTAACGGCATTCTCGTAGTACTTGCCCTCCGCCACATCGGAGAAGTCCATGCTCTCCGTGGTCTCAGGCTCGCCGGCCATACGATAGAGGATGGTGACCAGCTGTGCACGGGTCAGGCTGTCGTAGGGGGAGAAGGTGGTATCGCTGGTTCCGACCATGTAGCCGGCATTGTAGACATAGTCCACACCCGTGTGGTACCAGGCGTTCCGGTTCACATCGGTGAAGTCCTCGGCGGCACACAGGATGCCGTCCAGGTCCGCAATGTCCGCACGGATCTGATCCATGATGGCATTGACCTCGTCAATGGAGGCAGCCTCGTCGATGGCCTTGCGGCCGTCGGCAATGATCTGCTGCGCCATTTCCTTCTGGTCCGCATTCAGGTCGGCCAGATCCATACGGGTCAGCTCCATGTGTGCGTAGTACTTGGCAGCAGCCAGGGCAGCCTTCTCCGCAGCCTCCAGAGCTTCCTTCATCTCCCGCTCCATGTCGGGAACGTTGTCGATCAGGGTCTTGCCGTCTGCCAGAGCCTTCTCCAGCGCCTGCTCGGACTGGGCATTGTCGATCAGCTTCAGGCCCTCTTCCAGAGCGGCATCCAGCTTAGCCTTGCCGTTCTCGGTGTACATGCCGTTAGCCTTCACGGTCTTGTGGTACTCCGTCAGCGCATCCTTGTAGTCCTGACGGATGAAGTTTGCATAGGTGGCTTCCGCGGCAGCCAGGATATCCAGGGTGTCCACGTAATCCTTGTGGGTCTCAGGCAGCGCGTCGTAGGCGTCCCGCAGCTCCTTGAGCAGGTCGCCGCTGTCCTTGGTGATCTCGGTATCCTTCAGCTCTGCGATCCGCAGCGCCAGCTTGGCAGCGTCCACACGCAGGTTGTCCGTGCCGATGGCCTCAACCTCGTAGATATTCACGTTGTTGTCCATCACCCGCACCAGCAGCACGTCGGCCGTAACCGGGTTGTCGAAGGTGAAGGTCGTCACGTTGCTGGTGTTGTCGGAAACGCTGGCCATGGGGACCGTGTACCCGTAGGTCACGTCCAGATATCCGTTAATATAGGAGGTCGTGCCGCTCAGGCCGTAATTCTTCCAGAACTCCGCCGTGCTCCAGGTGTAGTTGGGGTTCAGGCGGTAGATGGCCAGGCTTGCGGTGTTGGTTGCGCCAGGCTCCTGGGTTCCGGCGTGATAAATCTTCACGGAATCCAGCGTCTGCTTGCCGTTCAGGTCAACCATGACCCACTTGGAGCCTTCCTCGGTCCACTTGGTAGTCATGTCGCCGTCAAAGGCAGCCTTGGGGCCGTCGGCCTCATCCAGCTTGCTGCCGGTGTAGCCCAGGATGTCGCCGGTCGGCAGCGCTGCGCAGGTGGTCACATAAGCCAGACGGGAGTCGGTAATGCTCTCATTTGCGGCAGCCTTTGCCACGATGGTGATGTAGGCGGCGTTCTCGTCGTCTCCGATGGTCAGGTTGCCGCGGGCATCCACGGTCGTCTTCTCGGAGGTAGCGCCCTGCACCGTCCAGATAACGGAATCGTCGTAGTCGCCCTCACCGGTGAGCTTTGCAGTGTACTTGTAGCTGCTGCCCACGATCAGGGTCGCCTTGTCTGCGTTTTCAATGGTAATGCCGGTCAGCACGGGATCGGAGTAATCGGGGATGGAGACGGTGCTGGTGTACTCCCAGCCCTCGATGCGCAGATGGATGGGCAGCTCTTCCATATTGCGGCTGTAGCCGGAGGGAACCGCTGCGGTCTTGATGGTGTAGTCGCCCAGAGGAATCTCTGCGGTTCCGCCGGAATCGGAGGTGGTGTTGATCTCGGCAACGGTCTCACCGGAAGCATCCAGAACCAGGAAGCGAACGCCGGTCAGGCTCTCGCCGTTGCTGTTGCGGCCGAACAGACGCAGGGTTGCGGTCGGCTCGTCAAACGCAGGAGTCGTCACGGTGTAGAAATCGGAGAGCAGCTTGCCCGCCCGCTTTACGCGCAGCGTCAGCTCGCCGCCGGCCTGCGCCACCAGGACGCCGTCCAGGGTGACGGAGGTCTCGCCGGAGGCTACCGGCAGGGACTTCTTGGTGTAAATCGCAGCCTTCTCACCGTTCTCGTAGGTGTAAACCACGTCGCCTTCGCCCAGGCCGGACACGGTCAGGCTGGTGTAAACGCCACCGTCGAAGGAGGAGCTGACGGAACCGGCGCGGGAGAACTTCTCGAAGGAGACTTCCTTAGCAGGCTCGGACTTCTCGGCAGACTCGGCGTCGAAGGCCGTGCTGAACTTGTAGCTCTCGTCGGCAGCAGTTGCCGTCGTGGTGTAGTAAACGCGGCCGGCCTCAGCGGTACCGAAGTCCAGATCGGTGATCGTCACGGTGCTGCCGTTGGACTCGGCGCTGCCGATCAGCGTGTAGGTATCGCCGGAACGGGTGTAGACCTTGACGGTCTGGCCGTTGGGCACATTGGACAGGGTGAAGGTATCCGTTGCACCCTCGCCGTTAACGGCGGAAGCAAAGTGCATGGGAACCGGATCGGTCTTGGGGAACTGGTCGGTCTCAAACATCTGCCACTCGTAGATACGGATGGCCTGCCAGGGAGAATGTCCGGCATTGTAAACGTACAGTCTCCACTGCTGTGCGGTTACAGGCTCGTCCAGCAGGACGTCGGTCACGGCCTTGTCGTTGCCGGAAATCTTCTTAACCTCGACCCAGTTGTTGCTGGCGGTATCCAGATACTGCAGCGCGAAGGTATCGGTGTTGGTGGCCTTGTCCTCGCCGCCGTACTCACCATGCTCCACGCGCCAGCGCTTCACGGTAACCTCGCGGCCCAGGTCGATGGCCAGGTAGCCGCTGCTGTGGTTGGTAGAGCACCACTTGGAGTTGTTGGCAGAGGTTCCGTCCAGAGCCTTGGAAGCAGGCTCGCCGGAGTTCTCGTGGGAAACGTCGGTAATCGTGGCGTTCAGGCACACGTTATCAAACTCAACGGTCTCCACCTTCTCGGTGTCGTCGTTGCCGTACTCCCAAGCGATGGTCAGCTCCGTACCGGTGCCGCGCTCGCCGTTGCGGTTCAGGGGAACCACTTCGATGGTCACGTCGGTCTCACTGCTGTCCCGGCTCAGGGTGGGGATGTAGAAGGCGGTGCTGGGGGTCTCCATGATCAGGGTCTTGGAGCCGTCGGCGTTCACCTTATAGATTTCGTAGGAGGACGCGCCGGTCACGGCGGTCCAGTAGACTCTTGCCTCAGCCGTGAAGGCGTCGGTGTAGAGAATCTCGTCCAGGGTCACGGCGGAGGGGCCGGTCAGAGCTGCGCGATCCTTTTCGATCAGCGTCAGGCGACCCAGGTTTACCTGATAATCGGAAACGTCCGTATCAGACTCGATCTTCAGGCCGATGGCGTACAGGGTCTTGCCTGCGTTGGCGGACAGATCCACCTGCGTGGTGGTCCAGTCGCCGGTGCTTGCGGTCAGGTCGTAAGCGACCTGGGTGCAATCCTCGTAGCTGGCGGTGTTCTTGTCGCCATAGTAAGCAACCAGCTTCATCTTGCCCTGGTCGCCCTTGTAGGTCAGGCCCAGCTTCATGCCGGAGGTGATCTCCACGATGGTGCTGTAGAGCATGATGTTGTTGGCCTTGCCTGCGGACAGGCTGCCGGAGAACTTGATGGAGTTACCGCCGTTCCACGCGGTGGTGAAATCGTAGCCGCCCTCCAGCTTCTCGCCCTCGGAGTCGATGATCCAGGTCCAGGTGGGCATAACGTCCTGGTTGGACTGGTAGCTCCACTCTGCATCCCGGGACTTGACGCCGTCCACATAGTAGGCGCGGCCGTGGCCGGAATTGAAGTCTGTCACAAAGGGCGCATCCAGGATAACGGTGTGGTCCGCGAAGAAGCGGGACATACCGGCCCACGCATTGGTGGACAGGTTCACGGACGTATCCCGGGGATCGGCCTTGGCGTTGGTATAGAAGGTCCGCTCCACTTCGTGGAAATCCTCACCCGACTTGGCCAGGCCCAAGGTAGAGTTGGGGCAGTACAGCGCCAGAGACAGGCGGGTCATGCCGTCCGCATCCACCAGGAGGTTGTCCTGGAAGCTGGAGTTCATGCAGTTCTCCTGCACATTGATGCCTGCGAAAGCATCGAACTGACTGCGGCCGATGGACTTCATGGTGCTGATGGTCGTCGTCACCTGGGATTCGTACCAGTTGTAGTTCATGAAGAACTCGTCGATGGCGCGGGTGCCGTCGGCGGAATCGGTCATAAACTGCTTGTTGCTGTCGTCAACAGCGTTCCGGTAGGACACGCCGCCGGTGGGCAGCATGGAGTCGTACCAGCTGATGAGCATATCGGGGCGCTTCTTATGCATGTAGCGCATCATCTCATCAATGAGCTGACCTTCAGCTGCGGAGCAGCCGTAGGACTCCTGGTTGAAGAAGTAACCGTCGAAGCCGTAGTAATCCATGACCTCGATCAGCTTATCGGCAACGGGGAAGGAACCGTCGTCAGCCTTCTGCACAAACTTCTTCACCTGCTCCACGTAGCCGTTGCCGCTGCCCCAGGGGAAGCCCAGAGTTGCAACTACGGGAACGCCGTTGGTATGCGCCGCATCCGTGAATTCACCGGTGGGGCAGCAGATCAGGCCCTCTTCGGAGCCGGACCAGTACACAAAGGAGTTCGTATACTGCCAATAGTTGAAGGCGTAGCTCAGGAAGGACTCGGTGCCCTGAGCGCTGGTGTGGTCATGATCAGAGTTTGCCAGGGAGCAGAGCATCAGCTTTGCCTCGGGGTTTACCAGAGGATTGACGACAAAGCCGCCCTCCCGGTCGGCCAGATTGATACTGGCGCGGCTGTACATGGCGTCGGGGTCAGACTCCGGCGTCCACTCCAGCAAAGTGTCCACATTGAAAGACGGGCCGATGGGCATCAGGGTTTCCTTAGCCGCATAAGCCTCGTTCATCTCAGCAGACCCGTCATTACCAGCGGAACGGGCGAACGCCATGGTGGGGAGCATTCCAACCACCATAACCAGGGCCAGAGCCGCCGCAAGGATGCGATGGGACTTTCTGATTTGCATGGATATTTACCTCCTTTTTGTTTGGCAGCATTTCGGAAAAAATCCGGCCCGTCTTCCCTCCAAAACGGCCCGTTTTCTATCCTGAGGGCGCTGCCGCGCCCAAAATTTACTGCGCTGTCGCAGCCGGTCTCAAGGCTTTTGCAGGGCATCCTGTTACGCATGTACATAGATAGTGGATTTCTGTACATCATTGACAATTTGCACCCCGCTACTCGTCCTTTCGTTGTTATATTAACATATATAACAGCAGCTGTAAAGTATAAAAAGAAATTAACAATAGTATCCAAACGGCATTATTGCGCCATTTTTTCTATCTTTTTACGACTACATCCCCCACGTACTGTGCACAATGCCAACAAAAAATGGGCCAGCCGGTTTTGGCCGGCTGGCCCAAATCTATGCCGAGTTACCTCGGGCGGTATGAATTTTTACTGCTGGGGAGCCATGGACAGGTAGCGGGTGATGACCGCAGCGACCTGTGCACGGTTGGTGGTTGCCTTCGGGGACAGGTAATTGGTGCCGTCCAGCTCCACACCATAGAGGATGCCGTTCTCCAGCGCCCAGCTCATGGCCTCCTTGGCAAAGGCGGAGACATCGGAAGCGTCGGGGTAAGCGTTCAGCAGCTCTGCGTTGCCGGGCTGTGCATTGGCATACCGGTACAGCAGGACGACCAGCTCCTGGCGGGTGATCTGTGCGTCGGGCCGGAAGGTGCCGTCCACGTAGCCGTAGACAATCCCCTGCTGGCTTGCCCAGATGACAGCCTTGGTGTAGTAGACATTTGCGGGAACGTCGGAGTAATCGGAACCACCGGTCACCTCAGGCTCGCCGCTCAGACGGTAGAGGATGGAGACCAGCTGACCGCGGGTCAGGCCATCATACGGGGAGAAGGTGGTGGAGCTGGTACCGACCATGATGCCCATGTTGTACAGCTCATCCACGTTCTTGTGGAACCAGGAGTCCTCCTTGACATCCACAAAGTCCACGGCTGCGCACTTGGTAGCACGGATCTGATCCAGCGCGGCCAGGACGTCGCTCAGAATCTGCTCCACCTCGGCAGTGGTCTCGGCGGTGAGCACCTTCTTCTGCGCCGCGGTAATCAGCTCGCGGGCAGCGGCCTTCTGATCGTTGTTCATGTCGGAAATGTCGATCTGGACCAAGCGGGTCAGTGCGTAATACTTGGCAGACTCCAGGGCGGCCTTTCTTGCCTCCTCGGCAGCGGCCTCAGCGGCAGCCTGTGCCTTCTGAGCAGCCTCGGCAGCCTTTGCGGCAGTTGCGGCGGACTCAGCGGCGGAAGCGGCGGAGGCGGCGGAAGCGGCAGCATTCTCGGCAGCCTTGCGGGCCTCGACGGCAGCAGCCTCGTTGGACTCGGCAGCAGCCTTGCGGGCTTCCTCAGCGGCCTTCTCGGCGATCTCGGCAGCACGCTGTGCGGCCTCGGCCTTGGCCAGAGCGGCCTTGGCTTCCTCGGCGGCCTTCTCGGCAGCTTCCTTGTTCTCGGCGGAGGTAGCGGCGGCAGCCTCAGCGGCAGCCTTGGCAGCCTCGGCAGCCTTCTGTGCATTCTCAGCGGCTTCCTTCGCTTCCTGAGCGGCCTTCTCGGCGGCTTCCACTTCCTTGGACAGGTCGACCAGATCCTGGTCGGACATCTTCACACGCAGGGTCAGGTTTGCCAGCTCGTTGGTGCCCTTGCGGTAGGAGACGTTCCAGGTACCGATCTCGTCGGCGATAAAGATACCGTTGGTATCGGTCTTGAGCTTGCCGGTGTAGGTGTACAGCTCCATCTCGTAGATACGGATAGCGCCGCCGGAGCTCTGCTCGGCCTGGTCAACGTACAGGCGGTAGACCTGTGCTTCCTTCAGATTCTCGGTTGCGATGGTGCGGGAGACCTCGTTGGTGGAGTTACCGGTCACCACATCCAGATCAACCCAGTAATTTGCATTTCTGAGAATATTCTTCTGCTCGGAGGAGCTCATCCCCATGAAGTCGGACTCGGAAACCTCGCCGTCGGGATCCAGCACCTGCAGGCGGTATGCCTTGGTGATGTAGCCTTCCTGCTCGGCCATGCCTGCGTGGGTGGTGACCCACTTGCCCACGACCATGGACTCGGGCAGAGTGAAGCCGACCCAACCGGTAGAACCGTTGGTGCACCACTTGGTGGTGGTCTTGTTGCCGTCAAACAGGTTTGCGCTGCCCTCGCCGGAGTACTGACCGGACTGGGTCACGATGCTGGCCTGACGGCCGACGTTGGTGGTCTCGTCCAGCGTGCCCAGATCGGGCTTCTCGACATTGCTGGGAACGTAGGTGTTGCCCTCTTCGTCGGTAATGACAACCTTCACGCCCTTGGGCATCTGGGTTGCATCGGCCAGGTAGGACTCATCCACCCACTCTGCGCCCTCCAGGTCCGCAACGGCCGTGCCGCGAACGGTCTTGAAGGAGGCGTAATTCTTCTCCAGGATATCCAGGAGCTGATACTGACGGCCGTTGCGCTCGTAGCTCACGTCGGTCAGCTCATCCCGGACCAGGGCGGGCTGCTGCTTGCCGAAGGAGAAGCCCATGGGCGCAACCGCGTGGCCCATCAGGTACAGGTCGACGCAGTAGCCGTAGCCGTCGGTGATGTTGATCCGCACATACATCGCCCGGGTGTTCTCCGGCAGCTGGATGGTGCAGTTCTTGGCGGTGTTGCCGCTGAAGGTGGCTACCTGGGTGTAGGTCTCACCGTCGGTGGAGACTTCAACCGTACCGCCCTTCATGCCGTAGTCCACGCCCCAGGAGTAATCGGCATAGGTGTTCACGTAGGTGATCTTGGAAACCTGCTGCACCTGACTCATGGCGAACTCGACGGTGCTGCCATAGTTGTTTCTCTTATAAGCAACTGCGGACTCCATGGCGTCGATCTCTTCTTCCAGATCGGCGGTGGCGAAGTAGGTCTCCATGCCGGAGCGGAGCTTGCCTTCCTTGGTGCTGTCGGACAGATCCATCTTGGCGCCCGTCCAGTTCCAATAGTAGGCATTCTTATAGGTGGCAGCAGAAGCAGCAGTGATCTTGCTGATCTGGCTGTCGGAAATCACGAAGTTGTGCAGACGGGTCATGGCGGAGATGTTGATCTCGGTCATGTTGGTTCCCTTCAGGTACAGGTTCTCAACGGCGGAGCAGCCGGTGAAATCCAGGACCAGGTTGGGGAAGTCGTTCAGCTCAACGAAGGTCAGCTCCTTGCAGTTTGCCAGGTTCAGGCTGGTGACGCCTGCGGGCAGCATGTCGGAGGTGATCTTGGTGATCTTGGTGCCGGAGAGGTTCAGGCCGGTCAGGCCGGTGATCTGGGTCAGGCCGGTGAGATCGGTGACGTCCTTGCCGGAGCAATCCAGGGTGCCGGTGAACTTGGTCAGATCGGTGATGTAGGGACCGACCTGCTCCATGACAATCTGGCGCAGCACCGGATCGGGGAAGTAGCTGGCGTCGATAACGGGAACTGTGCTTCTCTCCTCGGGCAGCGTGCCGCCGAAGGCCTTGATGACAGGCGCGATCTTCTCGGCAACGCCTGCGCCGCCGTCATCGCCGTCTGCCGCACCGTTGTCACACCACACGCACAGCATAGCACCTGCGGGGTTGTAGATGGTGGAGCCGGGGAATGCGGTGTAGTCAAACTGACCGGCCTTGTCGGCGCTTACCTGCCAGCTGCTGTTGCCCAGCACCCAGTAGAAGCCCTCGTTGGTGTTGATCAGCTCGAAGCCCGCGTCGTTCAGCGTGGTAGCGGAGGCCAGGTTGTAGCCGCCCCATCCGCCGGACCAGTAGCAGACCTGCACGTCGGTATCCATCTCGACGGAGGTGTCGTTGTTGTACAGAATGCCGTCGTTGAAGGCTCTCGGGGTCATGCCCTTGTCCTTGATGATCTGTGCAACGTCATTGAAGAAGGGAACAAAGTGCTCCTTGTAGATGCCATTCTTATAAATGGTCTCAAAGCCCATGGAGCTGCTGCCCTGATCGTTGGCAAACTCGTCCGCGCCGAAGCTGAAGTACTTGCAGCCCTTGGACGCGAAGTAGTCGGCATACTTGGCAACCAGAGCCTTGGCGAATGCCTTGGCCTCGTCGCTGGTCAGGTCGATGGAGCTCTTGGAATTGGTGTAGCGCAGGGAGGGGAACTCCTCCAGGATGGCGCCCATGTGACCGGGCACGTTCAGAGCCGGGATGATCTCAATACCCTTGCTGTTGGCATAGGTGATGATCTCGTCCATCTCGGACTGAGTCAGGTACTTGCCGGTGCCATCGGGATACTTGTTGTCGCCCGTGTAGCCGTCGCCCAGAGCCGGGGTCAGGTCATAGGTGCCGTAATCGGTGGTCAGGGTCATGTTGTCCAGCGCAAGGCGGAAGCCCTGGTTGTCGGAGAAGTAGAGCTGGAGCTGGCTGAAGTTGGCCTCGGCCATGGCGTCGAGAATCGTCTTGATGCTCTCTACGCTGAAGTACTTACGGCCGGCATCCAGGTGGAATACCCGGTAGAAGGGCTGAGGAATGACAGGCTCGCCCTTGTCGTCGAAGTTGTAGTTAACCGGCGCGGAGGTATTGCCCGCATAGTCGGTCAGGACGACCTCCAGGGTCATGATGTCGCTGGGCAGGGACTGGAAGCGGGACCAGTCGTTGTTCAGCTCACCGTGGGACTTCTTACCGCGGGTATACTCCTCAGTACCGGCGGAGCCGGAGTAGGTCGTGTAGGTGAGGCTCATCTTGTACCAGTCGTCGCAAGCCACGGGAGAGGTCAGTGCATGGCCGGTCATGGGGCCGTCGTAGGGGATGCAGTAGCTGTCGTCCAGCTCTCCGTCGTAGGCCTTGGCCGTACCGTTCTCGGGAGTGACCTGCATCTCGTACTCCTTGCCGTCGGCAGCAGCGCCGGAAGGAACCGTCACGACCACAGAGGTTTCACCGGCAGCGGCGGTAGCCGTGTAGGTGTTCTTGGTCTCGGGGATATAGACGCTGACTTCCGTAGCGACGGAAGCGTCGGCGGGGGTGAAGCTCACGGTCAGGGTGCCGTCCGCAGGAACGACGCTCAGGCCGGTGACGGCCTTGCTGAAGTCGTAGGTAGCGGTAGCTGCCTCGGACTCGGTGCCGTCCGCACCAACGGCGGTGACCTTGATGGTCATGGTGCCCTCGGTGGTGTACAGGTTCTTGATGTAGAAGGTCTCGTCGTAAATGCCGCCTACGAACACGTCGTTGACGTAGACATTGTACTGCTTGACGCTGTCATAGCTGTCCAGATCCCAGGAAATAACCGCTTCGTTGGTGTCAAACACCTTGTCGATGGTCAGGCCGGTGGGGGCGCTGGGAGTCAGGGACTTGCCGGACAGATACTCGATCTGGCCGATGTGCATCTGATAGTTGTCGGCCGTACCCTTGAAGTACAGACCCATCACAGCCACGCTCTTGCCTGCGTAGGCAGACAGATCCACGGTAGCGGTGACCCAGCCGTCGGAAGCGGCGGTGGTGTTCTCGATGGGCAGCTCGGTGATGGTGTAGGTGTTGTCCTCAGCATTGATGCTGTCGGCGAACACCAGGCCCAGGCTCATGGCCACATCGTCGGTGGAGGTCTTCTTGAAGGTGATGTTCAGCTTGGTGCTGTCGGTCACGTCCAGGCTGGTCTTGTAGAGCCGCATGAAGTTGTCCGCATCCACCTTGCCGTAGACCGCCAGGGAGGAGCCGCCGTTGTACGGATCCACCAGGTCGAAGTCGAAGGTGCCGTAGGTAGTGGAATCCTCTACCAGAACGCCCTTGTTCCAAGAGGCGGTCATGCCCTTCTTGTAGTTGGTGCCGTAGTCATACTCGGCCTTCAGAGCGGTGCCGGTGGTGTCAAACCAGAACTGCCAGGTCGGCAGGATGTCCTGGATGGAGATGTTGGCCCACTCGTGGGTGTTGGAAATCTCACCGTCGATGGCGTAAACCAGGCCATGGCCGGTGTTGAAGTTGGTGTAGAAGGTGTCGCCGCTGATTACGGAACGCTCGGTAATCATGCTGGCGATGCCGGGCATGGAGTTGCTCTTAACGCCAACTTCGGCATTGGAGGAGGTGGAGGAATCGGTGGGGTTGCCGGAGGAACCGGTGAACCACATACGCTCACGGATGGCGCTCATCCACTGGAAATCGTCGTTCTCACGGCGCTGCTCCAGGTAATTGCCCATATCCTCGTCCAGGCCCGCGTGTACGAAGTCGGTACCCAGAGTGGCGATGGAGCAGACGACGGTGCCATCGCTCCACATCTTGCTGAAGCTGTTGCTCCAGCGGTTGCCGCCGGCCTCAAAGCCGCCGTGGACAGCGCTGTAGCCGTACTTGGAAACCTCGGTCTTTGCGCCGGAGGTGGACCAGCCGTAATCCTTGAAGAAGGAGTCGGCGCCGCCGCCGTCCATGACGGAGGAATCGATGCTGCCGCCGGCGTTGTAATACTGGATGTACTGGCCCTTGTCGCGCATGTACTTGAGCATGGCGATCAGCTCGGTCTTGGCATTGCCGCTGGGGCTGTCGGAGCCTTCCAAGTTCACGAACCAGCCGTCGAAGCCGTAGTACTCAGCAATATCCACCAGCTTGTCGGCATAGGGGAAGTTGCCGTCCTCGTCCCGGACGATCAGCGTCCGCCAGGACTGGTAAGCACGGGGCAGGAAGATGCAGCCCAGGGACAGAACGCCGTTCTTGTGGGCGGCGTTGGTGTAGGCGGCGTTGGGCAGGTTCATCATGCCGAACTCAAAGGCACGCTTCTGCCAGTCGGAGGTACCGGCGCGCTCACCGGCGGAGTCCCACAGCTCAAAGGGCGTGGTAGCCGTCGTCTGGCCGTGCCAGGGGCCGTAGTAGTCGATGTACTGCCAGAAGTTGAAGCAGTATTCGCTGAACTCATTGGTGTAGGAAGTGCCGCCAAAGAAGGCATTACCGTAGTCGCCTGCCAGAGTCAGGTACTCGACCTCCGGGTTCAGGCTGGGGTTGGCCTGTGTTGCGGCCACCGCAGCGATACGGTTTTGCAGAGGCACACGTGCCCGCAGCAGCTCTGCGTCCGGATCCGTAGCCGGATCCCAAGTCAACAGATCTTCCGCACGATAGCCGTGAGAAGTCGGCTCGTTTTCTCCCAGTGCGCTCTCACCCGTGTAGGGCAGAGTGTCGCCGGCGAATACGATGGTCGGGCACAGGCCCAGAACCATGGCAAACACCAGCAGGAAGGAGAGAACTCTTTTCAAGTGGTTTTCCTTCATTTTGTTTTGCTCCCTTCATTTTTTACTTCCACGCGGCTTATTTCCGCAAGGGCCGCGGTAAGTACAGGTTACGCAAGTTCCTGTCGATACCACGATTCTAACACAATCCCTCTGACTACGCAACCACCTTCTTGCCCTTGCGAATTTTTTCGTATATATCCCACAATTTATGCCGCCATTTTTTGTGCATATTGCATATCGCATTTGCAGCAAAAATTTCGATAATTTTCGTTTTCCTTCTTAATTTCCTCTATGGGCCTATCCGTAGGCTCCGCCAAGCGGGTAAAAAAACGACGCGGCCAAAGCCGCGCCGTTTTGCAAGATTATGGTTTCAGATCAGTCCGGCGCATCCCGTCCGGGCACCGCCGATGGATCAATTCTTCAGGCTCTGCAGGGGCGCCGGAATCCGGCCGCCTCTGGAAACGAACGCCTCCGACGAAGCCTGGTACACCGGCATGACCGGCGCGCTGCCCAGCAGGCCGCCCATCTCCACCCGGTCCCCCACCGACTTCCCCGGTGCGGGAATGATGCGCACCGCCGTGGTCTTGGTATTCACCATGCCGATGGCCGCTTCGTCCGCAATAATGGCAGAAATCGTCGCGGCAGGGGTATCTCCCGGCACGGCGATCATATCCAGCCCCACGGAGCACACGCAGGTCATTGCCTCCAGCTTTGCCAGGGACAGCGTTCCGCTCTCCGCCGCGGCAATCATGCCCTCATCCTCGGAAACGGGGATAAAAGCGCCGGAAAGGCCGCCCACATGATTGGAGGCCATGACGCCGCCCTTCTTCACCGCATCGTTCAGCAGGGCCAGCGCCGCCGTCGTTCCATGGGTACCGCAGGTTTCCAGTCCCATTTCCTCCAGGATCCGGGCCACACTGTCTCCCACCGCCGGGGTGGGCGCCAGGCTCAGGTCCACGATGCCGAAGGGCACGCCCAGTCTCCGGGATGCCTCCACGCCCACCATCTGTCCCATGCGGGTCACACGGAAGGCGGTCTTTTTAATGATCTCCGCCACCTCGTCAAAGGGCCGTCCCTTGACCTCCTGCAGCGCATGGTAGACCACGCCCGGCCCGGATACGCCCACGTTGAGAACGCATTCCGGCTCTCCCGCGCCATGGAACGCACCCGCCATAAAGGGGTTGTCCTCCACGGCGTTGGCAAACACCACCAGCTTTGCGCAGCCCAGGCCGTCCTCCGACGCCGTCAGCTCCGCCGTCTTTTTCACGATACGGCCCATTGCCGCCACCGCGTCCATGTTGATGCCCGCCTTTGTAGAACCGACGTTCACGCTGGCGCACACACGCTGGGTCGTAGCCAATGCCTCGGGGATGGACCGGATCAGCTTCCAGTCGCTGTCCGTGCAGCCCTTCTGCACCAGAGCGGAGAAGCCCCCGATGAAGTTCACGCCGCACGCCTGCGCCGCCTGATCCAGCGTCTGGGCAATGGGCACATAGTTTTCCGCCCGGCAGGCCGCCGCCACCATTGCGATGGGCGTGACGGAAATGCGCTTATTCACAATGGGAATGCCAAATTCCCGGGCGATGTCGTCGCCGGTCTTGACCAGGTCCCGCGCCAGGGTCGTGATCTTCCGGTAAATCTTCCGGCAGCAGGTTTCGATATCCGGGTCTGCGCAATCCAGCAGGCTGATGCCCATGGTAATGGTCCGGATATCCAGATGCTGGTGGTCGATCATATCCAGCGTCTGCAAAATGTCCGCTTGATTCAGCATAGGCTCACCTCAAATCCGGTGCATAGCCTGGAAGATTTCTTCCCGCTGCACGCGGATGGACAGCTCCATGGAGCGGCCCGCCTGTTCCAGTCTCTCTCCCAGCTCTCCAAAGGGAACGGTACACCCGGCCACGTCCACCGCCATCATCATGGTAAAATATCCCTGCATAACGGTCTGGCTGATATCGAGCACGTTAATATTGCACGCCGCCAGCTCCTGGCACACGGCCGCAATGATGCCCACCCGGTCCTTGCCCACCACAGTCACAATGGCTTTCATCGGCGCGCCCTCAATACTCGTAATCCGCGGAAATCCGGCTGGCAATCAGGTCGGAGAACTGCGTCTTTGCCGCCACATGCTCCGGGTGAATCTGATAGGCTGCCAGAGACTCCTGGCTGTCAAACTCGGAATACAGTGCATAGTCCATATCCCCCTGATAGCACTGGCAGACCTCCAGCCATTGCAGGCCCGGGATGCGTCCCACCAGCGGCTCCAGCAGAGCGGCAATCTTCTCTACGGCTTCCCCTTTATCCACGCCCTCGTTCAGGGTATAGAGCACAATATGCTTGACCATAATTCTCTCCTCCAACAAAATAATACCGGGGCCGCAGTCAGCGAGCCCCGGTACGCAGTACAGGCTTATTCTGCCTCGTCGGCAGTATCCTCCAGCAGGGCGCGAATGGACAGGGAAATCCGCTTGTTCTCAGCGTCCACATCGGTAATCTTGACCTTCACATCCTGGCCCTCGGACAGCACGTCCTCCGGCTTGCCGATACGGCGGTCAGAAATCTGAGAAATGTGGATCAGGCCGTCCACGCCGGGAATGATCTCGGCAAATGCGCCAAAGGCCATCAGCTTTACGATCTTGGCGTCTACAACGTCGCCCACCTTGTAGTTGTTCAGGAACTGATTCCAGGGGTTCATCTCCGGAGTCTTGTAGCCCAGGGAAATCTTGTGCTTCACAGGGTCGAAGGAGATGACGTAAACGTCGATCTCGTCGCCGACCTTGACCACGTCTGCGGGGGTCTTGATGCGGTTCCAGCTCAGCTCGGACACATGCACCATGCCGTCCACGCCGCCGATGTCCACAAACGCGCCATAGGCGGTCAGGGACTTGACGACACCGTGATACTTGGCGCCCTCCTGGATTTCGCTCCAGATCTTAGCCTGGTTGGCCTTGCGCTCCTCGGCAGTCACGGCACGGATGGAGCCGATGACCCGGCGGCGGGGCCGGTTGACCTCGGTAATCTTCATCTTGACGGTCTTGCCCACCATACCGGACATATCGCCGCCCTTGGCAACGCCGGACTGGGAAGCGGGGATAAACACCCGGATGCCCTTCATGTTGGCAACCAGGCCGCCCTTGTTCTCCTCGGTGATGGTGCCCTCTACGGTGGTCTTCTCCTCCACATAAGTGGCCAGATCGTCCCAAACCTTCATGCCGTCCAGCTTCTTCTTGGACAGCTGCACGGTGCCCTCCTGGTCGTTGACGCGAACCACGAAGACCTCGATCTCGTCGCCGACCTTCAGCACGTCCTCAGGCTTTACAGAAGGATCGGTGCTGACTTCGTCAGCGGGAATGTAGCCGGCGTGCTTGGTGCCCAGGTCTACCTGAACCTCGGTAGCGCCGATGCCGGTAACGATACCGGTGACCTTATCTCCTGTATTTAAAGTCTTGATGGACTGCTCAAGAAGCTCGGCAAAGTTCTCCTCCTGGACAGCATCAGCATTTACAATTTCGCTCATAGTCTTGTTGACCTCCTTTATAATCCACGCCGGCGTGGACGCACCGGCAGTGATACCAACCATAGCCGCGCCGCGGAAGAAGTCCGGATCCAGCTCATCGGCCTGATCCACCAGGACTACCCGGGCGCAGTGTTCGCGGCAGATGGACACCAGTCTCCCGGTGTTGGAGCTTTTTGCATCCCCAACGACCACCATTGCCTGGCACAGGCAGCTCATCTGTGCCGCCTCTCCCTGCCGAAACTCCGTTGCTCTACATATTGTATCAAATATTTTCAAGTTAGTAAACTGTTTTTTTGCGAAATTTGCGCACGATTTCCACAAAGATTCCGTAGAGGTGGTCTGTGAAACCATGCAAATCGGCAAATCCCGGGATACGGTCCCGGACTGCGCCCACTGCATCAGCTCCTCCAGGGATTCAAAAATCCGGCACGTCCCGCACCAGCCTGCGATTCCCTCCACCTCCGGGTGCGCCCGGGTTCCGATGATCACCGGCAGGCGGCCCTCCCGGTCCGCCCGGCTGACGATCCCGTGTATCCGCTTCACAAAGGGGCATGTGGCGTCAACGATCCGCACCTGCCGCCGCTCCAGCTCCTCAAGCACCGATCTGGCTACGCCGTGGGAACGAATCACCACCGTGCTGCCCGGGGCAATTTCCTCCGGCCGGTCCGCTACGCTTACGCCCATTCCCCGAAACCGCTCCACTACATGGCGGTTGTGGATGATCGGCCCCAGCGTCACCACCGGGCCTCCCGCCCGGGCCTCCTTCTCCACCAGCTCCACCGCCCGGCTGACACCGAAGCAGAAGCCGGCGCTTTTGGCTACTACGACCCGGCTCATAGCGGAATTTTCTGTGCCGCAGCGGCCCGGATTGCCGCCACCGCGCCGTCAATATCCAACTCGGAGGTATCCACCAGCACCGCATCCTTCGCCTGCTTCAGCGGTGCAATATCCCGGTGGCTGTCCTGATAATCCCGCTCCTGAATCTGCTTGAGCACCTGGGCAAGGGTGGTCTTTTCTCCCTTTTGCTCCATTTCCCGGAAACGGCGCTCCGCCCGGACCTGAGCCGATGCCGTGAGGAAAATTTTCACGTCCGCCCGGGGCAGCACCACCGTGCCGATGTCCCGTCCGTCCATGATAACATTGTGCCGGCGGGCCAGATCCCGCTGCATCTCCAGCAGCATCTCCCGCACCGCCGGGCGGGCGGACACCTGGGATGCCAGCTTGGAAATCTCCGGCGTGCGGATGTCCTCCGTCACGTCCATGCCGTTCATGATCATGTGCTGCTTGCCCTGCTCGTCGTATTCGATCCCCAGGGTCAGCTCGTCCAGGTATCGGTTCACACCGTCCGTATCCTTGGGGCTGACGCCCCACAGATCCAGAAAATATGCCACCGTGCGGTAAATCGCGCCGGTGTCCACGTAGCAGTAGCCCAGCTCGGCCGCAAGCCTGCGGGCAATCGTGCTCTTGCCGGCGCCCGCCGGACCGTCAATGGCAATGGAATAGGTCTTGCTCATTCTATATCCTCCTTATCCCGGAAAACCGGGACGCTTTTTTCTTTCACTGCATCTGCCGCAGCTTTCCCAGAGCCTCCGCCTCCCGGGCGGTCACCTGCTCCGGCGTCAGGCCCAGCATGGCCGCAATCTGCTCCGGTGTCCGGACCTTCCCGTCCTCCAGGCCGAAGCGCAGCGTGAGAATTCGGGCATCCTGATCGTCCACACAGCTCAGCAGGTCTGCAATCCGCTGGCGCATGCGGAAATAGGCCGTGTCCTCCACCGCCTGGTCCTGCTCCTCATCCGCAGGCGCCGGCTCCGACGCTTTGCGAAGCTTTCCCATCGTCCGGGCAAGCTCCACCATCCGCCGGACGTTTTCCTCCTCCGCCGCCGGAATGTGCATCTGCCCGGCAATCTCCTCCGGCGTCGGATTGCGGCCCAGCTCTTCCAGCAGCCGCTCGTCCACGCTGCGGTAATCCTCCATCCGGCGGCGCAGATGCTGCCCCAGACCGTTCTCCCGGGCCTGACGAACCACCGCCCGGGCCATATACTGACGAATCCACCAATCCCGGTGATCCGCGAAGCGCTCCCCGCCTACCCAGGCCAGAATACCCTGCCACAGGCCCATGCTGCCCTCCTGGATCAAATCCAGCAGCAGCACACCCCGGCCCGCATATTCCCGGGCCAATTCCACGACCCGGCCGAGGCAGGCTCCGGCGACCGCGCCGCAGACGGGGTCCCGGGGGTTCTCTTCCCCGTTGGCCCGCTCCAGCTCCGGCAGCAGTGCCTCCGGCTCTCCGGCCTGGGAGGAAAGCTCCGCCACCTCCTGCAAATACAGCCGCAGCGGGTCCTCCGGCGAAAGTCCGGAAATCATATCCACCCGGGATGCCAGCTGTTTCTCCATCCGCAGCCGGGCCGCCGCCTCGCCCACGCCGGGCGCGGGGGGCAGGCCGCTGAGGTCCAGACTCACGGACAAATCCTCCAGCGTCTGGAACGCTTGCTCCAGCGTCTCTTCCTCTTCTCCCTCCGACAGAGCCAGCAGGGTCGCCGCATCCATCGTATCGCCTGTTTTCAGCTTGGAAAGGGCATCGGTCAAAGGCGTGTCCTCAAACACAAACAGTCCGCTGTCTATCATTCCAGAAAGTCCTCCAATCCCATATCCGCGCCCATTTTCTTCAGCTTGTCCATGGCCTGGCGCTCAATCTGGCGCGCCCGCTCCTTGGAAACACCCATCTGGGTGCCGATTTCCTCCAGAGAATGGCACGCTCCGTCCTCCATGCCAAAGCGCAGGCGCAAAACCTGCTGCTGGCGGGGAGATAGCTTTTCGATCAGCCGGTCCATGGTGCTCTTCAGCTCCTCCCGCACCAGCTCCTCCTGCGGCTGGGGGGCCTGAATATCCTCCAGCAAAACCCCCAGCGTTCCGTCCTCGCTGTCTCCGGCGGGCGCATCCAGGGAACAGGTCTCCGGCGCAGCCTGCAGCAGCTGGCGCACCTTCGCCTCGGGGATTCCGGCGCGCTCCGCAATCTCCCCGTCCGTCGGCTCCCGCTCCAGCTCCTGGGTCAGAGCCGTGCGCACCGCCGTAAGCTTGCGGATACGCTCGGCGGTATGGACCGGCACACGGATCACACCGCTGTGATTCATAAGGCAGCGGGTCACTCCCTGGCGAATCCACTTGGTTGCGTAAGTAGAAAACCGGTAATCCCGGGTATAGTCAAATTTCTTTGCCGCGGCCAGCAGGCCGATGGAGCCTTCCTGAATCAGGTCCATCAGAGACACGCCCCGCCCGGCATACTCCCGGGCTACGGACACCACCAGGCGCAGATTGGAATTCACCATCTTCCGGATGGCATCCTCATCTCCCCGGGCGCAGCCCTTGGCCAGCTCCCGCTCCTCCTGGGCGCTCAGCAGCGGATACTGGCGAATCTCCTGGAGATACTGGCGCATATCCTCCTCCCCCGAGCTGACCGTCAGGGGCGTTTTTTCCTCTTTGTCCACAAGCTCTGCATTCATTGATCGATCCCTTTTCTTTCCTTTAGTCGGTCGCGCAGGGCCAGCAGATCCATCGGATCCGACCCCTTTGCCGCCTGATGCTCATTCTGAATGACCCGGATGCAGTCAGACAGCGCCTGCTCTCTGGCAGGCTCCTGGCGGCGCTGTAAAATACCCGCCACATGGGACATTTCCTCCGGCGACAGGTCCGTCAGCACATCCGGCGCCACCCGCAGCCCCTGCCGGTAGCGCTCCAGCATCTGGCGGAATACCTTTTCCAGCAGCGGTACGGAGAATTCCTCCGGCTTCAGGCTTCCCGTCTGATCCAGCAGCGTCGGGTCCCGCATAGCCAGGGCGATCACCGTCTCCTCCGCCACGGCGGAGCGGACATTCTCATAGCGCAGCTGCCGCACCTTGGGCTGAAGAGCCTGCACCGGCTCCAAATCCACCCGCTCCTGCTTCTTCTTTTCATAGGCCCGGCGGCGCTTGTAGGCCTTGTCCACCTCCAGCTTCATCGCCTCAAAGCTGATGCCGGCAGCCTCCGCCGCCCGGCCGCCGTAAACCTCCCGCTGAACCGGGCTGCTCAGCGTACTCAAAAGCTCTGCCGCCTCCTGGATAAACGCCACCCTCTGCTCGTCCTCCGTCAGGCGGTACTTGCTGCGGATTGCGTTGAGCTGGTACTCTACCCGGTTTGCCGACTCCTCCAACAGAAGCTTGAAGCGGTCCGCGCCGAATTTTTTCAGATACTCGTCCGGGTCCTTTGCGTCGTGCATTTTCAGCACCTTCACGCCGATCCCGACCTTCTCCAGCATAGGGATGGCCCGCCGGGTGGCCCGCTGCCCGGCCTCGTCGCCGTCGTAGATCAGCACCACCTGCTCGGTATAGCGGCTCAGCAGGGTGGCATGATCCTCCGTCAGGGACGTCCCGAGAGAAGCGACCGCGCAGTCAAACCCGTACTGGTGCAGGGCGATGGCATCCATATAGCCCTCCACCAGGATCAGGTAGCCCTGCTTGCTTTTTTTCGCCAGGTTCAGGGCAAAAAGATTCTTCCGTTTGTTAAACACCATCGTCTCGGAGGTATTGAGATATTTGGGCGTCGAGTCGTCCATCACTCTTCCGCCGAAGCCGATCACATTTCCACGGACGTCGATAATCGGGAACATGAGCCGGTTGCGGAACCGGTCGTAGGGCTTGCCGTTTTTGGAGGATATGCCCGCCAGGTCCGCGTCCTTCAGCTCCTGGGGCGTGTACCCCTTGGCCAGCATGGCATCCGTCAGCGCAGTCCACTGATCCGGGGCGAAGCCGATACCGAACCGGGTCAGGGTCGCCGGAAGCATTCCCCGCCTCTGCGCATAGGCCAGGCCCTCCCGGCCGCAAGGCTCCCGGAGCATGGCATGGAAAAAGCGGGCCGCCTCCCGGTTCAGCGCCCACAGGCGCTCCTGCTGGCGATAGCGGCTCTGGTACCGTTCATCCTCCGGCACCTCTATCCCGGCCCGTTTGGCCAGGGCGCGCACGGCATCCGGGTAGCTCAGTCCCTCGATCTCCATCATGAACTGAATCACGCCGCCGCCCTTGTGGCAGCCGAAGCAATAGAACATTCCCTTATCCGGCGCCACGGATAAGGACGGTGTCTTTTCCCCGTGGAACGGGCACAGGCCAAACAGGTTCGCGCCGGAGCGTTTGAGCTGCACATACTGCCCTACCACGTCCTCGATGGGATTTCGCGCCACCAGCTCATCCAAAAAAGATGGTGTAAACTCCGCCATGTTTCGCTCCTCCCTGCCCGTTTTTTACAAATTCATTTTATTATAGCATATCATCCCCGGACTTGCCAGCCTGAGGGAATGAAAATCTCCGTGTATTTATCCACGGCATACTTGTCCGTCATGCCGGCGATATAGTCGCACACCGTCCGCTCCATCCCGTCAAAGGAAAGCTGGGGCTGAAAGTCCTCCGGCAGAGCGTCGGGGTGGTCCATATAGTACTCGTAGAGCTGCTGAAGCATCCGCTTTGCCTTGCGTTCCTGCCCCTTGGCAACGGGATTCCGATAAACGTGCTCGAACATAAAGCTGCGCAGATCCGCCAGCGCCTTCTCCACATCCGGAGAAAGCACAACGGCCCCCGCCTCCCGGGATACCAGAATCGCATCGCACACCAGGGTGTTCACCCGCTCCCGGTGAGAAAAGCCCAGCACCCGGCAAATATCCCGGGGGATGTCCTCCTCGCCAAGGATGCCCGCCCGAATGGCATCATCGATGTCATGGTTTACATAAGCAATTTGATCCGACCGGCGGACGACCTGTCCCTCCAGCGTTTCCGGTATGACCGGGCCGGTATGGCCCAGAATGCCCATGCGCACCTCGTAAGTAAGGTTCAGCCCCGCGCCGTCCTTCTCCAGGACGTCCACCACCCGCAGGCTCTGCTCGTTGTGGCAGAAGGGCCTGCCCATAGCCTGGGACAGGGCGGCTTCTCCCGCGTGGCCAAAGGGCGTATGTCCCAGATCATGTCCCATGGCGATGGCCTCCGCCAGGTCCTCGTTGAGTCCCAGCGCCCGGGTAATGGTTCGGGCAATCCGGGCCACCTCCAGGGTATGGGTCATACGGGTGCGGTAATGGTCCCCCTCCGGCTGCAAAAAAACCTGGGTCTTGTGCATCAGTCTGCGGAACGCCTTACTGTGGACGATCCGGTCCGTATCTCTTTGGTAGCAGGTCCGCACCTCCAGCTCAGCCGGCTCCTCGGGAATCGGTCTGCCCTTGCTGCTGTCGGAAAATGCCGCCAACGGATTGAGATAGCGATGCTCCTGCCGTTCCAGTTCCTCACGCACTGTCATATGTGACCCTCCAAATTCTATAAGATGTCCTTCCAGTCGCCGTAAAACAGGATGTCCCCTTTTCCCGCCTGGGGGCTGCCGGTATAGACCCGGTTGTCAAAGCCGCCGATGCGGAATCCAACGCTTAAATAAAACAGGCACGCGCCAAGATTGTTGTCCTGGGCCTGCAGGTAAACGCCGCCGTAGTCCCGGTCCCGGGCTTCCTCCATTCCCCGGCGGATCAGCGCCCGCCCTACCCCCTGTCTGCGGGCAGCGGCACTGACCTTCAGATCCAGCAAATACATGTAGTTAAAAAATCCCGGCTGATAGATGGCCAGCCCCAGGCAGGTATCTCCCCGATAGGCTCCCAGCATCAGGCTGTCCTTTGCCAGGGCCTCATAGTCGTAGCGCTCCTGAGGAAAGGCCATCTCGCCGGGGCTGTCTGACCAATCGATCCGGTAGCTCCACACCCCTTCCTCCAGCCGGGGGATCAGCCGTCCCGGCTGCAAAAAGGGATCGTTTCTCAAATTCAGGTCCTCCGCCCGTTCCCGGGTCACCGGCCGGACAGAAAGCATTTCTACGGATGCGGGCATGCTACACCTCCTGTTGGACCGGGAAGGCCCGATACTCCTGCCCGGTCTCCAAAGCCTCTACCGCACCGCAGGTCATATCCGTCAGCCCGTCCAGAAAGGGCCGGGTCTGACCCTGGGGCAGCAGAATTTCCATCTCCACCTCCGCGCCGAACTGCGTATCCCGCACAATACCGCCATAGGCCGACACCGCCAGCTTCACCCTTTCAAAATAGGTATACGGGCAGGGCAGATACAGTACGGTCCAGACCCGTTTCATGGACTTCCCTGCTGCATCCACCGCTATCTTCGCGCCCCGGGTATAGGCCCGGACCAGGCCCCCCGCCCCCAGGAGAATTCCTCCGAAGTAACGCGTCACAACGCACACGACATTGTATAGCTGCTCCCGCTGGAGCACCTGGAGCATGGGCATTCCCGCCGTCCCTCCCGGCTCTCCGTCGTCGCTGAAGCGCACGGCCCCGTCCCGGAGAATGTACGCCCAGCAGTTGTGCGTGGCGTCATAGTGCTGTTTTTTCATCTCCTGGATTCGTTCCAGCGCCTCTTCCTCCCGTTCCACCGGCCAGATTCTGCCGATAAACCGGGATTTTTTCTCTACAAATTCCCCCTGCCCGAAAGCGGTGGGCACCAGGTATTCCTCCACCCTCAGCGCTCCTCCGTTACATAATCTTTTATCCGGCCATACAGGATTTTATCCACAACCGCTTCTATTTCGATTCCGTCTCCGGTGTACTCCGTCCCCAGAACCCGCGCGCCGTCGTGGAGCGTCTCCACCATACCGCCCATGGCATAGGGCAGCGTCAGAAGCACATGGTGGTACTCCCGATCCAGCGCCTTTTCCACCGCCGCAAGGAGCTTCTCCATTCCCTGCCCCCGCGCTGCGGAGATTGCAACCACATCCTGCCCCACCGGAACATCCTCCGGCGTCACCAGGTCACATTTATTGTAAACCTGCACCACGGGCGTATCGGGTCTTGCCAGCTGAGCCACCAGCTTTTCCACTACCTCCATGTGCGCCTGCCGATTGGGGTCGGAGGCATCCACGACGTGCAGCAGCAGGTCCGCGTAGGACAGCTCCTCCAGCGTCGCCCGGAAGGCTTCCACCAGGTGATGGGGCAGCTTGGCGATAAAGCCAACCGTGTCGGACAAAATGACCTGCAAATTATCCGACACCGTCAGCATACGCGAGGTGGTATCCAGCGTATCAAACAGCCGGTTATTCGCGGGAATGCCTGCGCCGGTAAGCCGGTTGAGCAGCGTAGATTTACCCGCGTTGGTATATCCCACGATTGCCACTACCGGAACGGAGTTCTTCATGCGGCGCTCCCGCTGCACGCCCCGCACCTGGCGCACCTGGCTCAGCTCCTCCTCCAGCCGGGAAATCCGCTCCCGGATGTGCCGCCGGTCCGACTCCAGCTTAGTCTCGCCGGGGCCGCGGGTCCCGATACCGCCGCCCTGACGGCTCAGACTTCTTCCCATGCCGGAGAGCCTCGGCAGCAGATAGCGGTACTGTGCCAGCTCCACCTGAAGGCGGCCCTCCCGGGTGCGGGCGCGCTGGGCAAAAATGTCCAGGATCAACGCGCTGCGGTCCAGAACGGTCACGCCCAGAATATCCTCCAGGGCGCGAATCTGCCCCGGAGACAGCTCGTTATCAAAAATAGCCATGGTGGATTGGGTTGCCTCGATCAGCATCCGCACCTCCTGGGCCTTTCCCTCACCGATGAAGCTGTGGGCATCTGGCGCATGACGGTTCTGGAGGATCTTCGCCGTGCAGAATCCGCCGTCCGTTTCCAGCAGCGCCTCCAGCTCCTCCAGCGTCTCGTCCGTAGCCGTCTGATCCGGCGCAAAGCAATCGGCGTTCAGGCCAACGAGCACCGCCCGCTCCTGCTGTTCTTGTTTTAATTCTTCCATTCGTATAACCTCCTGCGGCGACGGCCGCTGACAGCGTATTTTTCACCTTATCCGGACTGCCCATCCGCCGCACGAACCGGGGAAAACGACAAAAAGATACAAAAAGCCCGCACCACGATAACGCAGTGCGGACTTCACGCTTACTTCAGGCCAAAACGCTTGTTGAACCGGTCAACACGTCCACCGGTGTCAACCAGCTTCTGCTTGCCGGTATAGAAAGGGTGGCACTTGGAGCAGATTTCAACGCGAATGTCCTTCTTGGTGGAGCCAGTCGTAAAGACATTGCCACAGGCACAGCGAATCGTCGTCTGTTCGTACTTAGGATGGATACCTTCTCTCATGATGTTCACCTCTTTCTTATCAGTTAAAGGGCATAAAGCCCCGTCTTTTCAATCGCCCGGTTATCATATCACACCCCGCAGCAGAATGCAAGCCTTTTTTTCAGTTTTTTCGGGAAAGGGAAATCTTTCCCGGTTTTTTGCTTGTCCGCCCCCGCGCGGCCGATTTCCTTCCGGCGTTCTGCGCAAGTCATGACCACCGGCTGCATAGCCGGTGGTCTGCAAAGCTCCCTTAGGTCCTATTACCAGCGAGCCTATAGAATCTTCTTTCTACCCCATGATGCGCCCTATTGCTATTAAAATCGCAGTCTGGCGCATTTTGCCTTTCGATCTCTCGATTACCTGTCTTTTTGAATCGTATCTTATTTGTTGCTTTCCAGACTTGTCCCTCGCCTCGCTAGAATTTTTCTACTCATAGCCAAAGCTTTTGGACCCACCGGCCAGGCCGGTGGGTTTTCCGTGAAAAAGAGCCAGCCGGGGGTACCGGCTGGCTCCATTGCGTTGGTTCGGGTTTCCCCGCCCTCCGATATTATTCGGCGGTCAGGTAACGGGTCAGGATCGCGGCAAACTGTGCGCGGGTCGCACCGGTCTTCGGAGACAGCACGTTCTCCTCAACACCGCTGATCAGACCGTTGGCAACAGCCCAGTTCATGGCGTCCACTGCGAAGCCGGACACATTGTCCGCATCGGTGAACTTCGCCAGGTGATCCTCGGCCGGGGCAGTCGCCTTCGCGTAACGGTACAGGAACACAACCAGCTCCTGACGGTTCACAGGCGCGTTGGGAGCGAAGGTTCCGTCGTCGTAACCGGCGGCGATCTCCTGCTCTGCTGCCCAGATAACTGCCTTGGTGTAGTATGCATTCGCGGGTACATCGGTGAACTCGCTGGTGCCCTCAACCTCAGGCTCTCCGGCCAGACGGTACAGGATGGTGACCAGCTGTCCGCGGGTCAGTGCATCGTAGGTACCGAAGGTTGTCTTGCTGGTGCCGCTGATGATACCGGCGTTGTACAGGTAGTCAACGCTGTCGTGGTACCATGCGTCCTCCTTCACGTCGGTGAAGTCGACGGCGGCGCACTTGGTGGCCTCGATCTCCTCAATTGCCTTCAGAGTGTCGGCCAGAATCTTCTCCACTTCCTCAGGAGTCTCAGCCTTGTCAACGGCATCCAGACCGGCGGCAATCGCCTCAGCCACGGCGGGCTTCTGGTCGTTGTTCAGCTTGGAGGTATCCACCTGGGACAGACGGATCAGAGCGTAGTACTTAGCGGAATCCAGAGCGGCCTTCTTTGCCTCAGCGGCGGCCTTCTGGGCCTCGGCCAGGTTGTTGATGATCTCAGCCTTGATCTTTACGATCTCTGCGTAAGCATCCGCAACTTCCTTGGCGTACTTGGCAGCCAGCTCAGCGGACTGAGCAGCTTCCTTGTTAGACTTATCGGCGGCATCCTTAGAAGCCTCGGCGGCGCTGGCAGCATCCTCGGCAGCCTTCTTGGCAGCCTCGGCGGCGTCCTGAGCGGCCTTGGAAGCGTCCGCGGCCTTCTTGGCCTCGTCGCTGTCCACACCGGCCTCCTGAGCAGCCTTCTCGGCAGCAGCCTTGGCCTCCTCGGCGGTCTTGGCGGCGTCCTCAGCCTTCTTCTGGGCAGCCTCGGCAGCAGCCTGGGCGTTCTGAGCAGCCTTCTGAGCCTCAGCGGCCTCAGCGGCGGAAGCAGCGGCCTCCGTTGCGGAGGATGCGGACTTAGCGGCCTCCTCAGCGGCCTTCTTGGCTTCCTCGGCAGCCTTGGTGTTGGACTCCTCGGCAGCCTTGGCGGAATCCTCGGCAGCCTTCTTGGCCTCCTCAGCCTTGGCCTTTGCTTCCTCAGCAGCAGCCTGTGCCTCCTCGGCCTTCTTCTGGGCAGCCTCGGCAGCGGTCTTGTCCTCGCCTGCGGCAGCGGCAGCGTCCTCGGCAGCCTTCTGAGCGTCCTCGGCCTTCTTCTGAGCTTCCTCAGCGGCAGCCTGGGCGTCCTGAGCGGCCTTGGCAGCCTTTGCAGCGTCGGCAGCGGAGGTTGCGGACTCGGCAGCGGATGCGGCGGAAGCGGCGGCCTCCTCAGCGGCCTTCTTGGCCTCCTCGGCAGCCTGCTCGTTGGCAGCCTCAGCGGCGGCCTGTGCCTTCTGGGCAGCGGTCTTGGCCTCGTCGGCAGCAGCCTGAGCGGCCTCGGCCTTCTCCTGGGCAGCCTTGGCTTCCTCAGCAGCCTTTGCGGCAGCTTCCTTGTCGGCTGCGGTGGAGTTTGCAGCCTCCTCGGCGGCCTTCTGGGCCTCCTCAGCGGCAGCCTTTGCCTCGTCGGCGGACTTCTGAGCAGCCTCGGCAGCGTCCTTCGCAGCCTCAGCCTTGTCCAGCATGTCCTTAATCTGCATCAGGTATGCGTAGTCGTTCTCGGCCTTCACCAGAACGTCGTAGTTCTCGACCAGATCCTGCAGCTCGGCGGTCAGGCCGTCGTAAGCCTCCCGGGCAGCGGTGATGGCGTCGCCGCTATCCAGCGTGACGTTGCCGATCTTGTCGATCAGAGCCTCGACCTTGTCGGCCAG
>CAKTKB010000006.1 GCA_934569195.1 uncultured Oscillospiraceae bacterium
CGACAGCCGCCTGACTTTCCATGGAGGCCCGGTCCGGGCTCCGGCCAATCAGGCGGCTGCTGTTGGAAGGAAGCGAAGGGTATGCGGGGGAATAATTAGTCCTTTTCGCTCCGATTGCCGATGGACATGATGTCGTAGGGCGTGGTCTGGTATACGAAATAGTTCAGCCAGTTGGAGAAAAGCAGATTGGCGTGGCTGCGCCAGCGGACAATGGGGGGCCTTTGCGGGTCGTCGTCCGGAAAATAATTCGCAGGGGGAGCGATGGGAAGTCCCAGGGCCTTGTCGCGGAGATATTCCGTTTTGAGCGTGTCGGGATCGTATTCCGAGTGGCCCGTGATAAAAATCTGACGTCCCTCTTTGGTGGCGATGGCGTAAACGCCTGCGTCCGGCGAGGAGGCCAGAATCCGAAGCCCGGGGACTGCCTCAATATCCTCCCGCAGGACGGTGGTATGCCGGGAGTGGGGGACCCAGAAGGTGTCGTCAAAGCCCCGCAGGAGAATGGAGCGCTTATACTCGGCCTGATGGGGGTAAACGCCGAAAAGCTTCTCGGGGAGGGAGTGCTTTTGAATGCCGTAGTGATAGTAAAGACCGGCCTGCGCACCCCAGCAGATGTGAAAGGTGGAATGTACGTTGGACTTGCTCCATTCCATGATGCGGCATAGCTCCGGCCAATAATCCACATCCTCAAAGGCCATCTGTTCAACGGGAGCGCCCGTGATCACCATGCCGTCAAATTTCCGGTCCTTCAGCTCGTCAAAGCTCTTGTAGAAATTCAGCAGGTGCTCCTGAGAAATGTTTTTTGACCGGTGAGAGGTCGTGTGCATCAGCTCCAGCCGGACCTGAAGCGGCGTGTTGCCGAGCAGACGGGAGAGCTGCGTTTCCGTGGCGATTTTGGTAGGCATCAGGTTGAGCAATACGATTTCCAGAGGGCGAATATCCTGGGTCGTCGCCCGGTTTTGGGTCATAACAAAGATGTTTTCCTGCTGCAGCGTACCGGCGGCAGGCAGGTCGTTGGGAATTTGAATGGGCACGATACATCCTCCTATGCTGTCCAGAATGGACAGATAAAAAACGTACAATTGAACCCATTTTAACCGAGAACGCAAAGATTGTCAACTTTTTTCGGCTTCCAGAACGGCGCCCACATAGTAGTGGGAGAGAATGTCGGTGTAATCGGCGCCGGATAGGGCCATGGCCTGCGCGCCATATTGACTCATGCCCACGCGATGGCCGTAGCCGTAGGTCGTGACGGTGATGGAATCGACCGCCGGCTCAAAGGTTATGTCGGTGGAGCGGAGGCCGAGCCTTGTCCGCAGCTCCGTCCCGGAAAAGCAAATGCCACCGATCTCGGCGGAATCAATCCCGTCGCCTTCCGTGCGGAGGATGGGGCCAAACCAATTTTCCGGGCTGCCGTCGGGATCGATTCCCAAAAGACGTGCAAATTCATCCGGGGTGAAGGTCACGGTATCCCGGAAGTGCGCGGCGATTTCCTCCCCGGGGCTGGAAACGGATTGCAGGTATGGAACATCATTCCCCCAAACGGCGACGGCATCCTCTGTTTTCCCGCCGGAGCAGGAGAAAAAGGTGGCCTCAATCAGCTCTCCGTTGTACGTAAGCACCTGGCCTGCGGTGTCATCCACGGCCTGGCGCAGCTTTGCGATGTCGGAGGCCGGAGCGGTGACATCGCCGTCCCCATCCGGGGACAGATACCCCTGACAGCAGGCCGGGTCCGTGCAGACTGCACCCTGAGCGTGGCGGGACGAGCGGCGGGTTTTCCGCAGAGCATAGGTGCGGGAGACGACAGCCTGCGCCTTCAGCGCCTCCGGCTCAAAGCTGGCCGGGACCTCGGAGAGCAAAACGCCGGTCAGGTAGTCGGAAATTTCCATCGCCTGCACGGTCCCGTCAGCCAGGAGAACGGCTATGGTCTCATCGGGAGCGGCAGCGGCAGGCTCGGAGGATGTTTCGGCGGGGTCGGAAGCGGGCAAGGGATCCGGTGCGCTTTCCGGCAGGGCCTTTACCGCTATGGAGAGCGCCGCCGCCGGGAGGAAGATCCCCAGCAGAATGGATAGCAGAAACTCTTTTGCCGCATTTTTCATTTGCATCACCTCGCATCTATTTTACTGCACGGGGAGCGAAAAAATGCGGCGATTCACGCCGTCCTATTTGGGAAGGTTTCCCGGTCCTTGACAAGAAACGCGGCCGGAAGTATAATAAACCCATCCTTATGAAAGGAAATGGAGCGCTTTCATGAAACGAACGCTGAAAATTCTTCTGCCCATTTTGCTGGTCCTGGTGATTCTGGCCAGCATGGTGTGGTATTTATTTGCCTATGACCGGGGGACGACTCTGGAGCTTTTGCTTCGCCAGGCACGCTACTGGGAGGAGCACGGAAAGCACGGAACGGCCGCATGGTTCTACGACCTTGCTTACAAGCAGTCCGGAAACGATGAGGATGTGGCCATTGAGCTTGCCCAGCGGTTTAAGGCAATCGGCAACTATACCAAGGCTGAGTATACCTTGTCCAACGCGATTGCCGACGGCGGCGGCACGGAGCTGTACGTGGCGCTGTGTAAGACATATGTGGAGCAGGACAAGCTGCTGGACGCGGTGACCATGCTGGATAACATCTCTGACCCAACCGTAAAGGCAGCCCTGGACGGGCAGCGCCCCGCTGCGCCTGCGACGGATACGGCTCCCGGCCTGTACAATCAGTACCTGGATGTGCATATCACGGCCGAATCCGGCACGCTCTATCTGACCAGCAACGGGGAGTACCCCTCGACGGCTGACGGGCCGAGTGACGGGACGGTGTCCCTCCCCGGGGGCGAGACGACGATTTATGCCGTGGCGGTGGGAGAAAACGGCCTGGTGAGCCCCGTTTCCATCTTCGGGTACACGGTTGGCGGGGTGATTGAGCAGGTCAGCTTTGCCGACGAGGCAATTGAGCAGACGGTAAGACAGCTCCTCAACGTAGGACAGGATACCGTTCTCTACACCGACGACCTGTGGACCATTCGGGAGTTTACCGCCCCGGAGGATGCGGCGCACTATGAAGATATTGCAAAAATGCCGTATCTTGTAAGCCTGACGCTGTCTGCCTGCACGGCGGAGGATATGAGCTTCCTGTCGGGGCTTGGAGAGCTGGAGACGCTGTCCCTTTCCAAGGCGTCCGTGTCGGCGGAGGGACTGGCGACCATCGCCGCGCTGCCGAAGCTGCAGACCCTTTCTCTGACGGACTGCGCCTTGTCCAATATTGACGCGCTGGCGGCTGCACAGCAGCTGCGCAGTCTGGACCTGAGCCAGAATGCCATCCGTGATCTGGATGCTCTGTCTGGCATGACGCTATTGGAAGAGCTGGGGCTGTCCCATAACGCATTGACCAGCCTCCTGCCGATCAGCGGGCTGTCTGCCCTGCGGGAGCTGGATGTATCGTACAACGCCCTGACCTCCCTGGCTCCCGTGAGTGCCTGCACGGCGCTGACACAGCTGAACGCCGCACAGAATAAAATTACGGCTCTGGGCGCTTTGGATAACCTGAGCGCGCTCCGGGAGCTGGATGTGAGCGGAAATGCCTTGACGGATGTGTCCGTGCTGGCGGGCTGCACTGCATTGGAGACCCTGAGCCTGGCCAACAATCAGGTGTCGGATATCACGGGCCTCGGCGGGGTGCGTGGGCTGCGGAATCTGGATTTCTCCTATAATCAGGTGGCGGTTCTTCCGGAATTTGCCTCAGATGCGGCGCTTTCCGACATTAACGGCGCATATAACCAGCTGGCAAGCCTGGATGTGCTGGGTGGGCTGCCGAATCTGAATAAGGTTACCATGGACTACAATACGGAGATCAGCTCCGTGACGGCCCTGGCCCAGTGCCCGGTGCTGGTGCAGGTCAGCGTATTTGGGACAAAGGTCACGGATGTGTCGGCGCTGACGGCGCTGAGCGTGATCGTGAGCTATGACCCCACACAGACCGCTGCGGAAACGACTGCGCAGGAAGAATGAAAACAGCGAAAGCGGCAGGAACCAATGAGACGGTTCCTGCCGTTGTTTTTTGTTTTTACGGGTTTTCTTCCGCGATCCAGGTCAACGCGGCCTGAATAGCGGCCTGGCGAATCTCCTGGCGGGAACCGGAAAAGAGATATTTTCTCGTATAAACGCCGTCCCGGTCACAGTAACCCAGGTAGACGGTGCCCACGGGGTTTCCGTAATCATCTCCGCCCGGACCGGCCAGCCCGGTGACGGACAGCGCCAGATCCGTCCCAAGGGCAGAGCGGGCGCCGGCGGCCATCGCTGCGGCGACGGGAGCGGAGACGGCTCCGAACTGTGTCAGCATATCCTCCGGAACGCCCAAAAGACGATGCTTGACGGCGTTGGTATAGCTGATGATGCTGCCTGCATACACCTGGGAGCTGCCGGGGACGGAGGTGAGCGCAGCGCCGATCCCGCCGCCGGTGCAGCTTTCGGCTGTGGCCAGTGTGCGTCCGGCGCGCCGGAGGGCGGCAATGCACTCAAAGGCTGTCGTCGCCATGGTAACGCACCGTGATCTTTTCAATGTCGGTCAGCGCTCTTTCTATCAGAGCCTCCCGATCCAGCTTTCGTTCGGCATGGAGAACCTGACCCAGCACGGGCTTTGTCTTGGGATGCTTGGGGGTAAAGACGGTGCAGCAGTCCTCGTAGGGGAGAATGGAGGTGTCCAATGTGCCGATCTTCCGGGCGATGGTCACGATCTCCTCCTTGTCCATGCCGACCAGAGGCATGAAGATCGGAATATCCACAACGGCGCCGGTCACCGTCATGGCCTCCATTGTCTGAGAGGCGACCTGTCCCAGATTCTCACCGGTGATCAGGGTGCCGCAGCCGTCCCGCTTGGCGATGCGCTGGGCAATGTCCATCATGAATCGACGCATAATCAGCGTGAAATACTCCTCCGGGCAGTTGTCCCGAATGGCCTCCTGAATTTCTGTGAAGGAAACCACATTTACGGTCATGCGGCCGGAATAGCGTGTAACCAGGCGGGCCAGCTCCAGGACCTTGTCTTTAGCAAGCTGGGAGGTATAGGGATAGGAAAAGAAATGGACGCACTCGATCTCCATGCCCCGCTTGGCCATCATATAGGCGGCAACGGGGGAATCGATTCCGCCGGACAGCAGGCACATGGCCCGGCCGCCTACGCCTGTCGGCAGACCGCCTGCACCAGGCTCTGCAGGACCGTGGACATATGCAGCCAGATCCCGCACCTCAACATATACGGTGTAATCCGGGTGATGCACGTCTACGGCGCAGTTCGGGTGAGCCTCCGCCAGACGCCCGCCGATTTCCTGGGAAATACCGATGGAGGTGAGGGGAAACTGCTTATCGGACCGCTTGGACTCTACCTTGAAGGAACGGGCGCAGTCCAGGTCGTCGCCCAGGTACGCCTCGATGGCGGAGTAGATCGCATCCAGATTCTTTTCACAGGGGCGGCAGCGGCAAAGGCTGACGACGCCGAAAATGCTGTGGCAGGCTTCCCATGCCCGATCCACGTCTGCGGATTCGTCCAGAGGCTCCACATACACGGTGGACTGGAGAATGTATACGTCAAATTCGCCGAAGGGCTTCATTCTGCGGCGAACATTCTGGCGAAGACGGCCCTCAAACTGACGCTTGTTGGCGCCCTTGAGGACGACCTCGCCCAGCTTCATCAAAAAGATTTCCTTCATAGGTTTCGATTCCTTCCTAAAATTGTTGGTTCGCTGCGCCCGGACCGGGTGAGGCGGGCGTGAATATGCGGATTACCGGTTTCCCAGATTGACGGCCCGATACTGAATCGCTTCCGCAATATGCTGGGGCAGGATATCCTCGCTGCCGTCCAGATCGGCCACGGTCCGGGCGACCCGGAGAATTCGATCGTAGCTGCGGGCCGTCAGTCCCATGGCATCGAAGGCCTGCTTCATCAGAGCCTCGCCGGAGGCGTCCAGACGGCAAAAGCGCCGCATCTGCTCCGGCCCCATGCGGGCATTGCACAGGCCGCTGCTTTCGCCGAAGCGTGCCAGCTGGCGCTTTCTCGCCAGATCGACCCGGGCCTTAATGGCGGAGGACGGCTCGGCCTCCTCCCGGCGGCGCAGGTCCTCAAAATGCACGGAGGGAACCTCTACGACGATGTCAATCCGATCCAGCATGGGACCGGAAATGCGGCTGCGGTAATTCTCAACGGCAAAATCCGAGCACCGGCATCGGCCCGACGGATCGCCATACCAGCCGCATTTACAGGGGTTCATGGCGCATACCAGCATGAACTCCGCCGGGTAGGTAACCGCGCCGCTGACCCGGGAGATGGTTACCTGGCCATCCTCCAGAGGCTGGCGCATCAGGTCCAGGGTGTCCTTGCGGAATTCCGGCAGCTCGTCGAGAAACAGGACGCCCTTGTGGGCAAGCGATATTTCGCCGGGACGGGGCGCAGAGCCGCCGCCTGCCAGACCGGCATTGGAAATGGTGTGGTGAGGGGAGCGGAACGGACGCCGGGAGATCAGCGGCTCCTGGGGGGAAAGCAGCCCCATGACGGAGTAGATCTGGCTGACCTCCAGAGCTTCCTCCCAGGTCATGTCCGGCAAAATGGAGGGCAGACGCTTGCTGAGCATGCTTTTTCCGGAGCCGGGAGGGCCGATAAGCAGCACATTGTGACTCCCGGCAGCGGCGACCTCTAAGGCGCGCTTTACATTTTCCTGTCCCAGGACATCCCGAAAATCCGGCTCCGGGCGATCGCGGTGCTCCGGCATCCAGGGCGGCGCCTCCTCCAGCTCCACCTCGCCGTTCAGTCCGGCGGCAAGCTGCCGGATATCGGTGATGGGGTAGACGGCCGGACCGCGGGCCAGTGTGGCCTCGGCGGCATTTTCCACCGGAACAAAGAGCGCCTGAATGCCCTCCCGCTTGGCTGCCAGGGCCATGGGCAGCACTCCGGAGACCGGACGCAGCCGCCCGTCCAGGCTGACCTCCCCCAGGAAGGCGCTGGTGCTTCGGGGCCGCCGCACGGCTCCGGAGGCGGCAAGAATGGCAATAAGGATGGGCAGATCGTAGTGGGTGCCGGATTTTTTCAGGTTCGCCGGAGCAAGGTTGACCGTAATCCGGCTGACGGGGAAGGTCATACCGCTGTTTTTCGCGGCGGCACGCACCCGCTCCCGCGCCTCCTTTACGGCTGCATCGGGAAGCCCCACGATATCAAATCCGGGCAGGCCGCTGGAAATATAGCACTCGGCTGTGACGCCGCTGCCCTGAATACCTGTGATGCCCACGGTGCGCACGCTGCAGATCATCGCAAATCCCTCCTGACGGTTTTGTAACATCATACCGCAAAGTTCGGGAAAAGACAATGGGTTTGGCTGGTTCTTTTTTGAAACCGAGGGGAAATATGGAAGAGAGAAATGGGATTTTTGACGGTTACCCGCCGCTAACTGCTTTACAAATCTGTCGGAAAGTGGTATGATGTGAAAGACAAAGCTTGAATACTTTAGGAGGTATTTCATTTTGGCAAGAAAGTTTAAGACGATGGACGGCAATACCGCTGCCGCCCATGTCAGCTATGCCTTTACAGAGGTGGCTGGCATCTACCCCATTACGCCCTCTAGCCCCATGGCTGATAACGTGGACCAGTGGTCTGCCGCCGGCCGGAAGAATATCTTCGGCGATACGGTCAAGGTCGTGGAAATGCAGTCTGAGGCAGGTGCTGCCGGTACGGTGCACGGCTCCCTGGCTGCCGGTGCGCTGACCACCACCTATACGGCATCTCAGGGCCTGCTGCTGATGATCCCCAACATGTACAAGATCGCCGGCGAGCTGCTGCCCTGCGTGTTCCATGTTTCCGCCCGTACCGTTGCGGCGCAGTCCCTGAACATTTTCGGCGACCATTCCGACGTGTACGCCTGCCGTCAGACCGGCTTCGCAATGCTCTGCGAGACCAACGTGCAGGAGGTCATGGACCTGGGCGCAGTTGCCCACCTGGCTGCCATTGAGGGCCGGGTTCCCTTCATCAACTTCTTTGACGGCTTCCGGACCTCTCACGAGATTCAGAAGGTCGCCATCTGGGACTACGATGATCTGCGGGATATGTGCAACATGGATGCCGTCGCGGCATTCCGCAATCACTCCCTGAACCCCGAGCGCCCTGCTATGCGCGGCTCTCACGAAAATGACGACATCTTCTTCCAGCACCGCGAGGCCTGCAACAAGTATTACGATGCACTGCCCGCCGTGGTGGAGAAGTACATGGCCAAGGTGAACGAGAAGCTGGGCACCAACTATCAGCTCTTCAACTACTACGGCGCGCCCGATGCGGACCGGGTGATTGTGGCAATGGGCTCCATCAACGACGTGGCCGAGGAAGTCATCGACTACCTGAACGCTCACGGCGAGAAGGTCGGCCTGGTGAAGGTTCGCCTGTTCCGGCCCTTCTGCCCGGATAAGCTCCTGGCAGCCATTCCCGCTACCGCTAAGAAGATCGCGGTCCTGGACCGCACCAAGGAGCCTGGCTCTCAGGGTGAGCCTCTGTACCAGGATGTGGTCATGGCTCTGGCCAAGGCCGGCAGAAACGATGTCACCGTCATCGGCGGTCGTTACGGCCTGGGCTCCAAGGACACCCATCCCGCATCCGTGTTTGCCGTGTACGAGGAGCTGGCGAAGGATGCGCCCAAGCATGAGTTCACCATCGGCATCGTGGACGATGTGACCCACCTGTCCCTGGAGGAGAAGGTTTCTCCCAACACCGCCGCAGAGGGCACCATCGAGTGCAAGTTCTGGGGCCTGGGCGGCGACGGCACGGTCGGCGCGAACAAGAACTCCATCAAGATCATCGGCGACCATACCGGCAAGTATGTTCAGGCATATTTCCAGTATGACTCCAAGAAGACCGGCGGCGTGACGGTTTCTCACCTGCGCTTCGGTGACAAGCCCATCAAGTCCCCCTACTACATTAACAAGGCCGACTTTGTGGCCTGCCACAATCCCTCCTACATTACGAAGGGCTTTAAGATCGTGCAGGACGTGAAGCCCGGCGGTGTGTTCCTGATCAACTGCCAGTGGTCTCTGGAGGAGCTGAATCATCATCTGGACGCCGCTTCCAAGCGCTACATCGCCCAGAACAACATCCAGCTGTACACCATCAACGCCATTGACCTGGCAATCAAGGTCGGCATGGGTAAGCGCACCAACACCATCCTGCAGTCCGCTTTCTTCTCCCTGGCTAAGGTTATGCCCAGCGAGGATGCCATCCGCTACATGAAGGATGCGGCCGAGCACTCCTACGCCAAGAAGGGCATGGACGTGGTTGAGAAGAACTGGAACGCCATTGATGCGGGCGCTACCGCTTATGTGAAGATCGACGTGCCCGCCGATTGGGCTACCGCAGAGGATCACAAGGCCGACGCAGCTCTGGAGGGCCGTGCCGACACGGTGGCGGTTGTTAAGAACATCCTCAACCCCGTGGGCCGGATGGACGGCTACAGCCTGCCGGTTTCCGCTTTTGAGCCTTATGTGGACGGCCAGTTTGCCCTGGGTGCTTCTGCTTATGAGAAGCGCGGCGTCGCCGTTACGGTTCCCGCCTGGGATGAGACCAAGTGCATCCAGTGCAACAACTGTGCCTATGTGTGCCCCCACGCAACCATTCGTCCCTTCGCCCTGACTGCCGAGGAGGCTGCTGCAGCGCCCGCTGCCGCAAAGATCGTCCCGGTCAAGGCCGGTAAGGGTAAGGGCGTCTACTCCTACACCATGGCCGTTTCCCCGCTGGACTGCATGGGCTGCGGCGTGTGCGTCGGCGTGTGCCCCACCAAGGCCATTACGATGGTCCCGCAGGAGCAGGAGCTGCCCCAGCAGGATGTCTTCAACTACATGGTTTCCAAGGTTTCCGAGAAGCCCGAGATGCAGGATAACACCGTCAAGGGCAGCCAGTTCCGTCAGCCCATGCTGGAGTTCTCCGGCTCCTGCGCAGGCTGTGCCGAGACCAGCTATGCCCGCCTGGTGACCCAGCTCTTCGGCGACCGGATGTACATCTCCAACGCCACCGGCTGCTCCTCCATCTGGGGCGGACCTGCCGCAACCTCTCCCTACTGCGTGAACAAGGACGGCCACGGCCCCGCTTGGGCAAACTCCCTGTTTGAGGATAACGCCGAGCACGGCCTGGGTATGTATACGGCACAGGCGGTTATCCGCGAGTCCCTGGCCAACAAGGTGCGCTCCGTGATGGAGAACACCGAGGACGAGGCCCGGAAGGCTGCCTGCCAGAGCTGGCTGGACACCTTTGACGACGGCGAGGCCAACAAGGCTGCGACCCAGGCGTTGGTTGCGAACCTGCAGGCAAATGTGTGCTGCGATACGGTGAAGGATATCCTCTCCAAGAAGGAATACCTCTCCAAGAAGTCCGTGTGGATCTTCGGCGGCGACGGCTGGGCCTACGATATCGGCTTCGGCGGCGTGGATCACGTCCTGGCTTCCAACAAGGATGTGAACATCTTCGTGTTCGATACCGAGGTTTACTCCAACACCGGCGGACAGGCTTCCAAGGCCTCCAACATCGGCCAGGTGGCACAGTTTGCCGCTGCCGGTAAGGAGACCAAGAAGAAGTCTCTCTCCGAGATCGCTATGTCCTATGGCTACATTTACGTGGCACAGATCGCCATGGGCGCCAACCCCGCACAGACGATCAAGGCAATCACCGAGGCCGAGGCTTACCATGGCCCGTCTCTGATCATCGGCTATGCTCCCTGCGAGATGCACTCCATCAAGGGCGGCATGATGCACTGCCAGGAGGAAATGAAGAAGGCTGTGGATTGCGGCTACTGGAACCTGTTCCGCTTCGATCCCTCCAAGGAGACCGGCAAGTTCACCCTGGATTCCAAGGCGCCTAAGGACGGCTATCAGGAGTTCCTGATGAACGAGGCCCGCTACAGCCGTCTGACCCGCGAGTTCCCCGAGCGTGCAACCGACCTGTTCGCAAAGAACGAGGCTGCTGCGAAGGAGCGCTACGAGCACCTGCTGAAGCTCGTCGAGATGTACAAGGACTGATTCCGTAGGCGTTTTCTTCCGGCATCGTCCGCAGCGTCCGGTTATTCGGATGTATTCGTAAAATAAAGAGCAGACACGTACGTTTGTGCGTGTCTGCTTTTTGCTTATAGGCTGCTTCCGGCGGAGGAGAGAGCGCCGCAGTGGCTGGACGCCCCCTGCGATCGGGGAGGGGAGCGCGGTCAGCGAATGAAATTGGTCATTTGCTTCGGTTCGTAGCTGGGCGCGGGAACTCCGGCCTGCTTGCCCGCCTCCAGGCAGCGAAGAAGATAGGTCATGTTTTCCGCCAGAGTCCGCATGGTCTGCAGGCCCTCCAGGTCCTGACGGACCTCCTCAGGCGTATTCCCGTGGACTTGGTTCCAGTATTGACTGGTTACGACGATCATGTTCGTCATCATAAAGTGCATATTCATCTGCTGAAATGCCGCGCTCGCGCCGCCGCGCCGACAGGATACGACGGCAGCTACGGGCTTCCCGGAAAGCTTGGCGGAGTGGCTGTAGAACAGCCGGTTCATAAATGCGAGGATCTGCCCACTTGGGCCTCCGTAATACACAGGGGTGCCAAACAGAAAACCGTCAAATTCGTCCAGCCGGTTGCCCACATCGTTTACCAGATCGTGAAAAATACACTGACTGTCCCTCCGACATGCGCCGCAGGCAATGCACCCGGGGACACTCTTGTTTCCGACCCATACAAGCTCCGTATCCACGCCCCGCGCCTGAAGTGCATTTGCCGCTTCACACAGGGCAGTATCCGTGCATCCGTGCTGCCGGGGGCTGCCGTTTACCAAAAGTACCTTCATAACCTTACCACCTTTCCTCTATATTGTATTTCCGTCGGGAAGGGCTGTCAAGCCAAAGCGGTCGGAAGGGAAGAGCGGATTTTACCGGAACTTTACAAAACTACGGTAACGAATCTTACCTGGCTTCGGTATTCTATACCCGTAATCAAGATGATTATACATAAGACAAGAACAAAAGGAGTAAGGAAAGATGAAAAAGTTTGTTGCCGCCGTTCTGGCGATGGTAATGGCAGTGGGCCTGTTTGCTGGGTGCAGCAAGGAAAAGACATCCGTATCTACGGACGGCTCCACCTCTATGGAGTCCGTTATCGGCGCTCTGGGTGAGGCGTTCAAGAGCAAGACCGGAACGGAGGTTGCGTACAACCCCACCGGCTCCAGCGCGGGCATTCAGGCTGTGTCTGAGGGACGCTGCGACATTGGCCTTGCCAGCCGCAACCTGAAGGCGGAGGAAGAGGCTTCCGGTCTGGTCGGCACCGTGGTCGCCCTGGACGGTATTGCGATCGTGGTGAACCCGCAGAATCCCGTGAACGATCTTACCCTGGCTCAGATCGCGGATCTGTACACCGGAAAGATCACCAACTGGAAGGATGTAGGCGGAAATGACGCTCCGGTGGTGCTGATTGGCCGTGAGGCTGCTTCCGGAACCCGGGACGGCTTTGAATCCATCACAAAGACCGAAGGTACATGCAAGTACGCCCAGGAGCTGACCTCTACCGGCGATGTCCTGGCTGCTGTGGCGGGGAATGCCAATGCCATTGGCTACGCCTCCCTCTCCGCTGTGAAGGAAACGGTCAAGGCGGTGAGCGTGGACGGCGTAACGCCCAGCGAGGAAACCGTGCAGAACGGAAGCTATACCGTGCAGCGTAACTTCGTCCTGGTAACGAAGAAGGACACTGCGCTGAGTGCATCCGCCCAGGAGTTCTTCGACTTCGCAACCTCCGCCGAGGCGGACAGCTACATCCGCGCGGCCGGTGCTGTGAGCATTGCCCACTAAGAAAAGGACCAGCTATGGGCATCCGATTGCCGGATGCCCATGTTGGCGTAAGGAGACGAGGGTATGAAGAAAACGCCCAAAGCAAAGGGACTGACCGAGCTGACGATGAAGGGATTTTTCCTCCTGTGCGGACTGATGGCGGTAGCGTTCGTCCTGTTTATTACCATTTATTTGATCCAGGCAGGATTGCCTGCCATCCGGGAGATCGGACTGATTCCCTTCCTGACGGGGCGGGTGTGGGACCCGACGGCACAGACGCCTCAGTACGGAATTTTGCCGTTTATTCTGACATCGGCCATTGGTACCGCAGGGGCAATCCTGCTGGGGGTGCCGGTTGGCCTGCTGTCCGCGATCTATCTGGGGAAAATGGCGTCGGACCGTACACGCCGCCTGATTCGCCCGGCGGTGGATTTGCTGGCGGGTATTCCGTCGGTGGTTTACGGCCTGGTGGGCATGATGGTGCTGGTTCCGTGGGTGCGGGATATGTTTGGCCTGCCGGACGGCGCGAATCTGTTTTCGGCAATTATCGTGCTGGCGGTCATGATCCTGCCGTCCATCATCAGCGTATCCGAGACGGCGCTGCGCGCAGTGCCCCGGGAATATGAGGAGGCCAGCCTGGCGCTGGGCGCCGGAAAGGTGGAGACGGTGTTCCGCGTCAGCGTACCCGCCGCCTCCAGTGGAATCGCCACGGCCGTTGTGCTGGGAATTGGCCGGGCCATCGGAGAAGCAATGGCGATCATGATGGTTTCCGGTAATGTGGCCAATATGCCGGGACTGTTTAAGAGCGTCCGCTTTCTGACAACGGCTGTCGCCAGCGGCATGGGCTACTCCAGCGGCCTTTACCGTCAGAGCCTGTCCTCTATAGCGCTGGTGCTGTTTCTGTTTATTATGGTGATCAATCTGGTGCTGAATTCCCTTTTGAAGAAAGGCAGGAAGTGAGCTTATGCAATCGAATTCCACTCGCCGAAAGGTGTATGATATTACGCTGCGCGTTTTGATGTATCTGGCGATTGCTCTGACCTGCGGCATTCTGATTGGTGTGATCGGATATATTTTTGTCCGGGGCATAAAGGGAATTACCTGGCAGCTGCTTTCCACCAGCCCGAGCTTCCTGAATGGAACGATCGGTATCCTCCCGGATTTGCTGAATACCTTGTATGTGGTGGTCGGAACCTTGATTGTGGTGCTGCCGTTGGGCGTGGGCGCAGCCATATCTCTCACGGAATACGCCAAAAATCGCAGGTTGGTTTCCCTGATCGAGTTTGCCACCGAGACGCTGTCCGGCATTCCGTCCATTCTGTACGGCCTGGTGGGTATGCTGTTTTTTGTCCAGTTCTGCAAAATGGAGTATAGCCTGCTGGCAGGCTGCCTGACGCTGGTGGTGGTGACGCTGCCGACAATCATCCGCACGACCCAGGAGAGCCTGAAAACCGTGCCTCAGAGCTACCGGGAGGGAGCGTTGGGCTTAGGCGCCGGAAAATGGCACATGATTCGGACGGTTGTCCTGCCCTCGTCCGTGGACGGAATCGTGACGGGCTGCATTCTGGCGGTAGGACGGATTGTGGGCGAGTCGGCGGCTCTGATGTTTACGGCCGGCATGGCCCACAATGTTCTGTCGCCGGCAGAAGCCTTTCAGCCCGGAAGCCCCGGCGCTACACTGACGGTTGCCATGTACTTATACGCCAAGGAACGGGCGGATTTCGACACGGCGTTTGCAATTGCTGCGATTTTGCTGATCCTGACCCTGCTGATCAACCTGGCGGCAAAGTTTGCAGGTAAAAAACTGAGGAAATGAGGACATAGAAAATGGCGGATGTCATGGAAACAAAAGATCTGCACCTGTGGTACGGGAGCTTTGAGGCGCTGAAGGGAATCTCCATGCGGATCCCCGGCAAGCAGATAACGGCGCTGATCGGCCCCTCCGGCTGCGGAAAATCCACATATCTGAAAAGCCTGAACCGCATGAACGACCTGGTAGAGGGCTGCCGGATTCAGGGCGAGGTCACGCTGGAGGGGGTGGATATCTACAACGGCTATGACGTGAACCTGCTGCGCAAGCGGGTCGGAATGGTGTTTCAGAAGCCCAACCCCTTCCCCATGAGCATATATGACAACATTGCCTACGGCCCGAGAATTCACGGAATCCGCTCCAGAGTAAAGCTGGACGACATTGTGGAGCGCTCTCTGCGGCAGGCGGCCATATGGGACGAGACGAAGGACAAGCTGAAAAAGTCCGCCCTGGGGTTGTCCGGCGGACAGCAGCAGCGGCTGTGCATTGCACGGGCGCTGGCGGTGGAGCCGGAGGTTCTGCTGATGGACGAGCCGACGTCGGCGTTGGACCCAATTTCCACGGCAAAGATCGAAGACCTTGCAATGGAGCTGAAAAAACAGTATACTATTGTCATTGTAACCCACAACATGCAGCAGGCCGTCCGCATTTCGGACCGGACAGCATTTTTCCTTCTGGGAGAGCTGGTGGAGTACGGGGCCACGGAGGCGATCTTCTCAGCTCCGCAGGATAAGCGGACGGAGGACTATATTACGGGGAGGTTCGGGTAATGAGATCCAAATTTGATCAGCAGCTCCAGCAGCTCAACCGGGAGATGATCACCATGGGCGCGCTGTGCGAGACGGCCATTGCTTCCTCGGCAAAGGCACTGACGGAGGGGAACGCCGCGCTGGCGGCGGATGTACCGGAAATGGCCGGGCAGATCGACCAGAAGGAGCGGGAAATTGAAACCATGTGCCTGAAGCTTCTGCTGCAGCAGCAGCCGGTGGCGCGGGATCTGCGGACGGTTTCCTCTGCACTGAAGATGGTGACGGACATGGAGCGCATTGGCCACCAGTCTGCAGACATTGCGGAGATCATTACCATGGCCCATATTTCTGCGGCCGACGATATGCTGCAGGTGCAGGATATGGCGGAGGCGACCATTTCCATGGTGACCAAGAGCATTGATGCATTCGTCCGGAAGGACGTGGCAATCGCCAAGGGCGTGATCGATTACGACGATGTGGTGGATCGCTACTTCGACAATATCAAGCAGGCACTGATCAGCCGGTTCAGCCAGCCGGAGACGGACGGAGAGTATGCGCTGGATATGCTGATGATCGCCAAGTATTTTGAACGTATCGGCGATCACGCCGTCAACATTGCCAAGTGGGTTCTGTTTTCCATAACGGGCAGCAGAGAGGGGAAGCGTGAATGATTTACTGCGTGGAGGATGACGCCGGTATCCGGGAGCTAATGCTCTATACGCTGCGTGCGTCCGGATTTACCGCCGAAGGAATGCCGGATGGCGGAGCGCTTTTTCAGGCGCTTTCCCGTCAGAAGCCCCAGCTCATTATGCTGGATATTATGCTTCCGGGTATGGATGGCGTGGAAATTCTCAGGACGCTGAAGGGCAGTGCGGATACAGCCAATATTCCGGTCATCATGGCTACGGCCAAGGGGGCGGAATATGACAAGGTGCTGGGGCTGGATCTGGGAGCGGATGATTATCTGGTGAAGCCCTTCGGCATGATGGAGATGGTTTCCAGGGTTCGTGCGGTTCTGCGCAGGAGCGCGCAGGCCCCGCGAAAGGAGGTTTTCCAGCTCGGCCCTTTGCAGATGGACTGCGGATCGCACACGGTGAGCCTGAACGGGGAGCGCGTGGAGCTTACCCTGAAGGAGTTTGAACTGCTCCGGCTGTTCCTGGAAAATCCGGGGCGCGTGTTTACCCGAGAGCAGCTTCTGCAGAGCATATGGGGGACGGAGTACCTGGGAGAGACACGGACGGTGGATGTACATATCGGCACCCTGCGGACGAAGCTGGGGCAGTGCGGTGCATACATCCGGACCGTGCGGGGAGTTGGCTATAAGCTGGAGGGCGAGCTGTGACAAAGCGAATTTTTCGATCGATATGCCTGGCCGCTTTGGCCGTGCTGTTGGCCAGCCTGACCCTGATTATGGGTGTGCTGTACTCCTATTTTACGCAAGTGCAGCAAAGACAGCTGAAAATCCAGACCCAGCTGGCGGCCCGGGCGGTCAGCCTGGAGGGGGCACGTTATTTTGAGGATCTGGAAGTGGATAACTGCCGCGTTACCTGGATTGCGCCGGACGGTACGGTGCTCTACGATACGCAGAAGGATTCTTCCGTCATGGAAAATCACCTGCAGCGGGAGGAAATCCAGCAGGCCCTGGCTTCCGGCTTCGGTCAGAGCAAGCGCTACTCGGCAACGCTGATGGAGCGGTATCTCTACTGCGCGCAGCGCCTGTCCGACGGGTCGGTGATTCGCCTTTCCTCGGAGCAGAGCGCAGCCTGGACCCTGATGATGGGGATGGCGACACCCATTGCACTGGTGATTCTGCTGGCTGTTGCGCTGTCGCTGCTGCTGGCCTCCCGGCTGTCCCGCCGGATCGTGCAGCCGCTCAACGCGCTGAATCTGGACGATCCGCTGAGCAACGAAGGATATGATGAGCTGTCTCCGCTGCTGCGCCGGATCGATGCACAGCAGCGTCAGCTGCGCCAGCAGGCTCAGCAGCTGCACAGAAAGCAGGATGAGTTTGAGACCATTACCGGAAGCATGAAGGAGGGCCTGGTCCTGGTAAATGCCCAGGGACGGCTGGTCAGTATGAATTCCGCCGCTACCAGGCTCCTGGATGCCCAATGGCTGGGGAAGGGAGACGATCTGCTCTCTGCAAACCGCTCGGCGGAGCTTCGGGAGGTCCTGGACGGGGCGCAGGATGGCCGGCGTGTGGAGCGGGTGGCCCATCTGCACGGCGGGGACTACCAGATCGATGCCACGCCGGTCTATTCGGAGGGGACGCTGTGCGGCGCGGCAATCCTGCTGGTGGATATTACCCAGAAGCGGAGGGCGGAAGCGCTGCGCAGGGAATTTACGGCCAATGTTTCCCATGAGCTGAAGACACCGCTCCAGTCCATTTGCGGGTATGCCGAGCTGCTGGCGGACGGAATGGTGAAAAATGAGGATGTACCCCATTTCTCTAAGAGAATTTACGAGGAAGCAACGCGGATGACTCAGCTGGTAGAGGATGTGCTGCGGCTGTCCAAGCTGGATGACGGCGCGGCGGATATGCAGCGGGAACGGGTCGATCTGTATGATGTGGCGGCCGGAACGCTGCAGCGGCTGGAGTCCGCAGCGGAGCTGAAGAAGGTGTCCTGCCGGTTGACGGGAGAACACGTCGAGGTTTTGGGTGTGCGGCAGCTTTTGAGCGGGATTGTCTTTAATCTCTGCGATAACGCGATCAAGTACAATCGCCCGGATGGAAGCGTTGCGGTTTCCCTTGGATTGGAGGACGGCTGGGCGGTGTTGACGGTGTCCGACACGGGCATCGGCATCCCGATGGAGCATCAGGCCCGGGTGTTTGAGCGGTTTTATCGGGTGGATAAGAGCCGCTCCAAGGCGGCGGGCGGCACGGGCCTTGGCCTGTCCATCGTCAAGCACGCCGTGCTGATTCATGGCGGCAAGCTGGAGCTGCACAGTGTCCCCGGAGAGGGAACGCGCATTACGGTGCGCCTGCCGGGAGGCAATCTCCTGAAATAAAGAAATCCCCCCATCCTGCATTGTGCACGCAGGATGGGGGGATCCGTTTCTTTATTCCTTGCTGGGGAAGTTCTGCTCCATGTGCCGCCGAATCGCAGCGAAGGACTCATCGCTGATGTTGTGCTCAATCTTACAGGCATCGGCCGCGGCAACATCCGGATTGACACCCAGGCCGATCAACATTTTCGTCAGGACCCTGTGACGGGCGTAAATCTTCTCCGCCACATTCCGCCCGGAGTCTGTCAGGGTAATGAACCCGTCCCGGTCGACGAGAATGTAACCGCCCTTTTTCAAAAGGCCGACTGCACGGCTGATGCTGGGCTTGGAGTAATTCCTGTATTCGCTGATGTCGATAGAGCGCACAGTGGGGTTGCTTTGGGAGAGAATCAGGATCGTTTCCAGATACATCTCACCGGACTCCTGCAATGCCATGCCGAAGCCCCCTTTCCGATTACTTTTATGGCAATCATAACACAATTACCGGGGAAAAGCAAGCCCGGCTTTAAAACTCTACGGTCATTCCGTCGTAGCTGACCAGGAAATTCTGCGCGGCCGCCGCCTTGACAAAATCGTCATGCACGCTGCCGATCCCGTTATGGGAAAAATGGTTCAGAACAAAGACGGTCCGGCTGTCCGCTGCGCCGCAGGCAAGCAGCCGCTCCCGTACAGCCATGCAGCGCCACAAATCCAGATGACCGTAGTAGTCGCTGTGGCGGCAGACCTCCGTGCAGTCCAGGGAAATCAGAGACAGGGGACGGGTGCGCTTTTCCAGGATAGCCCAGGTTTCCTCCGGATATTCTCCGGTGTCGTTGGAATAGAACAGAGACTTGTCTCCCTTTTCGATGATGTACACCAGAGGGGAGGAATTGGGGTCGTGGTTTGCCCGCAGCGGCAGCACCCGATAGCCCTCTGCCGGGAAGGCTTCGCCGGGGCTGGCCTGCTTGACGGCGACCTCGTTGGGATGGAGATCGTGCTTGCGGATTTCCTGGCGGATCATGTCATAGCCGGCCTGATCGGCGTAAAAGGTGAGGGGCGTCTCGCTGTCGGACAGGTGGGCCAGATACGCGCGGCGCATTTCCAGATCGGCGGGGTAAAGATGATCGGAATGCGCGTGGGTGATGAGACAGGTGTGCAGCCGGTGCATGGGTAGATTGTAGGCGATGAAATGGAGATAGGTGTCCGGGGGAAAATCGATCAGAATGGTTTCGTCCAGCAGGGCTTGACTGCGGGTCCGGATGTTGCGGCCGCCGAGACGGCGGGAGCGCGTACAGTTTTCACATTCACAAAACAGGGCGGGAACACCCTCCGCCGCCGCGGTTCCTAAATATTGCAGTTTCATGGGGAAAATCCTTTCTTATGTCACATGTATACATGCTATCACACAATTTGTCTATATGCAATGGCATTTTCTTAAAAAGATTTGTTGAATTGTACAGAAATCTATGGTATAATCACCGGTGTCCAACAAATGAGGGAAGGTGCAAAGCCCATGGAACTGAACATTTTGAAAATTGATCCGTACCTGGAACCGTTCCGCAGCGATCTGGAGCTTCGTATGGAGAACTATCAGCGGGCCAGAAAACAGCTGACCGGAGATCAGAGCCTGTCGGATTTTGCAAACGGAGCGCTGTTTTTCGGCTTCCACCGCACACCGGATGGCTGGGTTTACCGGGAATGGGCGCCCGGGGCGGAGGCAATGTATCTTACGGGCGATTTCAACGGCTGGGACCGCAGAAGCTGCCCGATGACACGGCGGGAAAACGGCGTGTATGAGGTATATTTGCCCGGCGCCGACGCCCTGAAAAATGGAGACAGGGTGTGCGCAGTGGTTATCCATCAGGGACAGGAGCTGGACCGCATTCCTCAGTATGCAACCTATGTGCTCCAGGATCCGCAGACCGGGGAGTGGAACGCGGTGATTCATGAGCCGGATGCCCCCTTTGCCTGGACGGACCGGAATTTTGTCCCGAAAAAGACCTTGTACATATATGAGTGCCATATCGGTATGGCCCAGGAGACACCGGGAGTCGGCACGTATACCCAGTTCCGTCAGAATGTTCTGCCGCGGGTCAAAGCGCTGGGCTACGACACCATTCAGATCATGGCGATTATGGAGCATCCCTACTATGCCAGCTTCGGATACCAGGTGACGAATTTCTTCGCGGCTTCCTCCCGCTTCGGCACGCCGGAGGATCTGAAGGCGCTGGTGAATGCGGCGCACAAAATGGGGATAGCTGTGCTACTGGATGTGGTGCATTCCCACGCCGCCCGCAATACCCGAGAGGGGATCAATCAGTTTGACGGGACGGACTATCAGTTTTTCCACTCCGAGGGCCGGGGAGATCACAGCGCCTGGGGAACCAAGTGCTTTGATTACGGGAAACCGGAGGTGCTGCATTTCCTGCTGTCCAATCTGAAATTCTGGCAGACGGAGTATCACTTTGACGGGTTTCGATTTGACGGCGTGACATCCATGCTTTATCACGATCACGGGTTGGGAACCTCCTTCGGGGACTATAAGAAATATTTTTCCCTGAACACGGATACCCAGGCGGTGACCTATTTGCAGCTGGCCAACGAGCTGGTCCACGAAATCAACCCCCGGACGATTACAATCGCGGAGGATACCTCGGCCATGCCGGGCTTGTGCCTGCCCATCGCCGATGGCGGTATAGGCTTTGACTACCGGCTGGCCATGGGGGAGCCGGATATGTGGATCCGGATTCTCAAGGAGTGCTCCGATGAACAGTGGGACATGTGGCAGATCTACGGCGAGCTTACCGGAAGACGTCCCAAGGAGAAGGTTATCGGCTATGTTGAGTCTCACGACCAGGCCCTGGTGGGGGATAAGACCATCATGTTCCGGCTGTGCGACCAGCAGATGTACTGGGGCATGGAGCGGGGAAAGGAGAACCTGGTGGTCGAGCGGGGCATGGCCCTGCATAAGATGATTCGCCTTGTGACCATGAGTCTGGGCGGCGAGGGCTATCTGACCTTTATGGGCAACGAATTCGGGCATCCGGAGTGGATCGACTTCCCGAGAGAGGGCAACGACTGGAGCTATCATTACTGCCGGAGACAGTGGAGCCTGGTGGATGCGCCAAATCTGCGCTATGGAGAGCTGAACCGGTTCGAGGAGGATATGATTGCCCTGGCGAAAAAGCGCCGCCTGCTGAGCTGCGAGATCGAGAACCTGTACACCTCCAACGGAGAGAAAATCCTGGCCTACCGGCGGGGGAAGGTGTTCTTCGTGTTCAATTTCCATCCGGGGTGCTCCTATTCCGGCTTCTATCTCCCGGTGGGACGGCACGGAAGCTATCGGGTCGCCCTTTCTACGGATGATAAGGCGTACGGCGGATACGGACGGGTCAGCCATGCGGAATGCTATCAGGCTGTCCGGGAGAACGGGAAGATCGGATTCCATATTTACGTCCCCAGCCGCACGGCCATTGCATTGATCCGGGAGGATTAAGAAAAAGCTGCCGGATGTGCCGATGCAGGACCGGCGGACGGCCGTTACACAATAAGGCATGCCCCCTCACGGCCGTGAGGGGGCATCAGACTGTCCATAAAGTCCCGGACCGTTCAAATAAGGTTTTTTGACATGCCAAAACGACCGGCAGAGATTCCTGCCGGTCGTATGTATGCAAAATGCCGAAAAGAGAACTGCCTTACAGCCGGTCCAGCACCAGGGACAGAGCTTCCTCGTCTGCAACCAGGGTGAAGTTGGGGTGCATCTGGAGAATGGAGCCGGGGGCGTTGGGGGTGATGGGGCCAAAGAAGCAATCCTTCACGGCCTGCGCCTTGTTCTTGCCGTTGGCGACCATCAGAACGGCCTTAGCCTGCATAATGTCCCGAATGCCCATGGTGTAGGCCTTGCGGGGAACCTCGTCCCGGTTGGCAAAGAAACGGGCGTTGGCATCCACGGTGGCGTCGGTCAGCTCCACACAGTGCGTACCGGGGATGAACTCGTCGCAAGGCTCGTTGAAGCCAATGTGGCCATTGGGGCCAAGGCCCAGAAGCTGGAGATCGATGCCGCCCATGGAGCGGATGACGCGGTCATAACGAGTGCACTCGCGGGCTGCGTCGGGGTCCAGACCGTTGGGGATATTGGTATTGCTCAGATTGATGTTGACATGGTCAAACAGGTTGTGCCGCATGAACCAAGCATAGCTCTGGTCGTGGTCGGCGCTCAGTCCCACATATTCGTCCAGGTTGACCGTCCGGACGGCGGAGAAGTCCAGGTCGCCCTTTTCATACCAGGCAACGAGCTGCTGGTAAGTACCGACGGGGCTGCTGCCGGTGGCCAGACCGAGGACACAGTCAGGCTTGAGGATGATCTGAGCGGAAATGATGTTGGCCGCCTGGCGGCTCATTTCATTATAATCTTTTGCACGAATAATGCGCATAAGGAAGCTCCTTTCATGTTATGGGTCTTATACATTGTAGCATTGTTTTGCAGTTCTGTACAGTACCTAAAATAAATTTGTCATCTTGTACAAACCCATATCCGCTTATTTTCGCCGTTAAAGCCATCTGGCCTTGTTTTTTATTTTATAATTGGCACTGTTTTTATTGCCAGTGTGTGCTACAATAAGGAAAACTGGAAGGGAAGTAAGAATATGACTGCAAAATCCAAACTGACTACCCGAAAAATCGTTTTCACTGCCATGATGGCTGCCCTTACCTGCGTCTGCTCGGCCCTGCGTATTACCATGCCGCTGAGCATTGCGGGGAACACCTCGTTCCATCTGGGAAATATTATGTGCGCACTGTCCGGCATTCTCCTTGGACCGTGGCTGGGCGGTCTGGCCTCCGGCCTTGGCTCCATGATCTATGATCTTTTTAACCCTGCCTATGCGGCGGAGTGCTGGATCACGTTCCTGACGAAGGGCGTGTACGGCCTGCTTGCCGGTGCGATTGTTTTTGGCGCCGGAAAGAGCTGGAAGCTGTACGTCAAGGCTTTGGTCGGATCGGCGCTTGGCGCGGTGGCTTATGCCGTGCTGTATCTGCTCAAGAGCTACATCAAGGCGGTCACGGTTGGCGGACTGACGGCACAGGGCGGCATGCTTACGGTGACCGGTAAGCTTCCTGCCACCATCTTTAACGCCGCCGTTGCGATTATCTTTGCCCCCATGCTGGCGGTTGCGCTGCGCAAAGCGCTGGAGCGGGCGCACTTAACACTGGAATAATGTAGATACCGGACATTCGCAAAGGCGGATGTCCGGTTTTTCTTGCCCATCGGCAGACTTGCCTTGCTTTTTATACGGGGAGGGGATATAATAAAAACAAGAAATGAAGGCGCCGGAGGCTGAAAGGCGGATGGCGCGGGGAGGGAAACGGTATGGATGCATGCCCGCGGCCTTTGCAGGACCAGCTGTATCCGGATGCGATGGAACAGATATCGGCTTGTGTGCTGCGGGAGGAGGAATACCCTTTCCGCATCATGCGCAATCTGTATGCTGCGGCAGCCAAGCAGCTGACGCTGAAATTTGAGATTCTCAACGATGAATTTAATATGCTGTATGCGCGCAATCCGATCCACCACATAGAGAGCCGGGTAAAGTCCTTTGACAGCATTGCGGCAAAGCTGCGGCGCAAGGGACAGCCCCTGACCATCGCCTGCGCCATGGAGCATGTCAACGATATTGCCGGAGTCCGTGTGGTATGTCACTATATTGAGGATGTGTACCGGGTCGCGGAGATGCTGGAGCGTCAGAAGGATGTCCAGATCGTAAACCGGCAGGATTATATCCAGAAGCCCAATTACAACGGATACCGGTCGCTCCATCTGGATATCCGTGTGCCGGTGTACCTGTCTGACCGCACGGAGTTCGTTTTGGCGGAGATTCAGCTCCGAACGGTTGCCATGGATTTCTGGGCGAGTCTGGAGCACGATATCCGGTATAAGGCGGATAAGTCAACGCTTCCCGCAGGGATCAATGAGGAGATGCTGGCGTGCGCGGACAAGATTGCGGAAATTGACAGGCAGATGCAGGATATGTACCGCCGCATCCGGGCAGCGGGGGGAGAAGAGCCGGTAAAGAAGAACGATTGACATTCCTTTCGAGAGATGATACAATCCGATCAGAGAATTCGCCCGCCTATTTCAATTATGGAAAGGGGTATCCCTATGGAAAAGCTGCCGATCGTCCGCGCCAGCCTTGTGCTGACGAAACTGGATCACGAAGATTTTGACCGGGATATGGTGACGCAGAGACTTTGCATTGAGCCGACTCGCAGCGCCGGACCCGGCCCGCTGGGAGGAAAGCCGCGCTGGGGTGCGAACCGGATCGACCTGAGCAGTCAGCCGCAGGTGCGCGGTTATTGGCGGGTGGACCTGCCGGATATGGAGTGTGCCTCTTATCAGGAGCCGGTGGATAAGCTCCAGGAAATCTTCTCCGGGCGGCAGGATGTCCTGAAACGCGTGTGCAGGGAGTATAACCTCTGCGCGGAGCTGCGTATGCGGCTGCGCCGGGGCAGCTTCCATCAGATGCGCACTTATCTGCGACCGGAGTCCGTCGCTTTCTGGGCGGGTGCCGGTGTGAGCATTGGCTTCTGGTTGAAATAATCCGGGGGTATGCTTTCCCATGCAGCGGAAGGAAAATGTCCGACTTTACGGTCCTGTGAATGCTTTCGGAAATGAAATGGATATACGCGTCCCCCGCCCGAAGCGCCGGGCGGGGGGATTTTACGGCCCGGGGGTTGCGCTTTTTACGGAAATAGTGTATACTTATTCCCGATAACAGAAATTCGGAATTTGAAGGGTGTGTTATCGTTGCGAATCTTGCTGCTCTCCTGCAATACAGGTGAGGGACATAATTCCACGGCAAAGGCAATCATGGGCGTCTTGGAGAGCCGGGGCATAGAATGCCGGCTGGAGGACGTGCTTTGCTGCTTGTCAGAGAGATTTTCCAAGTTTGTGTGTGGTTGGCACGTGCGGCTGTACCGATACGGTCCGGCGCTTTTTGATATGAGTTACCGCGTGCTGGACCGGGCGAATCCGGAGCCGAACGAGACGACGCCGCTGTATGATCTGTTGGCGTTGGGGGCGGAAAAGCTGCGGGATTTGATTCAGAATGGCGGCTATGACGGCGTGATCTGCGTACATGTGTTTGCGGGTATGATGGTTACGGAGGTGCGGCGCAAATACGGTTTGCGGATTCCGTGTTTTTTCGTGGCGACGGATTATTCCTGCGCCCCGTTTACGGAGCAGTGCGATCTGGACGGTTATTTCATTCCGGAGGAGCGGCTCACAGCGGAATTCGCGTCCAGGGGCCTGCCGCGGGAGAAGCTGATCCCCAGCGGGATTCCCGTCCGACAGGCATTTTATTCCCGGGAGCCTAAGGAGCAGGCGCGTCAGGCGCTTGGCCTGCGGACAGAGGGAAAAGTGGCGCTGCTGATGGGCGGGAGTATGGGCTGCGGCCCGATGCGGAAGATCGCCAGGGAGCTGGCGGATAAAGTGTCCGGGGACGATATGCTCGTGGTGGTCTGCGGCAGAAACGAGCGGCTGTACGAGACGCTGGCGGACCTGCAGAGCAGCAATGTACAGGTCCTTGGCTTTACGGACCGGATTGCGGAGTATATGGATGCGGCAGACCTGATTGTGACCAAGCCCGGCGGCCTTAGCTCAACCGAGGCGGGGAACAAGCACCTGCCGATGGTTCTGATCAATGCTGTCGGCGGCTGCGAGGCCCGTAATTTTGAGATTTTTTTGGAACGCGGCTATGCTGTGGGCAGTAAGAATGCCGAGGACGTGATTGCCCTGGTGGGGAAGCTGCTGGCGGATCCGGGGCGCCTGGAACGAATGCGCCGCGCGCTGGAGCGGGATTTCACCGGCAATGCAGCCGAGAGAATTGCGGATCGGGTCACAAAAGCGGTGGAAGGGTCCCGACAGGCGCTGCGCTGAGGACGTCCGCATATAAAGGAGAAACGATGGCGGCAAGAAAATGGACACGTTTGCTGGTGCCTCTGCTGGTCCTGGCGGCGCTGCTGCCCATGGCCCAGCCGGTTCATGCGGAGGATGGGCAGCGCTTGACGACGGAGCGCCAGGTATACGCTTTCCTGACGAGCAAGATGGGGCTGAGCTCTGCTGCGGCCTGCGGCGTCATGGCAAATATAGAGGTGGAGTCCGGCTTCTCCCTGACGGCTCTGGGAGATTCCGGCAGCAGCTTCGGCCTGTGCCAGTGGCATGAGGACCGGTATGCGTCGCTTCGGGCGTATTGCACGATGCGCGGCAGGGATTACCGCAGTCTGATGGGCCAGCTGGAGTATCTGCATTATGAGCTGCGCGTCAACTATCCGGATCTGTATGCCCAGCTCCGGATGACGGAGGACAGTGCCCAGGGTGCCTATCTTGCGGCCTATCTGTGGTGCGTGCGGTTTGAGCGCCCGGCAGATATGGAAGCCAAGGGTGCGGAGCGGGGCAGTCTGGCGCAGAATAAATACTGGCCGCGTTACCACGGCATATCGGTTCCGGACCCCGTTGCGGATGGGTCCATTGCCCGGCAGATTCTCAATGAATCCTTCGGCGTCGGATTTGACGGGAGCTACATCACATCCTCCACCGGAGTCGTGCATGAGTGGCGGCTGAAAACGGACACGGAGGAGCAGTCCTCCGCCCAACAGGACGGACATACCCAGGCGCACCGCAGCGTGATCCGGGCATATACGCCCCATCACCGCCCGGCAGCGTCCCAAGAGGGCAGCGCAAGCGTAGGAATTTCCGTCGGGTTGAACTTCTTTGTCCTGGGCGACGGGACCGAAAGACGGAGAGTGTGCATGCTTGAGGAGATCGTGGAGGAAAATCCTGCCCCGGCGGCATAGAATACAGGGAAGATAAAAGGGAGCTGCCGGAATTCTCCGGCAGCTCCCTTTATGGCACGGCTGACAGGCCGTGCCGCAAAGAAGCGAATGAGAGCCGCAGCCTGTGCAAACCAGGCGGCGGCTCTCGGCATGTTGTACGGTTTTGTGCCGCCGGGAAACGGACAGCCGGAACAATGGGTG
>CAKTKB010000007.1 GCA_934569195.1 uncultured Oscillospiraceae bacterium
CGCGTATACCGTGCAGATCGACGGGAATCCCATCACCTTCCTGGATACGCCGGGACACGCCGCCTTTACCTCCATGCGTGCCAGAGGCGCTATGTGTACCGATATTGCCATCCTGGTGGTGGCGGCAGACGACGGCATTATGCCCCAGACGATCGAGGCAATCAACCATGCCAAGGCTGCCAACATTCCCATCATTGTGGCTGTGAATAAGATGGATAAGCAGGGAGCAAACCCCGACCGGATCAAGCAGCAGCTGACGGAATACGATCTCATTCCGGAGGAGTGGGGCGGCGACACCATCGTCTGCCCGATTTCCGCCAAGACCGGCATGGGCATCGACGAGCTGCTGGAAATGGTGATTGTGACGGCGGAGGTCGCCGAGCTAAAGGCAAACCCCAACCGTCCCGCCAAGGGCACGGTAATCGAGGCACGGCTGGACCGCACCCGCGGCCCCGTGGCGACGCTGCTGGTGCAGAACGGCACCCTGAAGCAGGGCGACATTGTCATTGCCGGTACGGCGGTGGGCCGCGTCCGTGTCATGACCAATGATAAGGGCCGCACGGTAAAGACCGCCGGTCCCAGCCAGCCGGTGGAGATCACGGGTCTGGCGGATGTGCCCGCGCCCGGCGACGCCTTTGACGCCGTATCCGATGAGCGCATGGCCCGGGAACTGGTGGAGCAGCGCCGTCAGGCCGAGAAGGACGCTCTGGCGAAGCTGAATACCAAGGTTACGCTGGATAACCTCTTTGCAAAGATGCAGGAGGGCGAGATGAAGGAGCTGAACCTGATCGTCAAGGCGGACGTGCAGGGCTCTGCCGAGGCGGTGAAGGCAAGCCTGGAAAAGATTTCCAACGAGGAGGTCCGGGTGAAGGTGATTCACGCGGGCGTGGGCGCCATCAACGAGTCGGACATTCTGCTGGCCTCCACCTCCGGAGCCATCGTAGTCGGCTTTAATGTCCGGGCGGATGCCGCGGCCCAGGCCAGCGCTCAGCGGGCCAAGGTGGATATGCGCTTCTACCGGGTGATTTACGACGCGATCGGGGAGATCGAGTCGGCTATGAAGGGTATGCTTGCACCGAAGTATCAGGAGGTCGTCATCGGCCATGCAGAGGTGCGCATGACCTACAAGGTTTCCGCCATCGGCACCATCGCCGGCTGTATGGTCAAGGACGGCAAGGTTTCCCGGGACGCCCAGGTGCGGGTCCTGCGGGACAACATCGTCATCCACGAGGGCGAGGTCGGCTCCCTGCAGCGCTTTAAGGACGCGGTGAAGGAAGTGGCCGCAGGATACGAGTGCGGCATGAGCATTCTGAAATTCAACGATATCCGCGAGGGCGATGTCTTTGAGTGCTTTGTCATGGAGCAGATCAAGCAGTGACCATAAAAGGGGCGGAGCATCCGCCCCTTCAGACTATCTATCAAAGTTCCGGACTATCCAAATGTGGAGCGGAACACGGCGGCCTTCTTCCTGTTTTTTGCGTTCTGTAGGCCGAAAATCCGGAAAAGGTCGGAATTTTCCTGGGAATATAGCATTTTTACGCAACGACGCCTTTTATCCTGCTGCACGATGTACGCCTGCGGACGGAAAAAGCTTATCTCCGCCCCTTTTTTGCGGAAAGGAGAATTCCCTGTGCGCACTTCTGTAAAAAATAATCTGACCCCGGGACAGAAGCGGCTGGAGGCGGCCGCCTGGATTCTCGTGGGACTGACGTTTCTTTTGGCCGTCTGCGGCGGCTGCACCATAAAGGACGCGTTCCCCACCCACTACGGCGCGGGCGGACAGGCGGACGGCTTCGGCTCGGCCTGGATTTTGCTGGTGTATCCGGTCCTGGGAGCCATGGCCCTGGGAATCTTGTCCCTGGTGGCCCACTGTGCAGCCCCGGAGACGTGGAATCTGCCCTTCGTTCTGCGGGAGGCAAACAAGACCCGTGTGTTCCGGGATATGCTGACCATGCTTTTCCTGCTGGAGGTGGAGATTGCCGCCGTGTTCCTGGCGGCTGTGGCCCTGAGCCTGATGCAAAAGGGGGAGCTGCTGCTGCCCCTGACCGGCGTGTTCCTCGCGGGGATGGCCTGGACCCTGATCCACGGGTGCCGGAAGGCGGCCGGGGATAACCGGGCGGAAGCGTAAGAGCGGAGAGGGCCGAAGGCCCTGCCGCACTTGTAAAGACACGAATCCTAGAAAGGAGGATGCACCATGGCATCCAATCGAATCGGAAGAATCAACGAGGAAATCCAGCGAGAGCTTTCGGAGCTTCTGCGGGGATTGAAGGACCCTCGCGTGCAAAATACGATGATCTCCATCACCCGGGTGGAAACCACGCCGGACCTGCGCTATGCCAAGGTTTATGCCAGCTTTCTGGAGGCGGACCGGGCGGCGGATGCGCTGAAGGGACTCAAATCCGCCTCCGGCTATCTTCGCCGGGAGCTGGGACGGTCGCTTCAGCTGCGCTATACGCCGGAGCTGCAGTGGGCGCTGGACGACTCCATCACCTACGGCGCGCGGATGCTGGAGCTGATCAACTCTCTTGAGGTAAAGCAGGATGACGAAACTGACCCGGAATGAGACAGCCCGGTGGCTTGCCGGGCAGGACGGCTATGTGATCCTGACCCACCGGCGGCCGGACGGGGATACCCTGGGCTCGGCGGCGGGCCTGTGCCTGGCCCTCCGGAGCCTGGGCAAGCAGGCATGGGTTCTGGAGAACCCCGAGATTACGGACCGGTTTGCCTGGCTGCTGGCGGGGCTGACCCGGCCGGATATGCCGGAGGACGGCCTGGCGGTGGCGGTGGATGTGGCGGCGCCGAATATGCTGCCGGAAAAGCACGCCGGGCTTGCAGACCGGGTGGCGCTGCGAATCGACCACCACGGGACGGCCACCTCCTTTGCCCAGCGGGAGCTGGTGGTGCCGGAGTCGGCGGCCGCGGCGGAGATCGTGTATGATCTGCTGCCCCTTATGGGCGTCCGGATGGACGAGCGGATTGCCACGGCGCTGTATGTGGGTACATCCACCGACACGGGCTGCTTCCGCTTTGCCAATACGACCCGGCACAGCTTCCTGGTGGCGGCGGATTGCTGCGGCGCGGGTGCGCCGGTGTACCGGCTGAACCAGGAGCTGTTTGAGACGAATTCTCTGGCGCGCCTGCGGATGCAGGGCTGGATCGTGGAGAATATGAAGCTGATGCTGGACGGAAAGCTTGCTCTGGTGGCGATTCCCAAGACGCTGGAGCGGGAGCTGGGGGTAACGGCGGACGATATGGACAGCATCTCGGGCTTTCCCCGGACGGTAGCCGGGGTGTGCATGGCGGCGACGCTCCGGCAGACACCGGGAGGAAGCAAGCTGTCCGTCCGCGCGATTCCCGGATGGGACGCGGCGGCGCTGTGCGCTCAGTTCGGCGGCGGCGGACACAAGGGCGCGGCCGGGGCGGAGATTCCGATGCCCCTGGAGAAGGCGGCTCAGGCAGTGGAGAAGGCCATGCTGGAAGGGACGGTCCGGGAGTGAACGGGATTGTAATCGTAGACAAGCCCTCCGGCTGGACCAGCCAGGACGTGACGGCCCGTCTGCGGCGGGTATTCGGCACGCGCCGGATCGGGCACGGCGGCACGCTGGACCCGATGGCTACGGGTGTGCTGCCGGTGTTTGTGGGCCGCGCAACCCGGGCGGTGGAATTCTTTGAGCACGCCCGGAAGTCCTACGAGGCGGAGCTGCGCCTGGGAATGACCACCGATACCGAGGACGTCACCGGGACGGTTTTGACGGAAGGACCGGTCAACGTTTCCGAGGAGGAAATCCGGCAGGTGCTTCCCCGGTTCACAGGGGAAATTCAGCAGATCCCGCCCATGTATTCCGCCCTGAAGGTGGATGGGCGGAAGCTATGCGACCTGGCCCGCCAGGGGGTAACGGTGGAGAGAAAAAGCCGGCCGGTGACGATCTTCTCCCTGGAATGCCCGGAGTACGCCCCGCCCATAGCCCGGCTGCGGATCCATTGCTCCAAGGGGACCTACGTCCGGACGCTCTGCAGGGATATCGGGGACGCGCTGGGCTGCGGCGGATGTATGGCATCTCTGCGCCGGACCTCCGCCGGCGCGTACACGCTGGCGGATGCGGTGCCGCTGCAGATCCTGCTGGACAGCGAAAATCCGGAGGCGTTTCTTCGCCCGGTGGACAGCCTGTTTGCCGCCTATCCGGCCGTAACCCTGACGCCGAAGCAGACCCTGCGCTGCCGCAACGGCAACACCTTCAGCATAGGGCTTCCGGAGGGGCTGTACCGGGCCTATGATCCGGAGGGGACGTTCCTAATGCTCGGACAGGTGAAGGACGGCGTCATGGAGACGGTGAAAAGTTTTTTTGAGATATAGGATATGTGAAAATGGAAAAATACATTGTGGCCCTGGGTTTCTTCGACGGCGTACACAGGGGGCATCAGGCGCTGCTGACCCAGTGCCGTCAGGCAGCCGAGCTGCACCATGCTCACCCCGCTGCCATCACCTTTGATGCACATCCGCAGAGCCTTTTCGTGAAGGACCCTCCGGGATTGTTGACAACACCCCGGGACCGTCAGCTCCTGCTGGAGCAGTACGGCGTGGAGAAAATCTTCCCGCTGCAGGTGAACGAGGAAACCATTCACATGGCCTGGGACGTTTTCCTGAAAAGGCTGACAGAGCAGGGCGCGGCGGGGTTTGTCTGCGGGAATGACTTCCGCTTTGGCTGGGCCGGTGCGGGGGATGCGTCCAGGCTTTCGGAATATTGCCGGGCGGAGGGGCTTTTCTGCCGGGTGGTTCCGGAGCAGACCCTGGATGGGGTCCGGATTTCCAGCACCTATATCCGCAGCTGCCTGGAGACGGGAGACATGGACAGGGCGGTGCGCTTTCTGGGCCATCCGTACCTTTTGACCGGCCCGGTGGTTTCCGGACGGCACATCGGACGGACCATCGGCATACCTACGGCGAATCTGGCGCTGCCGCCGGAGCTTGTGCCGCCGCGGTTCGGCGTGTATGCCTGCCGGGCCAGGGTGAATGGAGAGCGGTACTGCGCCGTGACCAATGTAGGCACCCGGCCCACGGTGGACGGACACAAGGTGACCGTGGAGCCGTGGATACTGGATTTCCATGGCGATCTGTACGGACAGAGCATCACGCTGGAGTTTTACAGCTTTCTCAGACCGGAGCGGAAATTCTCAAGTTTGGAGACTCTCCGGGAGGAAATTCAGAGGAATGCGGAGGAAGTCCGCAATTTCTTTCAAAGCAGATGAAAGTTTTCCTTTACATTTGGGAAAACTCATGATATGATAACGGAGCCTGCCGACGGCAGGTGTATCTGCGCCCCTTGCTCAGCAGCGGGATAACGCCCACAGGGCATACCACTGGGCCTCTGCTTGGCTTGCGGGTAATCAAATCGAAAGGTGGAACACATCATGATTCAGAAGGAAAAGAAGACCCAGGTCATCCTGGACAACGCAACCCACGAGGGCGACACCGGCTCCCCCGAGGTTCAGATCGCAATCCTCACCGCCCGTATCAACGAGCTGACGGATCATCTGCGGGTACACAAGCATGACAACCACTCCCGCCGCGGTCTGCTGATGATGGTTGGTAAGCGCCGCAATCTGCTGGATTATCTGGCTAAGAAGGACATCAACCGTTACCGCGCCATCATCGCCAAGCTGGGCATCCGTAAGTAATTTGGAAGGGCGACGGTATCCGTCGCCCTTTTTCCAGAGTCGGGAGTTGCTTTAGCAGTTGAAAGTGGGGCTGATTATCGGCCGCAGTTTCAAGTGCTAAACCTCCCGGGACACATTTTCACATTTTTAAGGAGGTTTCCATGATTACCAGAAAGACATACCCCAATCACAAGATCTATGAGATGGAGATTGGCGGCCGTCCCTTTACGGTCGAGACCGGCAAGGTGGCGGAGCTGGCCGATGCGGAGTGCATCTGCCGTTACGGCGACACCGTGGTCCTGACCACCGTTACCTGCTCCCCGGACCCCAAGCCCGGCATTGACTACTTCCCCCTGACCATCGAGTTTGAGGAGCGGATGTACGCCGTGGGCAGAATCCCCGGCTCCTTCAATCGCCGGGAGGGCAAGCCCTCCGAGCGGGGCATCCTGAACTCCCGTATCATCGACCGGCCCATGCGTCCCCTGTTTGACGAGGAGCTGCGCAACGATGTGGTGGTGACCTGCACAGTCCTGGCCAATGACTACGATAACCCCGTGGAGATCGTGGCAAGCCTGGGCGCTTCCATCTCCATTGCTTCCTCCGACGTGCCCTGGAACGGACCCGTGGCAACCACCAACGTGTGCCACCTGAACGGCGAGTATATTATCAACCCCTCCGCCGACCAGCGTGCGGCTGCCGACTGCTTCGTCTGCATCGCCTCCACCTTTGAAAAGGTGGTCATGATCGAGACCGAGGCCAACGAAGCGCCGGAATCCGTGGTCCTGGAGGCCATCCGCCTGGCCCACGAGACCAACATGGAGATTGTGAAGTTCATCAACTCCATCGTGGCCGAGATCGGCAAGCCCAAGTTTACCTTTGAAAAGGCCGCCGTCAACCATGAGCTGCTGGACGATCTGTGCAGCTACGGCATGGATCAGATCGAGTTCGCGCTGGATACGGACGACAAGAACATCCGCGAGGAGCGCCTGACGGCTGCCCGCAGAGACTTCGCCGCCAAGTTCGCGGAGAAGTATGAAGACTTTGACATCAACATCGACGTCTGCCTGTACAAGATGCAGAAGAAGGTCGTTAAGAAGTGGCTGCTGGCCGGCAAGCGCGTGGACGGCCGCGGCATGGATGAGATCCGTCCGCTGGATGCGGAGGTTGGCGTGCTGCCCCGGGTGCATGGCTCCGGCCTGTTTACCCGCGGCCAGACTCAGGTGCTGTCCATCTGCACCCTGAACACCCTGTCCGCAGCCCAGAAGCTGGACACCATCTACCCCGAGGAAACCAAGCGCTATATCCACCACTACAATTTCCCCTCCTTCTCCACCGGCGAGGCCCGGGCGGCCCGTTCCACCTCCCGCCGGGAGATCGGACACGGCGCACTGGCCGAGAAGGCACTGCTGCCCGTGATCCCCAGCGTGGAGGAGTTCCCCTACGCGATCCGCGTGGTGTCCGAGGTTCTGTCCTCCAACGGCTCTACCTCTCAGGGCTCCATCTGCGGCTCCACCCTGGCGCTGATGGATGCAGGCGTGCCGATCAAGCGGCCCGTTGCCGGTATTTCCTGCGGCCTGATTTCCGATCAGGAGACCGGGGAGTGGAGAACCTTCACCGACATTCAGGGCGTGGAGGATTTCCACGGCGAGATGGACTTCAAGGTCGCCGGTACGACGGAGGGCATTACGGCCATCCAGATGGACCTGAAGAATAAGGGCCTGACCATGGAGATTATTGCCGACGCGCTGGAGCGCTGCCGGAAGGCTCGCCTGGAGATTCTGAACGAGGTTATGCTCAAGTGTATTCCCGCGCCCCGGACCGAGGTTTCCGAGTTTGCGCCTAAGATGATTTCCATGAAGATTCCCGAGGAGAAGATCCGTGAGGTGATCGGCTCCGGCGGAAAGACCATTCAGAAGATCTGCGCGGAAACGGGTGCGAAGGTGGACATTGAGGACGACGGTTCCGTGTTCATTTCCGCCGTGGATTCCGCTGCGGCCTATGCTGCTAAGAAGATGATCGACGACATCTGCTTTGTCCCCGAGGTGGGCAAGCTCTACTATGGCAAGGTGGTGCGCATTCTGCCCATCGGTGCCTTTGTAGAGATTGCGCCGGGCCACGACGGCATGGTGCATATCTCCAAGCTGGAGAACCGGCGCGTGGAGAAGGTCGAGGATGTGCTGAACCTGGGCGACATGACCTGGGTGAAGTTCATGGGCTTCGACGAGAAGGGCCGGGCAAACTTCAGCCGCAAGGATGCGCTGAAGGAAATGGCCGACAAGAAGTAAGCATATTGCAAAAAAGCGCCGCCGGGAACCTTTCCCAGCGGCGCTTCTGTTTCAAAGAATCATTTTTGGTGCGCTGATAATTGCTGCGGCCCGGGATGTGACTATCTCGGGCCGCGGGTTTGTTAATATAGGTCTATCGGCTTAAAATCTCCTGCTTTTTATGCTCAAATTCGTCCGGTGTAATGGCGCCCATATCAAGCAGTTCCTTATACCGCTTCAATTCCTCAGCGTTCATAATGCCAGGAGCCATACCTTTTTCACAAGGATTGGAAGGTGTTGCTTTGATTGCAAGAGCGGTCAGAACAATGCTGGCGATTGCCTCCAGCCAGAGAATATAATAGCCGGGGCTTCGGATAAGATCGACAGTGGTGCCGGGCTCCATTCCTCCCATTGTTTGTCGGAAAATCGGCAGCAACGTTGCCAAAAGCAGGATGCAAACGAAAGGCATGGCTATGCGCGGCTTGCTGAGCCAGAGGAAAAGCGTACCAGCGAGGGCGGAGACGATAAGACATGCAAAGACGGCGTAGAATACCTCTGTCCCATAAGAACACACGATAACAGTCATGAGGGTACGCGTGATGGTACGAGGTTGCGAAGGCGTTTGCCATCGAATTACTAGGAAAAAAGGCACGGTATATATAGATACAACAAACAGAAATAGCAGGATAGTGATCAGAATCCGGTATGCATATGGTGTGTGAGCCTTTATTCGACGCATAAATTTTCCCCCTTATCTCTCTACAGACTACCACAATTTTTCGGAATTTTCAATGCTTTTTCAATAATTTCTGCCAGGATTCCCAAAATATATCAGAGAAAAGCCCATGCTTTCACTTTTTGAAAGCATGGGATGTCGACTGCCTTTCTTTCCAAAAGTTTGTTGCATCCCGGAAGGACCTATGGTACGATAAAGAAAAACAGCAGGAGGATATGCATTATGCGGCTCGTCATTCCTACGGAGGTCCTTGCGGATCGATTGGGGCACATTCCGGCCCTTGCGCTGATTAAGAGCGCCGGATTTGACTGCGCGGATTTTTCCCTTTTTGATTATTCCGCCCATTGGGCGGGGGCGGATTGGCGGGAGAAGGCCCTGAAGATTCGGGATGCTGCCGGACAGATCGGCGTTACCTTCTGCCAGGCCCATGCGCCTTTCCCCACGACCCGGGGAGAGGAGCCGTTTGACACGGCGGCCTTTGAGAGCATCTGCCGCTCCATGGAAATTGCCGCGATTCTGGGGGTGCCCCGGATTGTGGTGCACCCGGTGCAGCATCTGCCCTGGGTCAGCAATAAAAAGGCTCTGTTTGACGCGTCCGTCGCCCTTTACCGCCGGCTGATTCCCTACTGTGAGCGGTGGAATATCCGCGTGTGCGCAGAGAACATGTGGCAGTGGGATTCCCACCGCGGCGTCATTACCGACAGCGTCTGCTCCCAGCCGGAGGAATTCTGTGCGCTGCTGGATGCGGTGGACAGCCCGTGGGTGGAGGGCTGCCTGGATATTGGACACTGCGGCCTGGTGGGGGTGGACCCTGCCCAGGCAATCCGGATGATGGGAAAGACGCGGCTGAAGGCGCTCCATGTCCACGACGTGGACTACCGCCGGGACTGCCATACCATGCCCTTTGTGGAGGACCTGGACTGGCAGAGCATTACGGAGGCCTTGGGGCAGATCGATTACGAGGGCGAATTTACCTATGAGGCGAATGAATTCCTGGCGAAGATGCCCCAGGAGCTGTGGGAGCCTGCCATGAAGCTGATGGCAGCTACCGGGCGGTATCTGATCGATCAGGTGGAAAGCAAGCGGATCAGAGGGTAAGAAGATCAGAAGAGGCGGCATCCGGAATCGGATGCCGCTTTTGCGTTATTTCCCGGTTTTCCGGGAATCCTGAGAGCAGCGGGAAGCCTTGCGCCCGTTTCGCAGCAGGATCAGACTGGCCATGAGCAGGCAGGCCCAACCAAACAGGCTGATGGCCCAGACGCGCCCGCAGAACATGGGGACGGAGACGATGCCCAGCACGCCGTGCAGCACGTTGCCCAGCAATTCGGAGCCAAGCACCGATGCGACGTTCGCCAGGAGACCCGCCAGGGTCAGCCCCAGGGACACCAGCGCAAGATTTCTTATCAGACGCACCGCAATGCGCTCCGATTCGGAGCGGCTGCGCCACAGCAGAAGAGCCGGGGGGAGAAAGAAGAGAACGGCGAGCAGGGTCATAAGGCCGCCCAAGAACCCTTCCGGATTGGGAAGGAAGCCCAGCGCCGCGCATATACAGAAAAGACCGGCCCACACGGCCCAGAGAACATTTTTTTTCATAATGACCTCCCAGGGAAAAGTATGCCCCTATTGTACCCTATTTTTCCAGCTATGGCAAGCAAAAGGAAAAAATACTGGACAGTTCGGCTCTATTCTGGTATAATCAATGCAAATTGTGACAGGTAAGGGGAGCGATTTTATGAAATGTCCCTTTTGCGGTGAGCAGGACAGCAAGGTGGTGGATTCCCGCCATTCCGATGACGGACTGAGCATCCGCCGCCGGCGGGAGTGCCTGGGGTGCCAGCGCCGCTTTACGACCTATGAGATGGTGGAAAGCCTGCCGATTATTGTGGTGAAGCGCAACGGTTCGCGGCAGAGCTTCGACCGGAACAAGATATACAACAGCATGATGCGCGCCTTTGACAAGCGCGCGGTGGACGGCAACGATCTGGACCGGATTACAACGGAGATCGAACAGTCCATCCAGAACTCCCTGGACCGGGAGGTCAGTACGGAAAAAATCGGAGAAATGGTGATGGAGCGGCTGAAGCCCCTGGATGAGGTGGCGTATATCCGCTTTGCGTCGGTGTACAGAAACTTTCAGGATGTCAGCGGATTCATCCATGAGATCAAACTGTTTCTGGAGAAAAAGTAAGGAGCAATCATGGGCGTGATGGTGCAGCTTTCTATGTCGGGCGGCTTCAGCGTGGACAAGCTGAAGTCCCTGCTCAATGACTTTGACTTGACAAATTTGCTTCCCAATCTGTCGGACACCCTGGGCAGAGTGGGGACGCTTCTGCGCACGGTCGTGCTTTTGGGGCCGCTGGTGCTGCTGGGGCTGGGGCTGATTTATTTCCTGGCGCCGCCCAAGGAGGCAAACTATTCCTTCGGCTTCCGGACGTTCTGGGGAATGTCCAGCGTGGAGGCGTGGCGGTTTACCCAGAAGGTGGGCGGGATTACCTGGGCCGCTCTGGGTCTTGTGCTCACCGTGGTGATGGCCATTATTTGCAGCGGCTTTCAGAAGATGGAGCTGATGGATATGGCGATGCTGGCGCTGAAGTGTGTCGTGTGGGAGATCGCCCTGGCGGCGGTGAGTTGGCTGGCGGTCAGCGGTGTAGTCATTGCGTTTTTTGACCGGGACGGATGCCGCAGAAAAAAGAAATCCTGAGAGAAAAAACAGCGCCGCTCAGGCGGTTTTAAAGGGAAAGGAGCGCATGGTTCGCTATGTTTAATCCGGAGGCTTACGCTTTGGGGACCAACCGGTCGTGTATCCGGGAATTGTTTGAATACGGACGCAGCCGGGCTTCCGTTGTGGGAAAGGAAAATGTATTTGACTATTCTTTGGGAAATCCCTCCATTCCCGCTCCGCCGCAGGTGGAGCAGGCGATCCGGGATATTCTGGAGGATACGGACTCCCTGCAGATTCATGGGTACACCTCGGCCGTGGGAGATATGCAGACGCGGCAGGCCATTGCGGAGGACCTGAACGCCCGCTATCAGGCCGGCGTGCGGGGGGAGGATCTTTTCCTGGGCTGCGGAGCCGCGCCGGAGCTGGTGGCGGTGTTTCGCGCGCTGGCTGTGCCGGGGGCGGAGATTCTGGCGGTTGCGCCGTATTTCCCGGAGTATGCGCCCTTTGTCCGGGCAGCAGGAGCCACGTTCCGGGTGGTTGCGCCGGATGTGCCGGACTTCCAGATTCGGCTGGAGGCGGTGGAGGCCATGCTGACGCCCCAGACTGCCGCCATCATTCTGAATTCGCCCAACAACCCCTCCGGTACGGTTTATACGCGCCGGACGCTGCAGGCCTTGGCAAGCCTTCTGAAGGAAAAGTCGGAGGCGTTCGGCCATCCCATCTACATCATTGCCGACGAGCCCTATCGGGAACTGGCTTACGATGGGGTGGAGGTGCCCTTTATCCCCACGATTTACCCGGATACCATTGTCTGCTATTCCTATTCCAAGTCGCTCTCCCTTCCCGGCGAGCGAATCGGCTACATTTATGTTCCTCAGTATGCCCACAACAGCGCGGAGCTGTATGCGGCCATTGCGGGGGCGGCGCGTGCCTGCGGGCATGTCTGCGCGCCCAGCCTCTGGCAGAAGGTGATCGCGCGCTGCACCGGTCTGCGGCCGGATCTGGAGCGTTACGATGCCAATCGCCGGATGCTTTATACGTCCCTGACGGAAATGGGCTATCGGATGCCCAAGCCGGACGGCGCGTTTTATCTGTTCATTCAGGCGCCGGGAGGGGATGCACAGGCGTTCTCGGACCTGGCAAAGGAGGAGGATCTGCTCCTGGTCCCCGGAGACGGCTTCGGATGCCCGGGGTATTTCCGGATATGCTATTGTGTGGACCCGGAAATGATCCGGCGGTCCCTTCCGGCTTTCCGCCGGGTGCTGGAAAAAGCTTTGGAAAAGCACGACGGGGAGTAACCGCGCCCCGGCCTCCTAGAGGGGAAGTGCCTGCCTCTTGCCGCACAGACAGGGAGATTCCAGCGGGAAGCGGCGCCCCGATAGGTGCCGGAAAGCCCCGGGGAAGGAGCGGTTATTGGAAAAATCGGGTCAAAACCTTTGGCGCCGCGGAGATTCCGCAGCGCTTTTTTTCCATTTTTTCCAGGGTCCAGGGGATTACATATTTCCCCTTTTCCTGCAAATACTGCTACCGGAAGAAATGGCATCAGTGAGCCAAAAAAGGAGAAGAAAACATGAAAGCAACCGGTATTGTTCGTCGGGTTGACGATCTTGGAAGAATTGTGATCCCCAAGGAAATCCGCCGTACGCTGCGTATCCGAGAGGGCGACCCGTTGCTGACATCATTGACACAGTGGGAGAAATACTGTTCTTCTATGTTGGATTTGGCCAAAAGGCGGGGATGGTAGTTGTACATAGTGACGACTTCAAGAGGCGGAACCGTGTGTATTTGGGAGGGGTAAAAAGATGGAGAAATTGTTTCCTGCGAGTTCAATCTGGATACGGCATGTGTGGAGCTGCGGCTTGCGGATGGGGATGTAGTTGCGATTGATACGGCTGTAGCAGAAAAAGAGCTTGCGGACACTATGCGCCAATGTTCAGACTTAGATCGGCTGATTTATAATAGGCCACTGGAGTATGTGCAGTTGGTGCTGGGCGGTAGGATTGAGAAATATCTTAAGGGGACGGCGGAGCAATCGGTTGGAAGATTAACGGAATAAAAGCGGCGCAGCCCACCGGTCGTCTGATCGGTGGGCTGTAATCCTTATGTTTTTGCTTCAATACTGTCTTCCGCATTTTCAGCTTCAAATACATCTGTGCTTTGCACACTACCATCGGTGTTGCCTTGCGTCGGAAAGTACTTCTCCTTGTCAGACCTAAACGCAGAATGCACTGTAAGAATAGCGCCCAATATGCCAACAGAAGAACTGATATAGATCGGTATTTTTGAATGATATTTATTTTCTAACAACGTTCCTCCGACGGTTACTACTGCAATTAGTCCAATTTTCCAAAGAACACTCAACGAGAATTTTAAAATGTTTGTTCTCCGCCTTCTACGCCGGTTTTCCTCTGCTTCCTTAAGTTGATATCGCTTTAGCTCTTTGGAAATCTTGGCATTTTCATCGCTTTTTCCTTGAATTATCTCGTCTTTAGAAATGGCATCTGCTCTGAGTTCCTCAATTATTCCATCTTTTGATGCGATGGCTGAATTTCTCTCAAGCAATACTTTTAGCGAATCTGCTTTGATTGATTCGATAAGTGCATCTTTTTCTTTTATTGTATCCTGATTATTTTTGAATTCTTCCTCAAATCTGCACAAGTACTCAGGAGAGAAATCCATTATTTCTTCAATATTATCGCCCGACAACTCTTCAGGAAGAGATGGTTTCTTTTTAAGAGTAATAATGCGTGCTGCAACTTGACTTTCTGATAGTGTACCAGCTTCAAACTGCTTTTTGGTTTCAGAAAAGGCTTTTTCAGCGTTTTTTGCAATACTTGAGGATAAGACCACTCGCGCTTTTAATACGGCAGTTATACTGGAGGGTATAGATTTGCGAGCAAATCCATTTCCCAACTTGTACCACAACAGGCTGGTTATTCTATCTAGAGAAACTGCAAAATTGCAAATATGGTCCAGTTTCTTTGATTCTTTAATTATGTCTGACTGCTCTTTTGAGATAAGCAGCGTGGCTTTTGCATTTGTTACAATAAGGTATTCTGACTCAATGTCATTGTTAAAACTGTTTCCACCACGAAGTTTATTGATATGACTGATTAATTTAACAGCAAGCTCTTTTTTCTTGTCCTTGTCGGTCTCGTCCTCGTAGTCAAAACTTTCCAGATTGCTTGAAAAGAACTCCTCTCCATAATAGTCATCGTTTGGATCTTCAGTAATGCCAAAAGAGAATTGCAAGAGGTGATAAAAGTCAGATTTTTTAACTTCAACGTCAGCGGATGTCTTACAGCCATTAGTTATTGCCTTCATAGCAGGCTTGTCGAGTAGACGGTAATGTTTTCCATCCACTATTTCACGGGCTATATTAAAGAAATCATCGATTTCTCTTTTTATATCGGCAAAATAGCGGAGCACAATTTTGGACGTTGTACCCGTGTTCGCTGAGCGGACTTGCTCAAAGAAGTCACAGGCAAACTGGTGAAAAATCTCCCCATTATACCCGGCAAGACTAAAAAGAACCTCTGTTCCCAAGTAAAGCGTTAATGGTTTTGTAATGCTACCGGTTTCGCTGATGTTATAACATAGCCCCATATAAAGAATACTTCCTTCGCGGATTCTATCCAACCCATCCTGTAAGTTTTTATCATCGGAATGTGTAAGAATAAACTCCCCGATAAGGTCTGTGTATTTCCCAGATTTGGGTGAAACATCTTCGGTCAAAAAACGAGTCAGTTCTTCTGTTAGCAGTTCGTCGTTAATATGTAAATTTCCGGTTCGGTTGCAAATATACTCTGCTAGTTGCTGAATTATACATGATTCGTAATCGTCGGCTTCTTTCTTCTTGTCCCGAAATATCGAATTGGAGTCAAGCTCCGAGCTGGAAACACTGTATGTACCATGATCGAGTGATACCCCATTCATATTTTTTAGTGACGTTTTTACAACCGCTTCAGGAATGGAAAATCCGAAATGCTTGGCAAGAAGATTTTTCATTTCAACTGAAGTAAAACTATGCAGGGATTCAGAAATGACGATATATCGTATGAATTCTCTTAATATCTGGTAAGGTCCTTGATATTTTTTGCAGTCTGATAAGCTTTTTAACGTTGCATAAGATGCCAATACAGATGCTGTAAATTGCTGAGTCATGGTATTCCTCTTTTCTCTTGTTTCTGGATAGGATAACTGAGCTAATAACAATCTTTCAAGTAGCTTATTATATTCTGTTGCTACAACTTTTTTCGAGGGAAGGGATATACACCGTCCTTAGCGGAATCAATTTCTGATATTTCTCACCAAGTTGGCTGTAATATTTCAAAATTAAATCCACAAGTTTCGTACCATTGATTCCGCGAATAGCCAACTAATCGGTGTACGCTCCAAGTGTTTCGCGGCAATCTTTGTGTAGTTGGACAACTTAACAAATGAGCCGTAATCGCCTTCGTCTTGCTTGATATCAGTTCCGCTTAATGAGCATAGTGTATTCCAGAATTTCTCACGGCTCTGGCCATCCATACGATTACCTCCTTTGCCTTCCATACTCTATTTGCTGAGCTGAATGATATAATCGTGGCCTTCTTGCTTCAAATGTGAAACAGGGATCATTTGCGCTTTATCGGGTGAAAGTCCATGCGGGAAATGATATGTTATAGAATCTACGGGCGGTTCTCCAGGCTTATAGAGCTGTTTTGTGACAGCGATACGAAATTCTTTTTGATAAGAAAATGTGGGATGCTTTACAAACAGATTCCTAACGGAATTCTCTGTTAGCAGCTTTTTTGTATCGGAATGTGCAAGGTAATGATAGTCCACCAATCCCGCATCGACCTCATAACCATTGCTATTAAGCGATTTGAGCTTGCCTTCAAACTCGTCGAAGCCAACAACTACAATGTAGCCATCTTTACACTTAAAATCCTGGATGCATTTTGCGGAAATCACGGTAGCACCATTATAGATGTCATGTTCCGCCACTGCGTACATGCAATAAATGGGGGACAGTACAATGTCTAAAAATGCAGGATTTATGGGATAGGGCGGCTTCACGTGTGTCACCTTGTCCAAGCTCTAGGCGGTGGTAGTAACAGGCTGGTCGCATAAAAAGAGCTCCGTCCAATAATGTTCTTGCGTGTTCCTTTTCTTTCACAAATTTAAGTAGGTATTTAATCATTGTGTTTGCTACCATCCGGTTGACCATAGATTTCATGCGAGTGTTTTCTCTCTTCTAAAAGCAATATATGCATAAAGCCAGGCACCTCACGGAGCGTGTCTCTAAAAGAAAACGTCACAGTTTTCCTGTATGGCTTTCCTCTGCTGCACATTTTGCGCCAAAATGAATCACGTGATGGAAGGTGTGCGCTGCCGGATCATAGTGCATTGTCTGCGTTCCGGCGTATTTTTTCACCACTCTTTCAATGCTTTTCAGCCCGATCCCATGACAGGCAGAATTTTTCTTTTTTGAGATGTACCCGCCGAAACCATTTGCCACCGGCGGACGGTCACAGGAATTTTCAACAGAAACAACGATACCATTCTGCTCATGAATTCGCCGTACACACAGTTCAATCTGCCGCTCCTGCGATTCGGCCGCCGCTTCCAGAGCGTTGGACAACAGATTGCCAAACAGGGCGGTCATGCTGGTGGGGTCCATGAATTGCAAGGTTTCTGCACGTATATCGCAGGAAAACGCGACGTTTTCATTCAGACACTGCTTCTGAAAGTTCAGCAGTAAGGCATTTAAAATTGGGTGATCACAAAGACTGATTTGTTCCGGCGGGCGAAGTGTCGCGTCCATGGAGAGGATATATTCCGAGATCTTTTCCGTCTGCTGATGGCGGGCAAAGGCATCAATCACCTGCAAATGGTTCCTGATATCATGAATCAGAATGCGTTGGCTGTTGTATTGCTTTTGAAGGGATTCATAGTAAAGCCTGTCCGCCTGATCGCGCTGCAAGCTGAGTTGAATGGACATATTTTCTTCCGCCATCTTTTGCTGCCGGTTATATAGTACCATGAATAACAGATTCACAAGAAGCAGAACGGACACAGCCAGCGCCATAATCAAGGTACTTCCGGCATTGGTGCCTGAAGTCATCCCGATGTGGATAATTGCAATGGCGAATGCGACGGAAATCAGCGGCAGACCATAGAAAACCATCATCCCGCTGGGATCTTCGGTTGTATTTTTGTGCGGTGAAAAGATGCGTGCCCCAACAATACTCAGGACAAAATACAGGAGTTTGCTGAAAACAATCAGGGCAATTCGAACGGAGCGATCGTAGGTATATGCGGAAAACGCATACCCATAGGTGCTGATGACTAAGGCAACCAAGACCTCAGACATGAGCATAATAAAGGTTAGAAAAGCGCTGTGCAGCAAGGCTCCCTTTATGGAGCACGCGTAATTTTGCCATATCAGCAGACAGTTCAAGGCAAGAAAAGAGAGAGAATTTACCGTTGTATTTTCTAGTCTTGAAACAAAAAATAAAATCAAGTAGGCGGCGGTGAAGGAAACCCACAGGTGTGTGCTGCTGCGCCTCTGACGGAACAGATACATATCGTAGAGCCAAGCAATCACGGCTTCTACAGCGAAAAGAATAAAAAAACACACAATTTCTTCCATTATTTCACACTCTCTAAGTATAGCAGATAGGCGTCCTTGAATGCCGTGTATTTTCTTCTTGTCAGGTAGGCTGTTTTTTCATTCGCCTGGTATCTCAGGAAAATGCTGTCCTTTGAAATGCTGCTGATAAAGCGCATATTTACGATATAACTTCTGTGCGGGCAATAGAAACAGGGCAGCGTCAGGTTTTCCCGCCAGTATTCCATATTTTTTGTACAGGAAAAGGTTTGGTCGGATGTATATACCAGGGTTTTCCGGGAAGCTGCCTCTACACAGACAATTTCCTCTGCACGGCGGATATAGATTGCATCTGCCGTTTCGATCGGGTATTCCCTGGTGTCCATGTTGTACTGATAAAGCGCGTCTTTCAGATTCCGGAACAGGCGATTTTTATCAACCGGTTTTGACAGGTAACGAAAGACCTGAAAACGCATGGCCTCGTCCAGATAATCGGCGTAGGATGTCAGAATGATGATTTTAATGTACGGGTTTCGTTCTTTCAGCCTTGCTCCGACATAAATTCCGCTGATGCCCGGCATCTCCACATCCAGAAAGGCTATATCCGCGCGGCTTTCTGCCTGCAGCAGGGCCTCTCCGCTGGTGTAGGCGGCACAGTCCGGCGTCTTGACACCGATTTGCTGGAAATAGGACAAAACAAGCTTCTGCAATTGCAGGGGAATTTGCGGATCATCATCGCAAAACAGGATTCGCATAACCGACACCTCCCGGCTGTTTATAATCATACTAAATCATGCTATATCATGATTATACAAAATTGTCACGATTCCATTCCAAACCGCGTTTTTGCACCATATGTTGCACTAGCGCATTAACTAACTCTAGATCTTCCTGTGAGCACAGTTTCAAACCATCGATGATATTTTGCGGAACATTGCTTGAGTACATATTTCCCATTAAAAAGTAGTCAGGTGTCACTTGAAGGACTGTGCATAATTTGACAAAGACTTCCAAGCTTGGCTTTTCTTTGCCGCATTCAATACCGGAAAGATAGTTGCTTGATATGCCTACATGAGTTGCCAGCGTAATTTGGTTTATTCCAAGAAATTTTCTCCTTTTTGAAATTCGACAGCCAATATTAGTATAATCCAAGTCCATGTTTATCACCTCTTATATACTACCAATTATTGTTCGAAATTGCAATGGACTATTTTAGAATCGTTCTCTAGAAAACGTAAAATACAAAATGACCATCTATGTATTTCAGATTTATTCGGCAATGGTATGTGTTTTCTGGCATAACATGGCGAATCAACTCAATTTATGAACTTTTTTTGCATCTCATACACCACGCATTGCATCTCTGCTGTTTATAGTATAAAATTATTTTTGAACAGAATACCGAGGATGATTTATTGGGGGGTAATACTACTAATGAAAGTAAAGAGTGTAATAAATGCCGTTATCAGCCGAATGGCTACAGTTGGTGTTATGCTTTTGAGTGCCGTCCTTTTTATTTGTGCGAACACTGCATCTTGTGGAATGGTGTACCAACCGCCCATGCCAGATGGCATTGAGCAATTCAGAAAAGTAAAATGATCAAGTGGATATCCAATGTAATTCCAGATTGGCTTATAAAAAATCGCACAATTCACAGCGAGGATAAAGCCTTATATGCCTATGCGGTTTATAGTTTAGTGTTTGGTATGTTGCCTATAACATTAGCAGTCGTATACGGGGCAATTATGAACATGATAACGAATAGTGTTGTGATGATTGTCCCATTTATGTTTATACGTAAGTTTAGCGGAGGGTTCCACCTAAAATCTCCTAAAACTTGTTTTTTGGCTTCAAGTGGAATAATTGTTGTGTCGCTTATCTTAATTAGATTGGTAATTAGAATAAAAAACCTTGGGCCTGTATCTACTGCTGTTGCAGTATCTACTGTCATAATTGTTCTGTTTAGCCCGATCGATTCATGTGAAAGGAAACTATCAAAAACGGAAATCAAAGTGTTCGGGACGATTGCGCGCCTACTTACTACTTTATTCGCAGTTGTTTATTTTTTGCTGGTTTCTCGCAAAAATGTTCAAGTGGCAGCTTCAATTGGAATCGGTATAACAATACCTGCACTGCTGCAAATTCCGTGCATTTTAAAAAACAGATTAGCGACTATCTAAGATGTGATTGACATCAGTCAGAAATCATGAATTCTACTGCCGTTACCATTAATGTCGTCTTTTTGCGGTTTCATGTTTGCAACCTTGTAATTCCTCTTAAGTTTTGCTAACATGATGCTAAGTTAATGACCACCGCAAAACTAGTAGTAAATAAATGCTTGGCCGGCATTTGTTTAGTAAGCAGACCAGCAGTGAAACTTTGGCCAGAGTTTTATTGCTAGCCCTGAATTCAGGGCTTAGGTGAGTTGATTCCTTGAGGTCGCATGTAGTCAGCAATCAAGATAAATAAAGGAGGATATTCCATGAAGGGTAAGCTTGTTTGGCGCGTGCTGTCCTTAACGCTGGCGGTGGTTTTAGTGTGTTCATTTGGCCTCACCGCTTTCGCTGTTACGGGGACCCAAAATTGGACTGAAAATGACGGTACATCGTATGCTGCCGTTGTTACGAGAAACAGTTCCACGACTTCACGTTCTATTGCAATTACAAGTTCTGCAGTGCAGATTAGCAAAAACAGCTCCCATACGTTTGGTGGATGCTACTACAAGGTTAGTTTCTCCAATACTTTGTGGACATCCTACGTTTCTCGTTTGAATGCCGCAGGAGAAAAGGTTTCTGTAAGATCTTCTTATAGCGCTAATATCTACTTTAGAGATACCTACACTTTTAAAGCTACTAACTATTCAGGTTCCTACTGTGCTACAACCACTGGTTATGGATACACTGGAAGTTACTATGTGCAGAAACTTGCTCAGACTCCAGTAACCCTTACAAGCGGTTCATTTACGTTTGCCCCCAGTGGTTGTGCAAATGTAATTACATCTGTGATTGATACAAGCCTCGCATAACTACCGATTGATTGGAAGTAATCTATTATAACTACATCCCGGCAGTGGAAACTGCCGGGATGTTCCCTACAGATTCATCCAAAACAATGTGACAGGAGGTAATTTTATGATGCGAAAGACCTGGAAAAGCATAGCAGTATGGCTTGGCTGCCTGATGTTGGCTGCCACCGTCGCCGGGTGTACAACCGCACCGGTGTCGACAGAGCCATCCGCAGAGAAAACGCAGCCTGCATCAACGTCAGAACCCAGTATCTCCCTTGCTACGGAGGCAGTCTCTTATGACCCGTCCGCCTGGCCTCAGCTGAAGCCCTATTCTCAGGAGCCGTTGCTTGAAGCAGATCCGGAGCGGGAGGTCTATTTTTCCCTGAACAATCAGGACTGTGATTTTTACCCGGATGCAGTTTACAACGGTGCGGCGTTTGACATCATCACGAAGGGGAGTTTCCGCCCGGAGGAGATTCAGGTAAGTTTCCCCGGCAAAACAAAATGTGAAGTCAGGGTAACGGAGCGCAGCGAAGAATTCCAGCATATTGCATGGAATCAGGAAACCAGCAGCTACAATCTGGATGGGCAGCAGCCGTACCATTATCTGTGCATGCACTGCACGGATTTACAAACGCTCGGTCAGCAGAGCAGCGATGCGCGCTGTGCTGCAGAGGCCTATGCCTCTCTGGTGCAGAACAACCAGGCTGGGGAGCAGGACTACAAGGCGCTCATGGAAACCTATGTGGAGCCATACAGCACGCGGTTTCAGGAATATCTGGACGGTTATATGCAGCAGGCGTCACAAAAGGTGACGGAGGCGAACGCCTACACGGTCAATCTCCTGTTTGACCAGCAGAGCTATGTGGACGAAACCGTTGAAGCCATTGATGTTTCCGTCGGGGGACAGTCCTACCATGTGGAATTGGGGCAGTGGCGTTTTCATGCGAGCGCTCCCGAGAGCAGCGGCAAGTCCGGGAAGGGGGTTGCTTTGGAAACGGTGGCAATTCTGGGCGCGTCCGGTGACAGCCCTTACGCCGAAGGCTACATGAAAGTGGACGAGGCTATCCGTTTTCGGGTAGAGGAGGACATCCTGCTTACCGGACTGCGCTTCGCCGACGGCACACCGGCGGAGCTTCTCGGCGCCCGGGTTACCAATACTTCCGCAACCAGCATGGAGTATTTCTGGAACGGCAGGGATCCAATCAGAATGGACAGCGGTTCCAATGTGAGCATGACGCTCTATCTGTACAGCGCACGGTTCCGGGAATATGAGATGAGCATGACCGGCACCGTGTATGTCGATTATGTGCGCGCCTCCACCGGAGCGGAAGATACCATGGCGATTCCCTGCAAAATTTCCCGGTATAACCGGATGTGGGATACCTACTGCCTGGCTTTTCTGGGTGTGGATGTGGGGGAATACTACCATGATTTTAGCGGCGAAGTGATGGAGCTGAACTGGATGGAGGAAATTCCGGAAGGTTGGCGGAAATCATGAAAAGAATGCCGCATTCCATTCTCCGGCACGCGATCATGATGGTTGGACGCACCCTGAGAAGCTATGCGCTGCTGTCGGTTACCATCATCCTGTCTTTTTCCCTTTTGCTGGGCTATCTGGTTTGGACGGACTCCTCTTTGTATAACGCCTATAAGGAAACCTTCAGCCGGGACAGAAATGTGGTTGTCGTAGCAGATCAGAAGCTGAAAAGCCCGGCGTTTGTGCAGATGCTCCGGGAAAAAGCCGCCGATTACGGCAATCAGTCCAGCCTGTATTTTGACAATGCCATCTTTGGCTCCCTTCGCAGCCGGGATAGCCGCCTGCAGACGGAGGACGGCAAAGAACTGGAGCCGTTTCAGGTATGCGCCGTTTCCGTCCCAGCCCACGCGTGGAGTCTGTATTGCGTGGGGGAAAAGGAGGCGCAGGTTCGGTGGCTGGACGGGAAAGAGCATCCGGATTACCACCTGCACAGCGGCGAAATTCTGATCGACGAACGACTTTATGCCCTCTTTGGGCTGGAAGCAAAAGGAAACCTTTTTTCGCTGAGTCTCAGCGGCTACCATGACGCAGAGGGGAAGCTGGTCAACGAGCCGTTTCGCGGGGAATTTACGGTGGTCGGAACCATCTCAAGCGGGGAGCCGCTGACCGTTCGGGAGGACGGAGACGGTCTGCGCTTTGAGGCCGAAATGCTGCCCTCCATTGCCTTCAGCGCTGCGGATTTTGGCCGTGCCGCCTATCCGCATATGAACTGGTACACGCCGACGATGGCCTTTTATTCCACAGCGCCGGAGCAGGTGGATGCGCTGCTGCGTTCACTTGGCATTACTTCCAATATTTTTGCGGTTTATGCAAAGCAGGATCAGGCGCTGGAACGTATTTGCAGTGAGATCGGACTGAAGCAGGTCATTACGACTGCGCTGCTGATTATTCTGGGAATCAATCTGTATTCCAGCCTTTCCAACGCCCTCAACGACAGAAAATTTGAAATTGGCGTCCGCCGGGCCTTGGGCGCGTCGAAATGGAGCATTATCCGGCAGTTCCTTTATGAGAGTCTGCTGGTAATGGCGGCCAATATTCTTGCTTCCATCTGGCTGGTGCTCACGCTTGCACTGACGTATAAGGTCATCTACGAGCATATCCTCGACGATACCGGGACCTGGCGGACCTTTACGCTGACGGTCAGTCCCTATTCCGTCGGAATGTTTGCGGTGTGCAGCCTGACGCTTACCGTCGTGTTCAGCCTGATTTTTGCCTATCAATCGACGCAGGTACAAATTGCGGACTATTTAAAAGCAGAATAGGGGGTATCCGTGTTGAAAGTCCTATCCAAAATTACAAAATGCCTGTTCTGGGTGCTGATTCTGGCCTTGCTGGCGGCGCCGCTTGGCCTTATCTATGAAATCTCCAACCGCGAGAAAAGGGAATACGTTGCCCCCGATCCTCCCGTTTTTGTGGAAACCGCCTATGGTTCCATTGCCGCCGCAGAGCGAATCGATATGAAGGAAAGCGTCGCCGTAACCGGCACATTCCGGTCCTTTAGCTACCGATATATGGAACTGACGCAGCGGGAGCCGGCCCTCATTCGCTGGGAGGTGGCCGTCGGAGACGAGATTCGGGAGGGCCAACGGCTGGGACTCTATCAAGGTGAGCCGGTCATTGCGGACTGCTCCGGCCTGATTGCGGAGATTCAGGCATTCAATAGCAGCAATGCGTACCTGAAGATACAGCAGGCGGAGCCTGTGGTGCTGGTGTGTGATGTTTCACCCGGTACGCTTCTTTCCCTGCAATATGCAAAGGCTCTCTCGACACAGGACAGCGAAAGTGTGCAGCTGGCGGATGTAGCCTCCATTCGCAATGCCGACGGGACGACCCGTGTTTTCCTGCAAATTTCGTCGGATGCGTATTTCCTGAACCAGACGGTAGAAGAAATGTACCTTGACACCGGCAATGTGTATTTGCAGACCCTTGTCCTGCCGAAGGCGTGCCTGTACCAAAAAACGGCGGGAGAGAAGGAACCCTGGTATGTCCGACAGGTGACGGAGGACGGGGTGTTTCTGGCCGAAATCGAGGTTGGGCGGGGGTATGCCAACGACAAGTTTGTCAGCGTCACGGGAATTGCGGAGGGGCAATTCTTTGATGCGGGGTATGGACAGTTTGTCAAGGACGGTGACACGGCGTGAAAGAGCTGGACATTCGTCTTACCCATCTGCAGAAAGCATATACCCGGCCGGTACTGCGGGATGTGAATCTTCATCTTACCAACAGCAGTTATGTCACCATTCTGGGCAAGTCCGGGTCCGGAAAATCCACGCTTCTGAATATTCTCGGATTGGTGGAGGGATACGACGCCGGGGAATACTGGCTGAACGGCAGCCTGATCCGAAACGACAGGGATTACGCCCGGCTGCGTCTGGAAAAGATCGGTTTTATTTTCCAATCCTACAACCTGATTCCGACCCTGTCCTGTCAGGAAAACATTCTGCTTCCGACGCTCTACAATCGCCGCAGTGACGTGCAGGATTTCGATGAGATTGTGGAGCTTTTGCAGGTGGGGCCGCTGCTGTCTCAACGGGTCACCACCCTGTCCGGGGGAGAGAAGCAGCGTGTTGCCATTGCAAGAGCTTTGATTCTCAATCCATGCCTGATTCTGGCGGACGAGCCAACCGGCAATCTGGATCCGGCCAACCGGGAAATCATTTTCCGCTTGCTTCGGCGGGAACACGCAAGGGGACGCGGAATTCTGATGATTACCCACGATGCCGATACGGCCCGGCAGGCGGAAACGGTTTACACGCTGACAGACGGGCAGCTGCAAAAAACGGACGTGTAAGAATCGGTTAAATAAGAACGAAAAGGCACAGTGCCTGGCAGAAAAGCTGCCGGCCTGTGCCCTTTTTCGTATCTCTCTTGGAAGAAGATGATTGCCCCAGAACGAATGTAAGGAAGAGCGTTCGCACCGGTGAGATATTGCAGAAGATTTACGGATCATATATTCTCGAGGCGGCGTAGTGTATGTCCCGCACTGCCTGCAAATATTTTGGAACTCTATCTTAAAGTGGGATATTTATTGGACAGTAACTATGCTAAAATTATTTTTGAAAAGCGGGAACAATCGGCGCTTGCTTGTGCCGTTAAAAAATAGAGGGCGCTGGTC
>CAKTKB010000008.1 GCA_934569195.1 uncultured Oscillospiraceae bacterium
TATTCCCTGCTGGCAACTCTGGGTTTCTCCGCGGGCTACGGCATTTGCCAGCAGTTTCCGCCCTTATGGCCCGGAAACCGGGATCTGCCTCTTCTGGCCAGCGTCGCCGGAGCGATGTTCGTCGGCATCGGGTCCGGACTGTGCGTGCGGATTGGCGGCGCAACCAGCGGAGACGACGCTCTTGCCATGAGTCTGAGCCGTATCCTGAAGCTGGATATTGCCAAAATTTATCTGACCAGCGATCTGATCGTGCTGCTCCTCTCCCTGAGCTATATTCCCTTGCGCAGAATTGTCTATTCCCTGCTGACCGTGATCATTTCCGGGCAGGTAATCGGACTGATACAGAAAATTCCCATAAAAAAAGCCGAGCGATCCTAAAATCGCCCGGCTCTCTTCTTATCCGTGCAGGCCCCGGGCCTGACGGTCCATGTCCTCCACGACAATGTCATAAATTTCTCCCAGACCGGCGCAGTACTCCAGTACCTTCCACGGTTCGTTGGTATGGAAATGGATCTTAATCAGATCCGAGTCACCCACGGCCAGCAGGCAGTCTCCCTGAAAATGACCGGTAAAATAGTCGTGAATGACGTCCTCATCCAGGTCCTGCCCTTCAATCAGCAGCTGGGTATCATAGCGGTATTCCATTGCTTTTACAGCCTCACTTTCTCAGATTCAGCTCCGGGTGCCGTCCGGCAACCACGGAAAATGCGTCGTCCGCAATATCCACGGCCAGGGCAATGTCCTGATCCGTGATGGCGGCATTGATAAAGTGGTTATGGTGACTGGTAATAAACAGTCCGCGGCTGACGCACTCCGCTACCCACTCCTGATGCAGCATCAGGCTGTCGTCGTTGGCAATGCGCAGATAAAACAGCGCCGGTTCGCCGGAGACCACCAGGTCAAAGCCGTGCTCCTTTGCGGCCTGCCGGAATCCCGTCGTCAGCTTCGTTCCGATCGTCCGGAACAGCTCCGGCGTATGCAGCTGCTTCATCTTGTTGATACAGGCGATGCAGGCTGCAAAGGGTTCCGCGCTCATCCAGTACGAGCCTGTGAAGGAAATGCTGGACGCCGCCGTCCGCAGAGCCTCTTTTCCGCAGGTGACGGACAGATTGTACCCGTTCGCCAGTGCCTTGCAGAAGCAGATCAGGTCCGCCTCAAAGCCATAGTAATGGTCGGAACCGGCCAAGTCCAGCCGGAATCCCGTGCGGACATCATCGATAATCAGCACGATTCCCCGCTTTGTACAGAATTCCCGGACCTGCGCCCAATATTCCCGGCTGGCGCACCGGTTGTCGGCAAAGTTCCCGTGATCATAGGGCTGGGCAATCAGCGCCGCCACGTCGCCGCCGTTGGCATCGTACGCCTCCTCCAGCGCCCGGACATCAAACCAGGGCACCACAATGTTGTTGGCCACCTCCTCCGGCAGGATACCGGGGTAGTCCGCCTTCATGGCCCAGGGCTGATTGCCGTGGTAATAGCCCCGAAGGAAAATCGTCTTTTTCCGTCCCGTCGCGGCCCGGGCCGTCAGCACGGCCATGGTGGTGGCATCCGTGCCGTTCTTCATAAAGAAAGCCCAGTCTGCCATTGCGACCGTATCCACCAGCAGCTCCGCGCACTCCACCATCCGATAGGACGGCGCGGTGGTGCAGTTTCCCTGGAGCAGCTGCTCCATAGCCGCACGATCCACGTCCGGATCTCCGTATCCCAGTACATTGGGACCGTAGGCGCACATCAAGTCCAGATAGCGGTTGCCGTCCATGTCCCAGAAATAGGTGCCCTTTGCCTTGGAGGAAATCAGCGGCCACTTATCCAGAGGCAGGAACAGCCCCTCAGACGGGCCAAGGTGACCATACACGCCGGAAGGAATGGTCTTTAGCGCGCGGTCAAACCAGGCCCGGCTCTTTTCGTGATTGTATTCCGGATACTTACTCATTCTAACAGCCTCCTTACGCCAGGTAAACGCTGACCCGATCGAGAATGCGATTGACATTGTCCAGCATGGAGATCATGCCCCGCAGCCGGATCGTCCCCTTGCACATCTCGTTGATGGTGGACACCTTGCCCGCAAAAAGTCCCGCCGCCAAATCCACCGTAGCGAACTCCATAACGGCGCGAGGATTTTCGCTGGCCTGCTTTATGGCCGTAAAGCGGTGCTCCTTCACCCGGATCGTAACCTGTGCGCCGTCCCGGATTCCCAGGGCAATCTCTCCGTCCACCGTGTACTGGGCAGAAATGCGGGAAATGGAATCCTGGTTTGCCAGAGCGCACACCGCCCCGGCGACGGTATAGAGGGTAAGCTCCGTGCTCTCCTCAAAGAACGCCCGGTCCTTCAGCGCCGCCTCGCTGGGCCGCAGCAGCTCTGTCAGCCGGTTCGTCAGGGCCGTAAAGGGTCCCAGCAGAAACGAGAGCACCTGCACCGGGTTTTTTACCGGGATACCCGGCTTCCCGTGGTCAATCAGATTGTTAAATGCCTCCGGGCCGGAAAACGCCATCTTTGCCGTGCAGTTTCCGTCTCCCTCCGTCATGCGGCAGCCCTGCCGGTCAAAGTGAAAGGTGCAGCAGGGGCCGCCCTTCACGGAAAAACACAGGGACACCGGCTTCTGCAGCTTGGACAAAATCTCCTTCGCCGTCCCGTCCATTGCACACAGATTTTCCAGTGTGCCAAGTATGCCGTACATATTCACATAAGCCATCGCTTTGGCTTCCTTCATAATGCTTGCTCCCTTCTCGGAAAGTTGCCTTATTATACCATGTTTCCACCCGTCTGGCTAGGGCTAATTTTTCTGCACCCGCCGGGCAAGCTCAGGCAAAGCCGTCTCAAAGCAGACGCCGAACCGTGCATCCCGATCCTTCGGCGTGGCGGCGATTGCGGCCGCCGTAAAATCTGCCGCGACGACCCCGGCATCATAGAGCGTCATCCCGGCCAGCCACGCACCGGAGAGGGCCGCCGCAAACAGGTCACCCGTTCCGTGGAAGTGTCCGGGTAGGCGGGGTTGGGAATAAAACCGCACATTTTCCCCCGTATACAGAGAAAATCCCGTCCTGTCCGGGCTGTCCGACACACCTGTTATCAGAACATCGCAGCCAAAACACGCACGCAGCCGGCTCAGCAGCTCCTCGACCTGTCCTCGATCCGGCGCGGCGCAGTACAGCTCTCCGGTAAGCAGACAGGCCTCCGTCACATTGGGTACAATCAGGTCCGCCCTTGCGCATAGCTCTGCCATGGCCTCTGCAAAAGCTCCATCCAGGCCGCGGTAATATCGGCCGCAATCCGCCATAGCCGGGTCCACAATCACACGTGTATGCATCGTCTTTAGTTTGTCCACGACTCGAACGACCCGGTGTATCTGTTCCACGGAGGCCTGATAACCGGTGCAGATGCCGTCGAAAGTGACGCCCTCCCTGCGCCAATGATCCGCAATCCTCTCCAGATCGCCGGACAAATCCTGGCACACAGGGGCGGAAAAGCCGCCGCTGTGGGTGGACAGCACCGCCGTCGGCAGCGCACAGGCCTCCGTCCCGCAGGCCGAGAGAACCGGAAGCGCCACCGCGAGGGAGCACCTTCCCACGCAGGACAGGTCCTGCACGCTGAGAATTCGTTTGTACATTCCGCCGCCTCCTTATGAAATGAGAGCTGCCGGAGCAGCTCCCAATCCTGTTTCTTACCGGCCCCGGCGAATCAGCTTCCGCCGGGCAAAATCCAGGCCCTGGTCAAAAATCTCCACCACCAGCGGCTCGCGCATCGCCAGCAGCACCACGCCATACGCTCCGAAGAAGCACACGGCGGAAATAACCAGCGTCACAAAGCTGCCCAGATGCAGCCCCGTCACCCACATGGAGGCCGCCGTTCCCACCGCCATGGCCAGCAGAATCCGCACATAGTGAATCTCCCGGTAAGCCGGCAGAATGTCCTTACGCAGCGCGATCATCTGCACAATAAAGACCGCAACCTCTGCCATAAGCGTTCCAAAAGCCGCACCGGCCGATGCAAACCGGGGAATCAGCAGGGCATTGAGAATCAAATCCGTAATGGCGCCCGCAATCTGGGAATAAAGCACGATTTTTTCTTTTCCCAGAGGTACCAGCATCTGAATACCCATGATATTGGTCAGTCCAATGATCAGCAGCGTCGGCATAATGATCTGCATCGGCGCAACCGCTCCTTCATACGCCGCACTGGAGAGGAAATAAATCCCCTGCCGGGCGAAAAGGATAAAATACAGCATCATGGGGCTTGCCAGCAGAAAGACAAAGTTAATGGCCTTCTTGCTGATGCGGTTAAACTCGTCCATCTGGCCCGTCTGCACATAATAGGAAACCCGGGGAAGCAGGACCGTTCCCAGAGATGTAACGATGCTCAGCAAAATGGTCTTGATCCGGATCGCCGCGTGGTAATACCCCACATCCGCATTGGTCTTCATCACGCCCAGCATAATGGTATCCAAATTCGTGTATATGGTGGTGGCGCAGGTCATAGCAAAGAATACGCCAACCGCCTTCAGATGACGTCTGTAGCAGTAGCCTCCCACAGGACGCATGGAAATATATTTATGGGCGTTGATAAAATTAAAAACATTGGACGCCGAGGCCGCAAAAATCGTAATGCCGCCATAAATCACATAATCCTTCTGCTCCCGCACAAGGAAAAACATTCCCACAAGCCCGATGGCCTTGAACACAATCGAGCGCACGGTAATATATGCGTATTGCTCCAGCGCCTTATACAGCCACTCCATGCCGATGGCATTGAGCAGAATCGACGAGCTGACCAGGATATACAGCGCCCGATCCTCCTGGAGCCGGGGCACCAGCCACAGTGCCAGAAAAAGCGCCGCATAGGCCACCGCGCTCATGACCAGGTTGATCGTGAGAAGCTCATGTGCCGTGCGCGTAAGCTCCAGCTTGTCGTCCCGCACCTTGGCGCAGGCGCGAATCCCGTAGGTCGGTATGCCGAGCTGGGCAAACAGCATAAAATAGGAAATCAGCGACGTCGCAAAGGACACCTTTCCCGTGCCCTCCGGCATCAGCACCGCCGAAACATACTTGAATGTAATCAGCGGAAAAATCATGGACGACATGGACAAAATGGCGTTCATGATAAAGTTCCAACGAATTGAAGCAGGTTTTTTGCTCATCATTTCTCCAACATCATTTCCACACCGGGCGAAGTCCGGCTCTGCGCCGTCCCGGCGTCACAGGCGGCTTTTCTTCCCGTCCATATGCCGGGTACAGGGCCGCCGGATTCAGAAGCACCGCTCCCAGCGCCAGCCAGAAGGTATTATAGTACAGGTAAATGGACAGATCATCCAGCATACAGTGCGCCGCCACCGTCGCCATAATCAGCAGAATATGGGCGTCCCGGCGCTTGCTGCATCGGATCAACGCGAAGGTTACCAGGAGCAAAAACAGGACCAGGAAAATCGGCCCGTAATTTTGCAGCATCTTCACATACAGGCAGTCAACATAATCATAGACGCCCTCGCTCTGCTGGCCGAAGGCATCCAGGCCGTTTCCGACCCACTCCAGCGTCTGGCCAAACGGGCGGACACCGTGGGTCGCAAGGGAGGCGTTCCCCAGCCGCAGCCGGTTGGCAAGCGCCGAATCCAGCTTTGCCATCCAAGGCACGGACCGGTCAAATACCGCCGTCAAATAGATGGACACGCCGGCGCCCAGCAGGAACGAACCCGCCATTGCCCCGCGGGCAAGGCGCAGCTTGTCGAAGAGGTGAGGAAAAAGGCGCAGAATCACCGCCGCGGCCAGCAGGAAAAAGGCAATAAAGGCCGATGTACGGGAGTCCGTTTTCCGATAGACCCAGTAAACCAGCGCCCCCCACACGGCCGCCCCCCACACCGGAAGCCGGTCCTTATGCAGATAAATCCACAGGGAAATCAGGTTCAGCAGATGGGCCGCCGGGAAAAGGGCGTACCGGAATCCCATATATTCCCGCACCCGGCCCGCCTGATAGGCCGTATAATTTTCAATCCAGCCGATTTTGCTGCTGAAAATAATAAACAGCACCAGCGCGCCGGTATAGTGCAGCGTAAAGCGAGCGATCTTCCGGAATTCGACTCTCCGCGCAGAGAATGCAAACAGGAAAATGCACGAAACGGAGCGCTGGAGCGCACCCTCCGCTACCAAAAACGGAATGGCAAACAAAAAAACAAGGATCACCGCGCCCACAAGCTCCCGGCGGGAATCCCGCGCGTAATGCAGCTCCTGCAAAAACAGCAGCGCTACGCAGACGAGATACATCACCTGAAACGGCCTGCCATGAAACAGCCGGTAGTACAGGGAGGTAGACAGCACGGTAAAAAACAGAAACAGCCCGTAGGCAAGGAAAAACAGGATCTCATCCAAGCGGGGTTTCTCCAATTTCAGCGTCAAAATCTGTGCCTCCTTCCCGGCTTTTTAAGCTAAATTCCCTGCTGGCGGAAGCTCTCAGCCAGGCGGCGGAACATTTCCGGCAGCGGCACCTCCGGCGTCCAGCCGAGCGCCCGAAGCTTTGCACTGGACAAATGCATCGTCACGTCCGGCGCGTAGCCGTAGGTCATGGAATCCTTCGGAATATCGAAAACGATCCCAACCTTGCCCCCGCTCAGCGTTTGGGAGGCCAACTCCGCCACAGACCGGATCGGCATGGATGCCGTCTCGTTCGCCACGGTATAGGCCTGCCCCGCCTCTCCGCGAAGCAGCAGCGTCAGCAGCGCTGCAACCGTGTCGGCAGTGTAACAATAGTTCCCCACAGAAGCGCCCCGGGTATGCAGCACAATATCCTGCCCCGCCAGGCAGCTCCGGGTGAACTGGGCAAAGACCCGGTTGTCCTCCCGGCTCACACCGGCGCCAAAGGTCTGGGCCAGCCGGGCAATCCGCACCGGGACGCCATACTCAGACGCGTAGGCCGCGCAAAGGCACTCACAGGCACGCTTTCCCTCGGAATAGGAGCTTCGGACGCTGAGAATATCCACATACCCCAGATCCGGCTCCTGCACCTGGGCCAGGCCCGGGTCCGTCACGCCAAAAGCCTCCATGGAGGAAACATACACCATCCCCCGGGCCTGCTTCTGCCGGGCCAACTCCAGGGCGTGGCGCGTGCCGTCCACTGCAGTCAGGAGCGTCTCCACCGGGCGGGTAACAAAATACTTGGAGGCGGTTGCGCTGGCCGTGTGGATCAGATAATCCACCGGCCCCTCTATGGAAAGAGGCCGGGACGCGTCCCACTGCACCAGGGTAAGCTCCGGACGATCCAGCAGCGGGCCAAGCACCTGCTGTGCCTTTTCCCGGCTGCGGACGCAGGCAATCACGTGTACCCCAAGGCCCTGCAGCCGGTTCAGGCAGCACAGTGCCTTGACCGTCAGGGAGCCAACCAATCCGGTGGCCCCGGTAACGGCGATATAGCGCCCCCGGAACGCGTCCGGATCGGGCGTCTTGCGGGCAATATACTCCAGGTCCGCTTGCAGCACGCGGTCATTCGGCGCCTCCAAAACCATTGTCATATCCCCCAAATCTGCGAATTTTCCCGGGCTTCCACGATGGCTCGGAACACGTAATAATCCGACGGTGTCGTGATCTTGATGTTTTCCGCAGGCCCGTCCACCATGTGCAGCCGCACGCCGTAATGCACCATCAGGGAGGCAGAATCGATCATCTTATCGTAATTCTCCTCCATGGCGCGGCGATGCATGGCTAAAATATCCGACAAAACAAAGCTCTGCGGCGCGCGGGCCAGGCGGCAGGAGCTTCGGTCGATTACCTGATCCACCGCCTCGCCGTCCGCCGTGGTGACGATCGTCTCAATGGCCGGCGCAACCGTGATGGCGTTGCCGCATCGACGGACCGTCTCAATATTTTGGCGAATCAGCTCCTGTGTAATCAGCGGTCTGACGCCGTCGTGAATCAGCACGATGGTCTTTTCCGGATCCTGCTCTGCCGCAATGGCCTGCAGGCCGTTGCGGGTGGATTCCTGGGAGGTCGCCCCTCCGGGGACGATCCAACGGACCTTGTGAATGCCAAAGCGCGTCAAAAGCTCCCGCAGATAATCCATCCAATCCGCCAGGCATACCACCGCAATGGAATCGATCAGCGGATGCTGCTCAAATTGCTCGATCGTATGAATCAGAATCGGCTTGCCGTGCAGCTCCAGAAATTGCTTGGGTCTTCCCTTGCTGTGCATTCTGGTGCCGGTTCCTCCCGCAAAAATCAGCGCGGTGTTCATATAAATCTCACCCTATTCCTTATCCAGCTCCACCCGGTAGCAGGGATCGCAGTGCGGCACCTGCTTTTCCACCGGCGGCAGCTTTCGATAATCGCCATACAGGTTCGACAGATAAATGTCATAATTGGCGTAGGCCGGAAGGCGCATTCCCTCAAACTCCACCTGAATCTGGGGCAGCATATCCGACTTGCGCCAGCGCTCCCGCAGACCATACATGCCGCTGATGCCGCCGACAAACTCCGCCGTATCATAATCCACCCGGGCGCAGGCCGCATCCAGCGCGGCAGCCATACGATACGGACCAATCTTCCGCAGAATGGGGCGGTACAGGTTTTTCACCTTTGCCGCTACCTTTCCTCTTCGGCTGGTATTGGGCCGCTCCACGCTGGTCAGGAGAAAACGCCGAAGCTGGCTCACTTGCCACACCTGGCGGCGGAACGCGCCGTCATCCTGAGGCAGGCCGTCAATCGGGAAAATATCGATGCCGATGTAGGGACAGTCCCACTGCTCCGCCATCTCCGGCACCCGGAGAACGTCATGGCGCACATAGCGCGCATAGTGTCTGGGGAAGGTCCGGTCCCGATCCATCACCACCTGGCGGTGCGGCGGCAGCTTCAGCGTCCCGTCCTGCGCCATGCGCAGGAGCTTTTCATAATCCGGGCGAGGCATATTGATATCGATATCATTGTCCCAGGGGATAAAGCCCTTATGGCGCACAGCGCCCAACAGAGATCCCCCCGCCAGATCATACCGCAGCCCGTTGTCCCGGCAGACGGCATCCAGCTCCCGCATCAACTCCAAATAGACAATCTGCGTATCCCGCAGGGAAAGACATTGCGGTGTATCCAAGGAAAATTTCCTCCTCTACAGTGGCTCATACGGAATCCGGTCGTATGCTCCCCGGTCAAATTGCTCCAAAATCGCCGTCGCGCGAAGGACCTCCTGCCGGGTATGCAGATAATTCTCCCGTCCGGGATCCCGCACGGCATGGGAGAAGCGGTAGAGCATATACCGCAATCCCTCGCCCTCATAGTTATAGAAATATTTTTTGGTATTGCGCAGGTCCTCCGAACGGATCTCAAAATACTCCGTCCGCCACCAAGGCGCCGGGACATAGAGATAGCCCTTCGTCCCCGTGATGATAAGCTCGCCCTCCACCTTGATGCCGCGTCCGACGCGGATGGAGGCCGTCGCATTCTTATAGCGCAGAAGCCCCCGGGTAAAATAGTTGAACCGGTCCCGGTCAAAGCCGATCAGGTGGCACTGCTGACACCGGCTCTCATAGATTTTAATGATCGGCAGCAAAGCCGTGCTGCACCAATCGTAGAAGCTGCCCTGGTAAGGATTCTCCCGCAGCGTATCCATATGCGCCGGAATCTGACTGCAACTTACGTCGATGTCCTTTACCGCGCCGATGCGTCCGCTTTTGACCAGCAGCAGCATATGTTCAAATGCCGGGAAATAAAGCGTTTTATTCCCCTCAAACAGGACAACTCCGGCCTGATCTGCCTGCGCATACGCCTGCTGCGCCTGATCCGTACGCAAGAAAATCGGTGGATTGGAAATGACATGGCAATGGTTGGCGATGGCGCACTGAATATGGGCAAAATGCTCATCCGGCGCCGAATTGACAAACACCGCCTGAACCTGCCCGCACAGCTCCTCCACGCTTCCGCAGTGCTGCAGCCCGTCCGTCTGGCAGAAATCCGCACACCGCTGAAAATCCGGGTCATAGGCCGCCGTTACACGGATACCGCTGACCACCTTGGCTTCATTGAGAAAACGCGCAGCGATGTGATCCACACCGATGATTCCGACCTTCAGCGCAGGCTCCGCTACCGCACGCAGCTCCGTGCTGCTGACTCCCTGGGTCCGCGGCAGGTAAACCACCTGGCAGTATTCGCTCAGATAGTCAAACTTGCCCACCCAGTCAGAGCCAACGGTAAAAATATCCACATTATACTTCTGAATGTCGGATATTTTTTGCCCCTCGTATTCTTCCACGATAATCTGGTCGGCAATGCCGGTCTTACGGACGCCCTCAATACGCTCCACCAAGGACTGCGTGACGTTGAGCTTTCCCCGCTCCCGATCAAAGCCGTCCGCCGTAACGCCGACGATCAGATAATCTCCCAGCGCCTTGGCACGCTTGAGCAGGGCGATATGTCCATAGTGCAGCAGGTCATAGGTTCCGTAGGTAATAACCCTTGTCATCTGTTGTTCTCCTAATTTGCGGTCACAATTTTACGCGTCCACTTCCAAAAATGCGTCCAGGAAAATCTTCATCGCCTTCTCAGAGCCGACGGAAACCCGAAGGTAATCCTTCAGCAGCGGGTTGCCATAGGCGTGAACCAGGACCTTTTTCTCCTGCTCAAGCCGGTCCGCAACCTGCTTCGCATCCCCATGCGGCTTGACAAAAATGAAGTTTCCTCTGCAGTCCCTGCACCAGTAGCCGTGCTTTTCCAGCTCACCCAGAACATATTCCTTACCCTGGCGCTCAATGGCGATCAGCGTGTCCACCATCTCCGGGTGATCCAGAATGCGCTCTGCAAACAGCAGCGCAATGGAGTTTGCTTCAAAAGTCAGCCGGGCATTCTTCACATAGCTGATGATCTGAGGATTGCTGATAATCACGCCCAGACGGCAGGCCGCCAGAGACATCAGCTTGGAAAATGTCCGCAGAACGATGACATTTTCCTCCTTCAGCGCATATTCCAGGAAGGTTTTGTCGTAGAAATAGTGATACGCCTCGTCAATGATCACGACTGCGCCCACCTGGCGGGACTTCTCCAGCACCCGCTCCAGCTCCTGCTGGGTGTACACATTGCCCACAGGGTTGTTGGGGTTCAGCAGTACCACGATCCGGGTATCCACACCGATCGCGTCCACGATCTTGTCCACGGAAATCGTCAGGTCCGACTCATAGGCGACGGGCTTATGCTTCAGGCCCAGAATAGAGCAGTTCACGGCATACATCTCAAAGGAGGGCGATACCGTCACGACTTCCTTTCCCTCCTGGCCAAAGGTTTCCAGCAGGTAGCGGATTGCCATATCCGATCCGTTGGTCGTCAGAACATTTTCGTATTTTACACCAATAAAATCCGCGTATTTATGGAGGAATTTATCCGGTTCCGGATAAATTGCCAAAAATTCCGGGGTAATCTCCTTGCAGACCTCTCTGACGAAGTCCGCCGGCAGTCCCTCCGGATTTTCATTCATATCGTAGCGATAATAGCCATAGCGTCCCTGCCGCGGAAATACCCGGTAGGTGTTTTTGATGTGCTCATCTACATAAAACACAGCCATCACAATCCTTTCTGAAAATTTACTTTATTCTCCTTATTCCGCGCCGTAAGGGCCGGGATCAAACGCCAAATAGCGGTTGCGCTCCTGCTTCTCCACTGGAGGAATCTGCATATAATCTCCATAAATTCCCGTCAGGTATGCCTCCACCTGGGCCGGAACATAGCAGGTGCGCCCGGCAAACGTCACCTCTCGGCGGTCGCACAGCGCCTCCCGGGGCTGGATTTCTCCAAAATAATGCCGTTCGTCGGTGGGAATGGAAACCCGCCGGGTGTGGGTATTGTGACAGCGGCTGTTCCAGTAATCCGCCCAGCGCGCCCAGGTCTCATAGCTGGCAAAGCTGCACAGAAAGCCCAGCGCGCACTTTACCCGGAAGGAGGCCCCCGGCATCAGCCGGCCATACCAGGCTCTGCCCTTATAAAGCCGGCGGCAGGACAGCCCAAAGCTGCACACCATAGACATAACCCCCTGCATAGCCATAAGGAGCTGATTGTCCGGTACATTCTCAATCAGAAAAATATCCAGAAATACGCCGCAATCGGTCAGGTCCTTCTCCAGGACCGTCCGGTACTCCGTACCGGTGAGGCGAATCTTCGGAATGGTACGTCCGAAATTTTCCCGGTCCCGGGGATGCAGGACGGTGTACTTGTCTGCATACTCCTCTCGTACAATCCGGGTAAACGCCTCAAAATCCGCCCGAGGCATGGCCAGGTCAATGTCGTCGTCCCAGGGGATGAAGCCCCCGTGACGCAAGGCCCCGATGGCGCTCCCGCCGATCAGGACAAACCGCAGCCCGTGGTCCCGGCAAATCTTCAGCGTATCATCCAGGATAAGCAGCAGAATCCGGTGCAGCTTTTCCAGGTCCGCCTGGGACAGAATCTGCATATCGGAGGTTTCTCCCGCCCCCTGCTTGGCAACATTCAAAAGACGCACGGTTATCTCTCCTCCTGCCCGCTTGCTTCATTGCGAACCAGCTCCGCAGCATGGGCATTGCGGTCGCACTCCCGCGGCGGCGTCATATAATCCCCGTACAGGGAAGTCAGATACGCGTCATACTGCTCCGGCCCCGGCAGGCGCAAATGCTCAAAGGGATAATAGGTCGTCTTGCCATAGACCTCCTTACGGAAAAGCTCATTGAACTTATAAGAGGTCTGCCCCATGAAATTCACGATCCAATCCGACTGGGCAATGGGATACTTCTTCAGCAGGCGATCCACCCGATCCAGCTCCTTTTTGGCGTTAAACCAGGAGCCGATATGGGTCACCGCCGCGACCTTGATAATCACCCGCTCCACCAGGGGTCTGCCCGGGCGCTTGGTATTCACCTTTTTCAACGTCGCCAGGTGGTATCTCACCCGGTGATGAAGCAGCCGGACCTTGTGCCACGCACGGGCCAACGTCCCGTTGGGCATCCCGTCCAGCGGGAAAATATCGATCCACACGTTCTCATAGCGGACCTCCAGGCTGCCCATGCGCTTGATCAGGTAGCGGTTGTCCACAATCCGGGAGAAATAATAATGATGATCCGTCTCGTCCCAATAGGTCCGCAGCTCCAGGTGCTCCGGCAGGTAATTCTGCACCTCATGCACCAGCCGCTCATAATCCTCCCGGAATACGCCGATATCGATGTCGTCATCCCAGGGGATAAAGCCCTTATGCCGGACCGCGCCGAGCATCGTGCCGCCCTGCATATAATAGGGAATCTCCATTTTCCGGAAAATATCCACCAGCTCTTCCATGATGCTCAGGATATATTTCTGAGTATCGTTCAGCTCATGGGGCTGCATCTGATTTTCGTCCTTCTCTTGCATATTTCAGCTCACCTTAGTATTTTTTGATTGCTGCCGATTATGCGCGGACGTCCACCGCCACGCAGCCCAGCAGGTTCTTTTTCTGTCCGGACACACAGGCCGCCTGGCGCGAAAGAGCACTGTAGCGGCTCGTCCCGCACTGTGCCAGCAGCACCACGCCTTCACTGCGGCTCAGCGCATCCAGGGACTCCGGATCGCACAGGAGGGAACCTCCGACGCTGATCTTGCGTCCGGGGCAGAGCGCGGCAATCTCCCGGGCAATCGTCTGCCGAAGCTCCGGCTCCACATCCCCCGCCAGCAGCAGCTCGCCGCCATCTTGGGAAATGCCCCGCAGCTTTGCCGCCAGCAGCGCGTAAGCCTGCGGGTCCTGCTCCAGGCCCCGTCCTTCCATCTGCCAGAGCTTTTGGTCCAGCGCGTTTCGCTTACCCTTGCCGTAGCTGAGATTCCCCAGCACCGGAAGGCCGCACCGGTACTCCATCTCCGCCCCGGAATAGACCCGGTCGCCGGCAATAAAGCGGATGCACACGAAAAATACGACCGCAACCACACCCAGCAGGGCAAACAGCACGCCGTATTTAATCGTGGACACAGCGATGCTCCGGCGGGTGTAGGAGGGTGTGCTCGGCTCCTTCAACGCGGCAAGCTCCGCCCTTGTTTCATCCAGGGACAGCGTGAGCTTCTCCGCCTGGTCATAGGCCGCCTGCTGCTGATCCGCCAGCTTCTGGTCCGACGTCTCCTGCACAGACTCCACCACACACTGCACGGTGTGTTCTCCCACCGTGTCCGTGATCTCCTGGCTGATGCTGTCCATCCGGCTCTGCACCGCCGACAGAATATTTTCTACCAGCGCCCGGCTGTCTCCCCGGGCCGTCAGGCAGAGAACCTGGGTAGACATCCCGTTCAGGACCACAATGTCCGCACTGACAAGCTCCCGGAGGTACAGGGAATCCATTCCCACCTTGCGTGCAACGGCATCTATCAGACTGCTGCCGTTCAGCGCGAACTTATAAAGAATGACGGTCTGCGTCGTCCAGTCCGGGTCCTGATACACGGAGCCGGGCGCAATTTTGTAGGGCGTAGATACATATAGATAAAGCTGCCCTTCATAGACGTGATAGGGATCTATGTTCATCAGGGCCGAGCCTTCCACATACGCCTGCTGATTGGCAATCGCCTGCTCCAGATTCTCAATCTGGGTATTCAGCTCCTCCTGTCTTGCGGCATACGCATCCTTCTCAGCCTGATACGCCTCCGCCGCCTGTGCGCGGGTGCTGGGGTTGCTGACCCTGCGCCAAGACCGGACGCCCTGCAGGCCGCCTCCCAGAATCGCCAAAATCACTGCGGCCCAAACCAGTGTCCGCCACTTTCGGGCAATCGCCAAAAGCAAATTGCGCACGCTCACCCGGCGCACCTCCGACTGAAATTCCATGGAATCTCTCCTTTTCCCGCCGGGCGGGATATTTTTTCGGGGCCATCAGCCATACAAGGCCCAATTTAATGAGGACATTTTACTACAGATTCAGCAGGAAGTCAATATTTCTCCCTAAATGTTCTTATCTTCCTTTTTCTCCGAAAATATTCGTTACTTTTATAAAATCAGCAGTTTTATTCTTCTTCGTTTTACATGTGGTTTTTCCTTCTGCACCGCCCCGCAATTTCTTAAAAATTCTAATAAATTGCGCATTCGTCAATTCAGCCAAAGGGTCCTGTACATCCCGGGATAATTTCGGCAGGAAAGACAGTTTACTTTTCTCAATAATTCGGTATAATTATATCGATACAAAAAGAAGGAGTGATCCGCATGAGATTTGCATTTTTTGACGCCAAGCCCTACGATAAGCCCGGTTTTGACCGCTATGCTCAGAACACGGAACTGGAAATCAAGTATTTTGAAACCCGGCTCACCGAGGACACCGTGTCCCTGGCCGCGGGCTTCGACGGCGTGTGCGTATTCGTCAACGATGTCGTAAACGCTGCCGTGGTAGACCGTCTCTACGAAATGGGTGTAAAAATGATTGCCTTGCGGTGTGCCGGCTTCAATAACGTCGATATCCGCGCCTGCTTCGGCAAGCTCCACGTCTTCCGCGTTCCCGCTTATTCTCCCTATGCCGTAGCCGAACACGCCATGGCTTTGCTGCTGACCATCAACCGCCGCACCCACAAGGCCTATATCCGTACGCGGGACTTTAACTTCAGTCTCTCCGGTCTGGCCGGATTTGATCTGCACGGAAAAACCGTCGGTGTCGTCGGAACCGGCAAGATCGGCCGGATTTTTGCGGAAATCTGCAAGGGCTTCGGCATGAACATCCTGGCCTATGACAAATTCCCCAATCCCGATTCCGGGCTGCACTATGTGGAGCTGCCGGAGCTGTTCTCCAAATCCGACATCATCTCTCTGCACTGCCCGCTGACCGACGAGACCCGCCATCTGGTTGACGAGAACGCCATTGCGCAGATGAAAAAGGGCGTCACCCTTATCAACACCTCCCGCGGCGCGCTGGTTGACACGGAGGCCCTCATTCAGGGAATCAAGGAAAAGAAGGTCGGCGCAGCCTGCCTGGACGTGTACGAGGAGGAAAGCGACCTGTTCTACGAGGACAACTCCGGTCACATCATCCAGGACGACAAGCTGGTTCGCCTGATTTCCATGCCCAATGTCATCGTCACCTCTCACCAGGCCTTCCTGACCCAGGAAGCCCTGGACAACATCGCAAACACCACCGTGGACAACATTCTGAAGTTCTTCGCCGGTGAGCCGAACGCCGATACGGAGGTTTGCTACCACTGCGGTCGCCAGGAGGACTGCCGCAAGCAGCGCCATAAGAAGTGCTTCTGATTCTCCCGCTGCACCGCCGGGATCATATCCGCCGCTTCAGAACGGATGCAAACACCATACAGCAAAAAAGGGGCAGAGCCACGTAATGCGGCTCTGCCCCAATCTATACCTGCGGAAAGCGGAAAAATCTTTACTTCTCCTGTACCTCTTTGCCGCTGAGATGCTCGATCTCGATTACAAAAATTTGCGCAGCCTTCCCGGAGCGCGCAATTTCCCGGTCGGCCAGCTGTTCGTCCGGGTAGTATTTCATCGCGAAGCGCTTCAGAAGCGCAGTGGCTTCCGGCCCGTCCTTCAGCAGGCGGCATCTGCCGAATACGACTACGCTCTGCACAAACGGCGCCCACGCCTCCTCCTTCACCGTCTCGTTCCCGTAAACGGTGAAGCAGACCTTGTCGTTGGCCCGCACGGCGTCCGCCTTGTGCCCGGCCCGCGCCCCGTGGAAATAAATTTCTCCGGCTTCCGCATCGTAGAGATAATTGACCGGCACGGCATAGGGGTATCCGTCATCGCCGTTAACCGCCAGAACACCGCGCCGCGCACACTGAAGAAGCCGCCTTGCCGCCTCCTGGCCGATCTCTTTCTGCTTTCTCCGAATCGCTCGAAACATCTCACTATCCTCCATGTCAATCACAGGATTTTATCCGGGAAACAAGCGTCCTGCCGGGACAAAATTTTCATGTCCTCGCCGGTCACGGGATGTCGGAAGCACACCTGCACCGCGCAGAGTGCCTGCGTCAGCAGCCCATGCGCCGCCGAAAAGGCTGTCGATTCCTCCGTACCGTACTGGGGGTCCCCCAGAATCGGGAAGCCCCGGCTGGCACAGTGCAGCCTCAGCTGATGCGTCCGACCGGTAATCGGGCGCAGCTCCAGCTTACTGACTCCGTCTGCCCGTTCCAGCACCCGGTAGGCTGTCACGGAGGGCTTCCCGTCAGGGCGAATTTCCCGCAGCAGACTTGGCAGCGGCTTGCGGCCGATGGGCGCGTCAATGATCCCCTCATCCTCGGCCGGGCCGCCGTATACCAGGGCATGGTAGGTCTTTTCGATTCCTCCCCGGCTATGAAGCGCATTCATGGCCGCATGTATATGGGCATTTTTCGCCAGCAGAACCACCCCGAAGGTATCCCGGTCCAGGCGGGTGATGGGATGAAACGCAGATTTCTGGCCGGTTCTTCGATAGTAGCCCGCCACAACATTAGCCAGCGTCCCGGTTATTTTCACCCGGGAGGGGTGGATCAGCATTCCGGCCGGCTTGTCCACCGCAAGAAAATCCTCATCCTCAAAGAGTACCGTCAGCGGTCCATCCTCCGGCGGATAGTCCGGATCCGGCTCATCCAGAACCGCCGTAATCACATCTCCCGGCGAGACGGCATAATCCGTGTGCTCCGGCCGGCCGTTGACCAGAATGGCCCCCTGCCATTTCAGCCGGTTCATCAGCCCGGCTGACATTCCCATCTCCGACCGGAGAAAACCGCTGAGCCTTCCGGAGCGGAGCGCAACATGACGCAGCTCCATTCCATTTCCCCCCTTCCTGTCACATATCCTCCGCGCCGCAAGGGCCTGATGCCTTCAACGGTCCGGGTTTTTGCAAAACACAAACCCCCTGCCGGGCTCCGGCAGGGGGATACATGCAAAGCTTTAGTTCAGGGCAGCCTTTGCCTTCTCCACCACAGCGGCGAAAGCGGCGGGGTCCTGAATGGCCATCTCGGACAGGCTCTTGCGGTTCAGGTCGATGCCGGCCTTCTTCACACCGTTCATAAAGGTGGAATAATTCATGCCGAAGGGAGCCACGGCGGCGGAAATACGGGCGATCCACATGGTGCGGAACGTACGCTTCTTCTGCTTACGGCCCTCAAAGGCATAATTGCCGGACTTCATAACGGCCTGCTTGGCCATCTTAAAGTGCTTGGACTTGGAACCCCAATAGCCCTTAGCCAGCTTCAGGGTAGCATTTCTTCTCTTGCGCGTCATCATTGCGCCTTTAACTCTTGCCATTTCAGTATCCTCCTATCTATCCTTATTTGTACGGGATCATCTTCTTGATCGCGTCCACATTGGTCACATCGGCGTACGCAGTGCTGCGCAGGCGGCGGGTACGCTTGGTGTCCTTCTTGGTGAGGATATGGCTCTTGAAAGCGCGGGCTCTCTTAACCTTACCGGTCTTGGTCAGGTTGAATCTCTTCTTCGCACCGCTATGAGTTTTCAGCTTGGGCATAGGTGGTACTCCTTCCGTATCATTGGTAATTGTGACTTACTTGCTATTCTTGGGGGAGAGGAACATGGCCATGAAGCGGCCGTCCAGCTTGGGATTCTTCTCCATGGCAGCGACCCCGGCGCAGGCCTCGGCAAAGTCCAGCAGCAGCTTCTCACCCAGATTGGTATGCGCCATCTCGCGGCCGCGGAAGCGCACGCTGACCTTCACCCGGTTTCCGTCGCCCAGGAATTTCAGAGCGGCCTTGACCTTCGTGTTGAAGTCATTGGTATCAATGCTGGGACTCATGCGGATTTCCTTAATCTCCACGACCCGCTGATTCTTCTTGGCCTCCTTCTCCTTCTTCTTCTGGTCGAAGCAGTACTTGGAGTAGTCCATAATCTTGCAGACGGGGGGAGCCGCGTTGGGATTAATCTTCACAAGATCCATTCCCTGCTCTTCGGCCAACTGATTTGCCTGGGCAGCGGACACGATGCCGAGCTGGGCACCGTCTGCCCCGATCAGCCGAACCTCTTTGTCACGGATTTCCTCATTGAGCTGATGATCAAACTTTGCTATGGTAAGCACCTCCAATTTACAACAAAAAAGCGGATGCCAAGCATCCGCACTGCTCGCACAGAAGCCCCACGCGGGCACTGCACGGGAGATATCAACCCTTTTGCCGATCGCTGAGGGTGAGGCGGATGTTCAGCCTTCTTAATTACCTGGGTATTGTAGCACAGTGTGCCGTGCTTGTCAAGGACTTTATACGAAATTTTTCTCTCCCCTTTTCCCGTATTTTCCTTGCGAGGCAGGAATATCTTTCATCAGAAGGGGAGAAAATGCTTACACAAGGGGAAGGAGACTGCCCCGGCAGTCTCCCAGAACCTTCCTGCATCCCCGGCCCGTCAGCCGGCAAGGACCTCCGCCTTGATCACGCTCTTGTCCATCTGGAGCTTCTCCAGCAGCTCCTCCAGCGTAACCTCCATGGACGACGTCTCAGCCGTTATGGTGACAAGCGCGCACCCGTTGGTAGGCACGATGGAATTGATGGTCTGGATGTTGGTATTCAGATCCGCCAGCGTGACCAAAATACCGGACAGTACGCCCGGCTCGTCGTGAATCATGAACTGAAACGTAACAACTCTGCCTGTATTCAGGCTCTGGAACGGCTGGATGGCATCGCGGTATTTGTAATAGGCACTTCGGCTGATGCCGGTGATCTGCGTAGCTTCGTTTACCGTGGCCGCCTCGCCGGTGGAGATCAGGCGTTTTGCCTCTGCAACCTTCAAGAAAACCTCCGGGAGCGCAGATGCCTCCACGATATAAAACTGGGGACTGTGTGCCATTTGGCAACCTCCTAAAATCTTTCATTTTTGTGAAAAACGATGAATATGCGGGATGTGCTTTTCTTGATTGTAGCACATTTTTCTATAAATGCAAGTCCCTTACGCAGGATTTGTCAAAAGGAGGGTTTTTATGCGTCTGGCCTACGGCCGCAAGCTGCTGGCAATCGCGGCAAGTTTTCTCGTTCTGTGGCTGGTTTTGCGCTATTTTCTGCCTCTGTTTCTGCCGTTTCTTCTGGGCGGCGCGCTTGCGGCCGGCTCCGAACCGCTGGTACGTTTTCTGTCCGACCGGCTGCATCTTCCCCGGGTATGCTCTGCCGCGCTGGGTATCAGTGCGGCCCTGGCCATGGTGGCGCTGATTCTGCTGGTGCTCGGCGCCCTTCTGGTGCGGGAGCTGGGCCGTCTGGCCGGTATTCTTCCCAACGCGGCGGACATGATTCGTGTGGGTCTGGACGCATTGGAGAGCTGGCTGCTGTCCCTGGCCGCCAAAGCGCCGGACGGTCTTGCCGACGGACTGGAGCGCAGCATTCTCGCCCTTTTTTCCGACGGAACGGCCCTGCTCAGCCGGGCAACCGGCAGCGTTCTGAATTTTACCGCGAATCTGCTTGGCCGCCTGCCGGGCGGCGCACTGGGACTTGGCACCGGCATTCTCTCCGCATTCATGATCTCTGCCAAATTGCCCCAGATTCAAGCGCTTGCGCACCGTTTCGCCGCGCACAGCGGAAAAAACGCCCTGCTTCCCATGCTCCAATCCGTGCGGCAATACGCCGGAGCCTGGCTGCGGGCGCAGATTCGGCTGGCCGGTATAACCTTCTCCATTGTGCTCACCGGCTTCTTCCTGCTGCGCATTCCCTATGCCCCCCTATGGGCCGCCCTTGTCGCCCTGGTGGACGCCGCTCCCATGCTGGGGACCGGCACCGCTCTCGTTCCCTGGGCCTTGGTCAGCCTGCTGATGGGCCAAAAGGTCCGCTGCATAGGGCTGCTTGCCATCTATGCAGCCGCCTCTTTGTCCCGCTCGGTCCTGGAGCCGCGGCTGGTGGGGCAGCAGCTGGGACTGGATCCCCTGGTCACGCTGCTGGCGCTGTACGCCGGATTCCGGCTCTGGGGCATTGCCGGAATGCTGCTCGCTCCCATGGCCGCCGTTACCGCCATCCACATAAGTGCCCCCGCCGGGGAACGCCTCGCCGGAAAATCCCGGGAAAAATGAAAATTCTCCTTCTGTCCCAATAAAAAACCGCCGCAAGCTATTGTGCGGCGGCTTGTAATTTGCTATAATTACAAAATAAGTTTTTATTGTGGATGTGTATGACCTTGAAATACGGAATTTGGAATGTCGGCGTGCCGGAACCGAGCGCCGTCAACGCCCTGACCGGCTCCGGCTATGCGCCCCTGGCGGCCATGGTTCTCTCCGCCCGGGGCCTGAATACGCCTGCCCAGGCGGCGGCATACCTGGATTGCCGCGTGCCTCTGACTGATCCGTTTCTGCTGCGGGATATGGATCTGGCCGCCGCCCGCATTGGGCAAGCCATGACCCGAGGAGAAAAAATTGCCGTCTATGGAGATTACGATGTGGACGGCATCACCGCCACCTGCCTTCTGACAGACTTCCTGCGCAGCTGCGGCGCGGAATGCATCTACTACATACCCGGCCGTCGTGAGGAGGGATACGGGTTGAACGCCCCCGCCATCCGGCATCTGAAGGAGGAGGGCGTCCGTCTGATCGTAACCGTCGACTGCGGCATTACCGCCATAGAGGAAGCCCGGCTGTGCCGGGAGCTGGGGATCGATCTGGTCATTACCGACCACCACGAGTGTAAGGATGCCCTCCCCCCGGCCGCCGCGGTCGTAGACCCGCACCGGCCGGACGATCCCTACCCGAAAAAAATTCTTTCCGGCGTTGCGGTGGCCTTCAAGCTGGCCAGCGCCCTGTGCGGCTCCCAGGATGAGATTCTGGACCGCTATGCCGATATGGTATGCCTGGGAACCGTGGCGGACGTGATGCCGCTGCAGGGGGAAAACCGCACCTTTGTCTCCCGCGGGCTGGAGGCGCTGCGCTGCACCCGGCGTCCCGGAATGGCAGCGCTCATGCGGGAATGCGGCTGCGCCCCGGAGAACCTGAGCGCCACCGCCATCGGCTTCATGCTCTCTCCCCGGATCAACGCCGCCGGCCGAATGGGCAACATTGCCCCCGCCGTGGAGCTGTTTCTCACGGAGGACCCGGAGCGGGCCTCCGAGCTTGCCCGCACGCTGTGCGATATGAACCGCCAGCGGCAGAGCATCGAGTCCCGCATCTACGCCCAGGCCGTGGCCATGCTCCCGCAGGATAAAGCACCGGACGCCATCGTGCTGGCCGATGAAAGCTGGCACCAGGGCGTCGTGGGGATCGTAGCCAGCCGCATTGCGGAGGAATACTGCTGCCCGACCTTCCTGATCTGCCTGGACGGCAGTCACGGGAAAGCCAGCTCCCGCAGCTATGGCGGTTTCAATCTGTTTTCCTCCCTTTCCGCCCTCTCCCCTCTGCTGGAGAGCTACGGCGGGCATGAGCTGGCGGCCGGCTTTACCATCGCCCGGGAAAACATCGACGCCTTTCGGGAGCAGGTATGCGCCATTGCCCGGGACTTCTTCTCCGACGCCGGTCCGCGGACCGTGCTGGGGGTAGACTGCATCGTTCCGCCGGAAATGCTCACATTGTCCGCGCTAACCTCCCTGGAGGCCCTGGAGCCATGCGGCAGCGGCTGTCCAAAGCCTGTCCTGGCCGTAACCCAGGCAAAAATAGAAAAAATTTCCATGGTCGGCGGCGGACGGCACATGCGTCTGCGGCTGCAATGCGGACGCAGGTCCCTGGGCGCCATCTATTTTTCCGCCACGCCGGAATCCGCCTCCATTGAGCCGGGGGATCTGGTGGATGTAGCCTTTCACCCTCAGATCAACGAATTTCAGGGGAAGCGCTCCGTCCAGCTCAACGTCCTGGATATACGCCCCTCCTGCAGCGCTCCCTGTTCCACCGACATCTCCGGCTACACCGCCCTGCTTCGGGGGGATATTCTGCCGGCAGATGCGGCCGCCCTGCTGCCGGACCGGCCCGTTTTGGCGGCCGTATGGCGGTATCTGGCCGGATGCCCCTCGCCGGTCGTTACGGAGGAGCCGGTATGCCTGTGCCGGAAAATCGTCCGCCGCACCGGCTCCCCACTGAGTCTGGGGCAGCTTCTGACCTGCCTGGACATTTTCCGGGATGTAGGCCTGCTGGAGGTCCGCCGGCAGCACAAGCAGCTGGCCATCCGGCCGGTCCCGGTCAGCGTCAAGGCGGACCTGACAAAGAGTCAAACCATGCAGCGGCTGCTGCATGCGAAAGAGAGTTGAGATATTATGGAAACCTTTGCAGAACATTATGCCTCTATGTGCGCCACCATTCGCCGCCACATGCCCGACGCGGACATGGCTCTGGTGGACAAGGCTGTGAATTACGCCCAGGAAAAGCACAAAAATCAGCTTCGGAAGGACGGTTCTCCCTACATCATCCATCCCCTGGCCGTTGCGGAAATCGTGGTGGAAATGGGACTGGATCTGGATGCCGTTCTGGGCGCGCTGCTTCACGACTGCATTGAGGACACCGACGCCTCCCACGACGACATTGAGAAAATCTTCGGCCCCACGGTAGCGGAGCTGGTGGAGGGCGTCACCAAGCTGACCCGGGCCAATTTCTCCTCCACCGAGCAGGCCCAAATGGAAAACCTGCGCAAAATGTTTATGGCCATGTCCAAGGACATCCGGGTCGTGCTGATCAAAATTGCCGACCGGCTGCACAATATGCGGACCATGCAGTATCAGACGCCGGAAAAGCAGCGCATCAAATGCCGGGAAACCATGGACGTCTACGCCCCCCTGGCCCACCGTCTCGGTATGCAGAAGATCAAGTGGGAGCTGGAGGACACCTCTCTGCGCTACCTGGAGCCGGACGGCTACAACGCCATCATGGCCTATCTGAACGCCCACAAGGAGCAGGATGAGGCCTTCATGCGCACCATTCAGGACAAAATCACCCAGCGTCTGTCCTCCGTGGGCATCCACAACACAACCTACGGGCGCATCAAGCATGTGTACTCCATCTACCGCAAAATGCAAGCTCAGGGCAAAACACTGGACGAGCTGTACGACCTATACGCCTTCCGTGTGATCGTGGACTCCATTCCGGACTGCTACAATGTTCTCGGCCACGTTCACGACCTGTTCAACCTGGTCCCCGGGCGCTTTAAGGACTATATCTCCACCCCCAAGCCCAATATGTACCAGAGCCTGCATACCACCGTGATCGGGTCCCAGGGCATTCCCTTTGAGGTGCAGATTCGCACCTGGGAAATGCACGAGACTGCCGAATACGGCATTGCCGCCCACTGGAAATACAAGCAGGGCACAGGCGCCGGCAACGAGCGGGATTTTGAATGGGTGCGCCGCTTGCTGGAAAATCAGCAGGATACGGACGCGGAGGATTACGTCCGTTCCCTGAAAATCGATATGTTCAACGACGAGGTCTTCGTCTTTACCCCGAAGGGCCGCATCGTCAGCCTTCCCGCCGGGTCCACCCCCATCGATTTTGCCTACTCCATTCACTCCGGCGTCGGCAATGCCATGGTGGGCGCCAAGGTCAACAACCGGATCGTCGGCATCGACAGCACGCTGAAAAACGGCGACATTGTGGAGATTCTCACCTCCAAAT
>CAKTKB010000009.1 GCA_934569195.1 uncultured Oscillospiraceae bacterium
CTGAATTGGAGCGTCCAACATTGGATTTGCCTGTACGGGATTTTCCCGTATAGGTTTTTCCTGTGTAGGTGATGGCGCTTTAGGCTGTTCCAGAATGGTGTATTCGATTGAGCCGAGCTGCCCGTTTTCGTTGCGGACACGCGCACGGATCAGGTAGCCGTGCGCCTCCAGCTCCCGGATGCCACCGCTGATGCTGTCAATGCCGTCCTTGCAGATACGGGCAAGGCCCTTCATGGTGTAGTCCCAGTTCTCCGGCAGGGACAGCATGAGAGATAAAAGCCCCTTCGCTTTCAGCGACAGCGACATATCCCGCAGATGATAGTTGGACATGACCGTATAATCCCTGGTCTTTTCGATACGGAATACAGCCATCTTCGCACCTCCTTCCTCTGAAAATGAAAAGTGTTGATTTTGGGCGGTTTGTCCGTCTGTATGCCTCTGCTGTCTCCCACATAGGAAAACACCCACGCCCTGTTCTGAACGCAAGCCACAGCAGAAGAAAATACAGATTTTCCACCCTAATCACAACACTTGAATTTGGGTATAGAAAAAGGGCGGCTGTCTGAAAAACAGTCGCCCGAAAAGGGGATATATACAAGTTATTTGCTACTCGTCCGCCTTGAAAACCGTTGATATTACTGGCTTTTTCAAAAAGTTCTGTATCACCACTCGCACCAGATTTATTACCGTTGTTGATACCACATCAACAACGGTAATTTTTTATTTTCTGCCGCCGCATATGCACGTTGTGAGGAGAAAGCAGGCATCCCAATCTCTTCCCGGTAAGGCAGCCCCATCGCTGTCCGGGAAGGCAGTCCCCGGGCCCTACGGCGGGCAAAATTCGGGTCTTGCTTTCCCCTTTAATCTTCCTCCGTTTCTGCCCGATCCGTTCCTTCCGTGGGAATTTCCTTCTTTTTCTTCCAGGGGACGTCGTCATCCGCGGCCTTGAAGTTATACACCGGCTTCATGATATCCACAATGTCCACCGATTCCCGGATGACATCCACAATATCGTCCAGAGACTTATAGGCCATGGGCGCCTCATCAATGGTCTGCTCGCTCACCGAGGTGGTGTAGATGCCCGCCATAGCAGCCTTATAGGCCTCCAGATCGATCGTTTCCTTCGCCTGGCTTCTGGACAGGATGCGGCCCGCCCCATGGGGCGCGGAGTAGTTCCATTCGGGATTTCCTTTTCCCACGGCAAGGACGGAGCCGTCCCGCATATTGATGGGGATCAGAACCTTTTCCCCGGCATGGGCGGCAATGGCTCCCTTTCGGAGGATCATCTCGTCCGTATCGATGTAATTGTGAATCGTGTGAAAGGCCTCCACCCCCGTCATGCCGGTCCGCTCCAGAAGAATTTCCGCCATCTTCTCCCGGTTTCTCCGGGCAAACTGCTGGCAAATTTCCACATCGTGAAGATAGTCCCAGAAAAACGTCCCATAGAGCCAACAAAAATCCTCCGGCGCATCCGGTGGTCTCGACGTATAATCCATTTCAAGAGCCTTGAGCGCCGCCTGAATTTCCGCGCGTCTGCCTTCCGCCTTATAGGTGCGGATGATCTCCTCCCTCCGGGCAAAATAGCGCTCCTTACCGGCGTGGAGATCCACGGCAAGCCGCTGATAGAACTCGGCGACCTGCTTGCCCAAGTTTCGGCTTCCGGAGTGTATGACCAGATAAAATGTGCCGTCTGACGCCCTATCGATTTCGATAAAGTGATTTCCGCCGCCCAGCGTCCCCAGCGCCCGTTCCAGCCGTCTGGTATCCCGCAGAGAGCGGTAACATTTCAGTCCGGTCAGGTCAAACCGCTCGATGCGCCCTTCCCAGGTGTTCATGCCGGAGGGAATGAAGTGTGCCGCTTCGTCGATCCGAACGAAGTCCAGCTCCTTGTCGGCCAGCCTCACGGTGTACATCCCGCAGCCAATGTCCACACCCACGATATTGGGACATGCCTTATCAACTACCGTCATAGTGGTCCCGATGGTGCAGCCCTTTCCGGCGTGGACATCCGGCATAATGCGCACGCGGCTGTCTTTCGTCAGCGCATAATCGCACATCCGGCGAATCTGTTCAATTGCACTGTCCTCAATAACCTTTGCATAGCAGATGGCAGTGCTCACTTTCCCTTGGATTTCAAGCATATGTATCCTCCCTTCAAAATGGGCAGGCTGTCTTCGGCTTGCCCACCGTACTCGGACTTCATGGGTCCGCCTGCTTACGATGCTATTTTATCGGCTATTCCTTCCGCAATCACGGAAAAAAAGTTGCGAGCCATCAACGCTCGCAACTTTTTTGGCTGATCAGTCTTTCTTTTATAAGGTCGATAAAGCACCCCGGCGCAGTCACCTTCACCATCGGCCCAAAGGAGAGGATTCGGATCACAATCTCCGTTTCATCGTCCTTGTCATAGGCGACGGTCACCCGATAGCGGTTCCCATCCAGCTTTTCCGCCTGCTTTTCAAAATGTGCAAAATGCATCAGGACCCGTTCCAACGCATTCCGGGCATCCACCAGTTCAAATTGAACCGTTCTGCTCTCGGGGTGCGGTCTCCTTTGGGAATGGGCCTCGTACGGCTTACTGTACGGCTTGATGTGTACAATCCGGGCCAGGTTGACGGTCCCGCCGTAGCGGCAGCCGGAGCCGATCAACCGGAACTTGTCGTCCTTCTCGGAATATTCCAGATATTCCGGCAAGAGAACCATATGGGTCAGGGTTCCCCTTCGGTTCGTTACGTCTATACGCAGGGGATACCGGTTCCGCAGAGCATCCATCACCAGACGAAAGTTGCGGATGTAGCCTGCATCCGTGTACGGGTCGCCGTCGGCGTACTTGTCAAAAACAAGCACATCCTCCGGGTTGAACAGCGGTTCAACCTCCGGGAAGCAGTCTTCCCCATCGGTAAAAAGCCGAATCCTCGGGTCCTGCCAGATGGCCCGCAGCCAGCGCTTTTCAAGGAGTGTCAGCGGGAGGGTCGGCGGGTGCTTCAGGGGCGTCGAACCGTCCGGATGGAGCAGCTGCCAACGTGCCTCCGTGAGCGCCGGTTCCATCGTCAGGATGCTTTCTCCGAAGGCATATTGCTCGATGATCGAACGAAGCTCCTCTTTTTGGAGCGGATGATCCGTGGCAGCCGTCAGAATCTGCGCCACGGTGCGGTAATAGGTGCCGTAAAGCTCGCTGAAAATCACCCGGCATCCCCGCCTTCCAGGCCGTAAAGGGCATACATTTCCTTCAGGTCGCTGCGGAACTGGGCGGCAAGGGCCGGATTGGAAAAGCGGATATCGGTGATTCTGCAAATAAACGTCCGTATCCAGGGGACAAGCTCACTTGCATCATAGACATCGGCCGAAAACCGGCTCGTATGGGCATCCAGCTTCTCTACGGTCCCGCAGCGCTTTTCCCGCTGGAGCCGTCTGTGAATGTACCCCTCGTCCGGGCCGTACCGGACGGTGAACTCCACATGCTCCATTCGGTCGCCGGAGGTGCTCTGCGTGCTGACGCCCCACATATGGGGCAGCATCCCATTGAGTTTTTCCCGCAGCGCATCGAACCTCTCGCAAGGCTCGCCGATCCCCACAGACACAATGTTGTCCGTCCGAAAGGAGGTGATCCGTTGGAAGCGGGGTACGTAGGCCATCAGGTACTGCCTTCCGCTCTGCACACTGACCATGATTTTCAGCGGCACCACATGGCTTTCCGCGATTGTGTCCCTGCGGCGGTTCACACTCTCCAGCGCAACGTTCCGCTTTTCGTAAATTGCGGTCAACAATTGGCAGACGATTTCGCTGTCCATGGCCCCGGTTATATAATGGTGCTTGAACGCGAAGTGCTCGTCATGGGCGGCTTCTCTATCCAGCAAATAAGAGCCGATCACCCCGCAGGGGGATACCTCAGAAAAGAAATCCAAAATATCCGTATCGCAGGAATATCCCCCTTCCTTACGGCGATAATACATGGTTTTCCCGCGCTTTTCGGAAGCCAGAACACCTGCGGTTATGTATTCGTTCAGCTTTTTACGCACTGTGGAGGCGTCAAACACCTTTGGCTCCCGGAAGCCCCGGAGATAAGCATCCAGCCGATCCAGAATGTCCTTCAGTGTCAGCGCAACCTCCGGGGCAGACAGAATATCCAAAAGGATAAAGTGCAGCGTAATGTCGCCGTCGGTAAAGCTTTTGGCTTTCCAGGCAGTATAGAGCGGATTATGACGGGAAACCCGGCTGTCAATCGAAAGAAAGACGTTTTTCCCCTCCGGATTCCGGCGAAACCGCATATAGTCTCCCAGCCAGCTCTCCACACGGCGGCGCTCATCGTCATAGGAGCGTGCGCTTTTCTTGTTGTACGCCTCCCGGCTCTTGAAGCCGTAGACATAAAACTCCCGCATATAGTCCCGGGTACGGTTAAAATTCTTGATCAGCTCACTATATGCCATAGGTTCGCCCCCTTCACCGGTTCGCTAAAAACACGCCGTCCTGAATCATTCATGCTCCCGCCCATTATCCCGCTGTCCGGTACGCAAATCACGGAAAAAAGCTTGCGAAATCAACGATGCGCCTCGGCCATTTCCCGGATATGCTCGTTGATAGCCTCGTCTGCCGGGCAGAATGCAAAATCGGGTATTTCCCTCGGCAGAATCCAGCGGAGGTCGTTGTGCTCAAGCAGGGTGATTTCGCCGTCCGAAATGGAGGCGTTGAAGAGGGTCAAATGGATGGTGATATCCGGATACGCGTGTACCACCTCAAAAAACACCGAGTGAACGCAGACGGTAATATTCAGCTCCTCTCTGCACTCCCGGACCAGGGCTTCCTCTTTTGTCTCGCCCGGCTCAACCTTACCGCCCACATATTCCCAAAGGAGCGGACGGGCCTTATTTGCCGGTCTCTGGCAAATCAAGAACCGGTCCCGATCCCATATCAGGGCCGCCACAACCTCAACCATCTTTTTTCTCCTTTACAAGTCCCAACGCCTACGGCAAATTCTCCGGGAGCGCTCCGGTTTTTTATATCTTCCCCTTCGGGTTCTGGTACTGCCCGTGGTTTTGCGTCCGGTTTCTGTACCCGATGGCAAACTTCGGGCAACGGTGGAGGCATCCCAGGCACATGACGCACCTTTCCTTGACCCAGACGGGCCGATTCTCCCGCATTTCGATGGCCTGCACCGGGCATTTCCGGGCGCACAGGCCACAGCCGATACAGCTGTCCTCCACGCGGAGATTTGCCGTGCGCCGCACCCTGTGGTTATAAATCGGCTCGGCAAACAGCTTCGTGAAAATCAGCGGAGTACAGGGCCGCATATGCCGGCTGGTGCGCCGCTCCCGGATGCATTGCAGGATGGTTCCCAATTCCGATTCCGTGTTTTTCGTATATTTTGCCACCTTTTCCGGGGTAGAAAGGTCGAAAATCGGTGTCCAGGTATCCACCATCCGGACGGCATAGTAGGCGTCAATGCTGCGTCCCCGGATGGCCGCATTGGCCGCGGCCCCGGAAGCGCCGGGGGTAGTCCCGTAGGTAGCCACAAAATACAAATACTCCGTCCGGAAGGCCGCTTTTTCCAGGAAATCCTTGACGATACTGGGCAGGCCCCAGTCGTAGGTGGGCGAGACGATGCCGATAACTTCCTCCGCAAACGCAAAGCGGTTTTCCCGGATGCAGTCCACGATAGACAGCGCTTCCCCGCCCTCCGCCAGCCGTGCGGCCACGTATTTGCAGTTGCCGGTTGCAGAAAAATATAAAATCATGGACAGCCCTCACTTTGCATTCCGAAATCTCCCCGTCCCTCAAACCGGATTGTCCGGGACAGCCGCTTGCTTCCCGAAAAAGCTCTTTTAGCTGTCTCCCCGCATGCGGCATCGGATAGGAATATTATAACAGGATTTCACCGGCTTTCAATAGAGATCGTAAGAAAACAGGCCGGATTTCCCTTCACCGCAGCGCCACGTCTAAAGACCGGCCCGCAAGGAAAACGGCCTCCGGTAGAAAAGCAAAAAGGCGCGGCACAAATGCTGTGCCGCGCGGAAAGGGGATGGGTAAGCCACGCTGCAAAAATCGAATCCTTTCAAAGGCGCTCCGGATAAACGGGGCGGGCATACAAGAACAGCCGGAGCATATCCCCTCCGGCTGCACTTTTTACGAAAGGTTCTCCGCCGGGACAGGCTCGGCCTTGCCCAGGGTTTTCACAAAGAACACGAAATACACGATATGTGCCGCCCACACGCAGGCGAGGATCGCACAGGGGATATACAGTGCCTTTCTCCACATCATGAAAAAGCCGAAGGCCATCAGGGCCGTGACAGTAGACAGAATTTTCGTCTTGGTTTTTCCCGTCATTCCCTTCCCTTTTACGTAGTTTTCCAAATTGTTCTTATACATCTTCGTCCCGACGAACCAGTCGTGCAGTCTCTGGGAGGACTGAGAGAAGCAGAACACCGTCACAAGGAAGAACGGAACAGTCGGCAGCACCGGCAGCACAATGCCCACGCAGCCAAGGGCCAGGCAAAGGCAGCCCAGAAGCAAAAAGATCAGTCGCTTGAGTTTCATGTTGTTTTCTCCTTTTCCGATGGGTTTGGCGTAAAAGGCAGCTGTCCGGAAGCTCAGGGAGTCAGCCAAAGCGGCTCCCGCTCAAATGAGACGCCCGCGACTGCGGTCGATTCGGCAGGCTTCCAAAAGGCGGCAGTATCGCGCCTCGCTCCTATGGATACGCCGGAGTTAGCCGCAGCTAACACTCTGTCAAAAAACCGGCGGAAGCGTCCTGCCCCCACCGTCCGGTATTGTAGCATAAGCCGCCGCAAAAAGCAAACAGGAATTTCCCATTGCCCTCCGCCCCACCGGGAGGGCCGGTGCGCAGGAAAAGGGCAATCCGCCTGACAATTTCAAAAAAGGGATAGGAAAAAGGGGAAAAGTATGCTATGATAAGGGGTGAGGTGAGCGATGTATGGAAAAAGAAACGGAAAACATGTCCTCTGACATCTCTGAGCCGGTCTCCGAGCCGGTTTCTGAGCCGGTCAGCGTTCCCCGGCCCTGGTGGCAGATCTGGGGCGCGCGGATTCTATTGGCGATCTTTCTTCTGTTTGTGATCGCCTACTACGTCAACATTGCCCGAGGTGGCCGCTGATGCGCATTCTCGGCATTGATCCCGGCTACGGTATCACAGGCTTCGGCCTTCTGGACGCCCAGGGCAGTCAGTGTACCCTGCTGCGCTACGGCGCCATAACCACGCCCCCGGGGGCAGACTTCTCCGCCCGGCTGGAAATGATCTATGAGGACATGCGGGAGCTGCTGTCCATGGCCAAGCCGGACTGCGTGGCTATGGAAGAGCTTTTCTTCGGTCAGAATGTCACCACCGGCATTGGTGTCGCCCAGAGCCGGGGCGTCATCCTGCTGGCCGTCCGGCAGGCCGGTCTTACGGTCCACCCTTACAAGCCCATGCAGGTGAAGCAGGCCGTCGTGGGCTACGGCAACGCGACCAAGCACCAGGTGCAGGATATGACCCGGCGGATTCTGCGGCTGGAAAAAATTCCCCGGCCCGACGACGCCGCCGACGCCATTGCCATCGCTCTATGTCATGCCCGCTCCAGCACATCCCTGCTGGCGAGGGCCGCTGCCCAGTCTCCCCACACTTTTTGACCCCCAGGAGGCGCTTTCATTATGATATACTATCTGTCCGGCCCGGTCACCATGCTGGAGCCGGGTCTGGCCGTCATTGAGTGCGGCGGCGTGGGCTACGCATGCCGGATAACTACCTACACGGCCGCCCAGCTCAAGCTGAATCAGCCCTCCCGGCTGTACATTACGGAAGCCATCCGGGAGGACGCCTTTGATCTTTACGGCTTTTCCAGCCGGGAGGAGCAGCGCTGCTACGCTCTGCTGACCTCTGTCAACGGCGTCGGTCCCAAGGCCGCTATGGCCATTCTTTCCGCCGGGCCGCAGAATTTCACCCTGGCCGTCATGACCGGAGACGAAAAAATGCTCACGGCCGCCCAGGGCGTGGGAAAGAAAATCGCCCAACGCATCATTCTGGAATTGAAGGACAAAATCGGCGGCGGATCCGTGGAGCTGGATTTTTCCGGGGCCGCCCCCTCCGCTTCTCCCGCGCCCCAGAGCAGCGCCGCTCTGGCCAATGCCGCGCTCCAGGAGCTGGGGTACTCCCCCGGGGAGATTGCCGCCGCGCTGAAGGGTGCCGACCCCTCCGCCTCCACGGAGGAGCTGATTCGCTTTGCCCTGCGCGCCATGGTCATAAAAAACTGACCATAGACGTCTGATTCTGTATTACGGAGGTCTCTATGAGCCTGGAATTTTCGGAAGATCTTTCTTCTCCCCTGATAACCCCCTCCTTCACCCCGCAGGACGGCGCCGAAATCGGTCTGCGGCCCAAGCTGCTGTCCGACTACACCGGCCAGGAAAAGGCGAAGGGCAACCTGAGCGTCTACATTGAGGCCGCCCGGCGCAGAAACGAGCCGCTGGATCACACCCTGCTCTACGGCCCTCCCGGCCTGGGAAAAACCACCCTGGCCGGCGTCATCGCCAATGAAATGGGCGCAGGTATCCGGATCACCTCCGGCCCGGCCATTGAGAAGCCGGGCGATCTGGCGGCGCTCCTGACCAACCTGAACCCCGGCGACATCCTTTTTATCGACGAAATTCACCGCCTGAACCGGGTCGTGGAGGAGATTCTCTACCCCGCCATGGAGGACTTTGCCATTGATATCATCGTCGGCAAGGGTCCCTCCGCCAACTCCATCCGCCTGGACCTGCCCAAATTCACCCTGGTGGGCGCCACCACCCGGGCCGGGCAGCTCTCCGCCCCCTTGCGGGACCGCTTCGGTGTCAGCCTGCGTCTGGAGCTGTACACGCCGGAGGAGCTGGCCCGCATCGTGACCCGCTCAGCGACCATTCTGGGCATGGAGATCGACCCCCAGGGTGCGGTGGAAATTGCCTCCCGCAGCCGGGGAACGCCTCGTATCGCCAACCGTTTTCTCCGCCGGGTCCGGGACTTTGCCCAGGTCATGGGAGACGGCGTCATTACCCGGGAGGCCGCAGATCTGGCCCTGTCCCGTCTGGAGGTGGACAAGCTGGGCCTGGACGCCATTGACCGGCGTATGCTCACGGCCATCATTCAGAATTACTCCGGCGGCCCGGTGGGCCTGGAGACTCTTGCCGCAACCATCGGAGAGGAGGCCGTCACCCTGGAGGATGTCTACGAGCCGTATCTGATGCAGCTGGGCTTCCTCACCCGCACGCCCCGGGGCCGGTGCGCCACGCAGCTGGCATACGAGCATCTGCACATTCCCTTTACCGGCCAGACCCAGTTTAATCTGTAGCCCATCCCCGGCTTTTCTCCCGGAAACGCCGGAATTTACAAACAAAAATTCCAATCTAAGGATTGACAACAACCACCCGACTGTGTATAATGCTAGGTATGGCATGGTATGCCAGTTCATCGACTCCGCGTTACAACCAGCATATTTGGTAAGCTTTCACGGGGCAATTCATCTAACCGAAGAGAGGTAACATTCATGTACGAAGACAAGACTTTAATCTGCAAGGAGTGCGGCAAGGAGTTCACTTTCACCGCCGGTGAGCAGGAGTTCTACGCAGAGCGCGGCTTCCAGAACGAGCCCCAGCGCTGCAAGGCCTGCCGTGACGCCCGCAAGAACAGCACTCGTGGTCCCCGTGAGTTCTTCACCGCCACCTGCGCCCGCTGCGGCCGTGAGGCAAAGGTTCCCTTCGAGCCGAAGTCCGATCGTCCCGTGTATTGCAGCGAGTGCTTCGCTGAGATGCGCGCTCAGGGCTAATGCAGAAACACAACAGAGCCGGCCTTCGCCGGCTCTGTATCTGTTTATCGGCTCCGGGTCGTCGGGGCGCCAGTTGCTCACCTCCCGGCCTCTCCCTATAGACACGGCGGAAGGTCCTTCCGCCTGCCGGACCTCTCCCATCCTGCCGCACCCGCGTGCGCCGAGGGATGGGAGCTGCTTTTCTCCGGCATTTCCTGAACAAACCGTCCGTTTACAAAAGAGGTATGTATCTATGAAAGTCATTTTGCTTACCGGCGTATCCTCCGGCTTTGGGCGCGCCACTGCCCTGGCTCTGGCCGCCCAGGGCCATCGAGTCTACGGCGTCAGCCGGCGCACCCCGGATCCCCAGCTCTCCGCCGCTCTGGCCGGGCACATCCAGGCTGACCTGACCCTCCCCCAATCCGCCCAGGAGGCGGCAGAACGGGTTCTGGCCGCCGAAGGGCGCATGGACGTTCTTATCAACAACGCCGGTGCGGGCATCGGCGGCGCATTGGAGGAGGTAGATCCCCAGGCCCTGGAGCAGCTCTTTCAGCTGAACTTTTTCGCCATGGCACGGGCCTGCCGGGCCGTGCTCCCTGCCATGCGCAGTCAGGGCAGCGGTCTGATCATCAATTTCAGCTCCCTGGGCGGCGTCGCGGGTCTACCCTATCAAGGAGCCTACAGCGCCACGAAATTTGCCGTGGAGGGCTATACCGAATCCTTGTTCAACGAGGTAAAGCCCTTCGGCATCCATGTGTGCATGGTGGAGCCGGGCGATTTTGCCACCGGCTTTACCGGAAGCCGCGCCATGGCTACGCGCCCGGATTCCCCCTACCGCGCCTACCACGAAAAAGCCCTCAAGCGCATCGAAACCGACGAGCGGGGCGGCGCACCGGCTGCGGTGCTGGCAAAGAAGATCACCCGGATTGTCTCCGCCCGCCTTCCCCGTCTGCGCTACAGCGTAGGTGGTCTGGGGCAGCGCATCCTTGTCAAGTCCCGCCATATCATGGGCGACCGTCTGTTCGTGTGGCTCCTGGGCAAATACTACTTAGGTTAGTGGGCCCGCCGGTTCTCCATGCGCCCGGACTGCACCACCGGGGGTTTGGGATCCTTCAGCTCCCAGGTTTTGGGCTGAGGCTGGGGCCGTTTTTCTTCCTCTTGCATAAAAATCCTTCCTTTCTCCTGTATTTTCCGTCGGATACCGAAATCCATACCTGGAAAATACTCGGAAAGGAAGTTTTTTCTTCTCTGCGCCCCGCCTTATCTGCGGCAAAGCCACAAAAAACGGACAGCCATGGAAGCGTTCCTTCCGGGGCTGCCCGTTATTTTTATTTTACATCCCGATACACCGGCGAATCGCCCGTCATTCCTCCGGCGTGTCCCCGGCCGGTGAAAGGGCAGCGCGCAGGCAGAGGAACTCCGCAAGCAAGGTCGCCGTAATCAGCCCGCCGACAACCGAGTAAAACCGGATGCCCAGCAGCAGAGGGCACAGGGACACAAGGGCGCAGACAGCGGACAGATTTCTGGCCGCAATCTTCCATCCCCTTCTGCCCGTAGCGGCATAGCCCGCCGTCAGAAGCAGCAGGACGCAGGTAAGCACGGCGGTAATCAGCGGCGCAAAATTGGCATAGCCAAAGGGAAGCGGATCGAAGTAGGAGCACAGGCTCCGGACGTAGCCGATGGAGCCGTCTGCGGCCGGGCGCGCAAAATTGAGCGCCGCCCCATAGGGCAGGATTTCCAAAAGCAGGGTCGCCACAGGGAGAAGGGAAAGCCGCAATCTCTTTTTCATTCGGAGTCCTCCTTTCGATGTCATGGATGCAAATCGGAGCGCGACCCTTATTTCGTCAGCTCTGTCTCCAGGAGCGCCGCGACCGCAGCCGGGCGGTCCTCGTCAAAGGGCGTGGTCAGCCCCGCCTGCTGCAGGAAGCTCAGGAAGTACTGCTCCTCCGTGTTCAGATTTTGCCGGAAATGCGACAGTCCCGATCCGGCCTCCTGCTGCTCCATCTGATAGAACTGGAATGCGGCGTCATTGGACACCACATAGCTGATGATGTACATGGGGTTTGTATAATAATGCGTCAGCGTCACAAAATCCCGCTCGTCCCAATTCCAGCTGTCAAAGCCGAATTCCCGGCCAATGCGGCCATAGAGCGCCTGCACGTTCTCCACCGTCAGGTCCTCGCCGGTCAGTCCGTACACCTGCTGTTCAAAGCTGGCATAGGCCGCCTGCTCTACATATACGTTCAGGCAGTCCATCATCTTCAGCCGTCGCACCTGTTCGTCCGGCTGACCGTAGCACAGGCTCAGGTACTCCATTCCCTGAGAGAACACCTCTGCGACATCCGTTCCCGCCGCGCTGCCGCCGCTGACATAGTCGTTGCAGAAATGGCCGAACTCATGGGCAAAGGTCAGAGGGTCATAGGCCGTGCCCTGGGGATTTGTAAAGATATAGGGGACCTGATAGGTGGTCAGGTACACCTCAAAGGAGGAATCGTACTTGTTGTCCGCCATGTCCAGATCATACAGCTCCCGCCGCTTGAGCAGGCGGAACGCATCCCATATGTCCCCGCCCATTTCCTTCGCGCAGTCTTGCACATAGGAAAAGGTCTGGTCGCTTGTGTAGTAGCCCCAATCCCGGTCCCAGAAGTCCGAGCCGTTTATCTGACGGTACAGGGGAACCATGGTCTCCCGGATACGCTGGGTATAGGCTTCCGCCTGCTCCGGCGTATAGTCCCGGTAATAGTAATAATCATAGGCAAACTGGGGATAGCTTTCGTATCCCAGGTAGTCGGCAAGCTCCTGACGCAGCGCTATCAGGTCCACATACAGCTGCGCCATCTGGGTTCCGTACTGGGTGTAATAGGCTTCGGATCCCTCCTCAACCTCCAGCGCCTGTCCGGCCAGATCATAATACTGGCTCACCAGCTCCGCCTGACGGTTCATGTAGTCCGACAGCGTCTCGTCCCAGAAGCCGTCCCCCTCGTAGCTGTCGAAGAAGCCCTCTCCGAAATAGTCCTCCCCCTCCAGGGTATCACGTATGGGGGATTGGGCCAGCGCCTGATAGAGCGATTCCAGCGACGCATCCACCTCCGACGAGACGGAGGTGCAGTAGTTATACTCCTGCTTCCAATAGGTATCGGTCAGATCCGCACTGTAGTGGATATCCGCCAGATTCAGATTGGTGTAAAAATCGTCGTAGGCATCGTACACTGCCCAGATGCCGTCCTCGACGGCCGAAATGTCCCGGCTCTCCTTGGCTAGGCGGCAGCTTTCCTCCAATGTGTCGGAAAACGCGTCCATGTCCGGGTGAACATACTGCATCCCGGAAAACTTAACCTGTCCGGCATTCTGCCCTGTCAGCATGTTTACCAGTCGTCCCAGCTCGCTGTCGTTATCGCATCCGCACAGCAAAACGCTGCAAAGAATGCTCAGCACCAGCAGCCATGCAATTCTCTTTCTCATAGCTCTCTCCTTTTTTCTTTCAGGATACCATACTTATGGGACAATTGCAACATCGGAAAAACCGCCCGGCAACTTGCCGGGCGGCTCAAAATCATTTTGTAAGCAAGCGCGTCGTATATCCCGTGTAAAGGTTCGCCAGGGACAGCTCCGGGTCCGTGTAGCAAATTTCCCGATCCAGGATATACACGGACTCCACAGCGTTCTCCGTCAGTCCACAAATCGCATCCGCGTCCATGGAGGCTCTGGTGTAACACGGCAGGAGCCTCAGCAGGGTCTGGGCGCAGCCCAAATCTGCGGAATATGCCACGATCTGCGGCGCTGCAGCCTTGCACAGACCGTCCGTCACGTCCAGATAGGGAAAACGCAGCGTACCGTCGGCATAGGTGTAATAGCTCAACGCATCCGCGTCGCTTATAGGATAGGTGCGCAGGAACACGCGGCTGCTCAAACTGACATCCTCCGCACGAGCCGCCGTCAGGACCTTCGATTCCGGCCGGTCCATCAGATCAAAGGACAGCGCGTTGGCAGGATCCAAATTCCGCAGGAAACCGTCATAGCTGAGCAGATACCCCTGGGTAAAGCCCGCTGACGTCAACGCATCGGCCAGGTAATCCGCAGCAAAGGCGTTGCGCATCCAGGCAAGGTCCACATAGGTGCTGAACCCATACTCCTGAGCGAAGGTCAGGTACGCATCCGAAACCCGCAGGCACACCTGATTGTTGTCAGACAGCTCCAGCCGGATGGAATCCGGATCACAGGCAAAGGCCCCAATCTGCCGGAAATAATCCGCCAGCTCCGCATTTCGGTAGGGGTCAAAATCCACCGTCTGGCTGTCGTCCATACAGAAGAATAGGTCCCGGTAGTCCCCGTAAACCGGCCCCAGGAACACGGACCGCTCACCGCTCTGGGCAATTTGCTCCAGCGCCCGGTAAAGTCCCGCGTCCACCGTAACCGTTTCATTTGGGTGGGCATTCAGGTAGGCCAGATTGTACACGCCGTCATAGCATGTCCCGGCATCAAAAAGCTGGTAGGCCGTCACCGCCTGGGCGGTATACAACGCCGTCACCTGCTTCTTCTCCGCCGCGGCCGACAGGTCCGTGCTGCCTAAGAGATATTGGAACGTAAAGTCCTCTGCCACGCTCAACCCGGCGCCGCTGCCGTCCACCGTAATCCACCCGTCAGAGACCTTCAGCAGGCCACGGACCGCGACGGCAATTGCCGCTATGCCCACCGCCAGACAGATTACGGCTGCAATCAGCCTGCGGCGGAAGTTGCGGTCCGAAAGCTCCACATGCTCCACAGGCGGGGCAATGGGGGGACCGCCGCTTTTCCTATTCCGCGCCATAAATCAGAAATGCACCACCAGGTAGCCCAGCAGCAGAATGGCTATCAACACTGCCAGGATGACAAATCCGATAATCGTACCCTTCTTGCAGGCCTTGGCATTCCGGTAATGCCGGAAATGCTTGAACAGCAGCGTGCCGATCAGGCCCAGCACGGGCAGCAGCACAGACAGCAGCAGATACCACATACTGCCGGTATCGTGAATCGGCGTATTGAGCAAGGAATTGGGGTCCAGGTTCTCTTCCGTATGCTTGGGTTCTTCCTTCTCCTCAGGCGCCTCTTCACCGGGCTTGCGAATGGTAATGGTCTTCAGAGGCACACCGCGCTCCCGGACCTTGCGGTACTCCTCGATCTCCGAGGGGCTGCCATAGACATAGTGGTTGTTGCCGATGCAGACAAGCTCCGGCTGCTCCTTGGAATAGTCGTGCATAGACGGATCGTAAGTGAAGAGAACCTTGTTCTTCTCCAGCTGGGGATCCGGAATGGGAATGGCGGAAATCAGAGAACGCGTATACGGGTGCAGCGGATAATCAAACAGCTCCTCCGCATCGGCGATTTCCACGATGTTGCCCTTGTAGATAACGCCGATTCTGTCGGAGATAAAGCGAACGATGGACAGATCGTGGGCAATGAACAAATAAGTCACGTTCCGCTCCTGCTGGAACTTCTTCAGCAGGTTCAGAACCTGCGCGCGAATAGATACGTCCAGCGCGGAGATCGGCTCGTCGGCCACCACAAACTCCGGCTCCATGACCATTGCACGGGCCACGCCGATACGCTGGCGCTGACCGCCGGAAAATTCGTGGGGATAGCGGGTCAGGTGCTCGGGCAGCAGGCCCACCTCATCGATCATGTTCTTGACCTTCTGTACCCGATCCGCCTCATTCTCATACAGGTGGAAGTTGTACAGGCCCTCGGAAACGATGTAATCCACGGTGGCGCGCTCGTTCAGGGACGCAGCGGGGTCCTGGAAAATCATCTGCACATTCCGGATGACCTCCCGGTCCAGGCTGTGGGGAATCTTGCCGGACACCCGGACGCCCTTGTACAGGATCTCTCCGTTTGCCAGGGGATTAACCCGGATCACGGCCCGGCCGATGGTCGTCTTACCGGAGCCGGACTCACCGACCAGGGAGAAGGTTTCACCCTTGTAGATATCAAAGGATGCGTTCTTTACCGCACGAACGGCAGAGTCGCCCTTGCCGAAGGTAATGTCCACATTGCGCAGGGAGAGCAGAACCTCCCGGCCGTTTTCGTCAATCGGGCCGTGCTCCGGCAGATGGCGGGCGGTAGGCGTGACCTCCGTCTTTTTCTTCTTCTGATTAAACAAAGTCCACACCTCCTCAAATGTTGAAAGCTTTCATCAGCTTTTCGTGAATGTTCTCAATGGCCTCGGGCTTATTCACCTTAGGCGCTCTGGGGTCCAGCAGCCAGGTCTTGGCGAAGTGGGTATCGCTGACGGCGAACATAGGCGGCTCCATCAGGGTGTCCAGCTTCAGGCAGTAGGGATTTCTGGGTGCGAAGGGATCGCCCACGATCTTGTTGTACAGAGAGGGGGGCGTACCGGTGATGGAGAACAGCTTCGTGTTCCGCTGAGCAAGCTGGGGAAGGCTGGAAAGCAGCGCCCAGGTGTAGGGATGCTGGGGATTGTAGAAAACATCCTCAACCGTGCCAAGCTCCACGATCTGGCCGGCATAAAGCACGGCCACCCGGTCGGCGACGTTGGCAACCACGCCCAGGTCATGGGTAATAAAGACGATGGTGTAATTGAACTCCTTCTGCAGGTCCTTGATCAGCTTGATGATCTGCGCCTGGATGGTCACGTCCAGCGCCGTGGTCGGCTCGTCACAGATCAGGATCTTGGGCTGGCAGGAAAGGGCGATTGCAATAACGATACGCTGACGCATACCGCCGGAATACTGGAAGGGATAGTCGTCAAACCGAGCCTCCGCATTGGGAATGCCAACCTTCTTCATCAGCTCAATGGCCCGGGCGCGGGCCTCCACCTCGCTGCAATTCTGATGCTTCAGAATCACGGAGGTGATCTGCTTGCCGATGGTGATGATGGGGTTCAGGGAGGTCATGGGATCCTGGAAAACCGTAGCGATCCGGCAGCCGCGAATCTGGCTCCAGTCGTTGGTATCCTTTACATCCGCCAGGTTGATGACGCAGGAGCCATGGAGGGTATCCGCCGTCTCATCGAGATAGCGCACGCGGAAAATGACCTTTCCAAACACGGCGTCATCCATGGGGTCCACGCCCATACGCATGGCGTTGCGGATTTCCTTCATCAGGTTGCGGATCAGGCGCAGGCGCTTACGCAGACTGTAGCGGCCAACGGAAAGGTAAATCTCCTTGGCCAGGATCTGATTGCGCTGCTCCAGCTCCGGCGTGATAGGATGCTGAATTTCCTTGGCGTACTGCGCCTTCAGCTTGGAAAGCTCCTTCTCATAGGCAGCAGTTGCGGCAGAATCGCTGCTGACCTTCTGCTTGTGCGCGCGAATGGTCTGCTCCTTCCGCTTCTCCAGGTCCTTGATCTGCCGGTCATAGTCCTTGATCTCGGCACCCAGGGCCTTAATCTGGTCCTTTTCCTTGGAGGAATCCAGAGTCTGGCGCAGGTTATAGGCCTCGGCCCGCTTGTAGCGCAGGTCCTCCAGCTGCTCCTCAAAGGCTGCCTGGTCGGCCTCGCTCAGGGTCATCTCCTGTCTTCTCTGGGACTTGAGGTCCAGAATTTTCCGGTAAGTCTCGGCGCCGAAGGTCAGGCTGGAGGCCTTATCCAGCTTTGCCTTCGTCTGGGAAAGCAGCTGCCGGTCCAGGCTGTGCAGCTTTACCTTGGTATCCGCCAGTGCGTCGTCGTTGAAAATCAGCTTGCCCTGATCCACGTAGCCGTTGGAATCCAGCATGCCTGCAAAGGTCTTGGTAAAGACGGACTTGCCGGAGCCGGACTCGCCCACGATGGCGATGGACTCGTTTTCGTAAATATCCAGAGAGATGCCCCGGATAGCTGTCAGAATTCTTCCGCGGACCCGGAACTTGACCACCAGGTCCTGTACGGACAACAGAACTTTTTTATCTTCCATAATCCATCCCTCTTACATGTGCGTTCTGGGGTCGGAGGCATCACCCAGGTTCTGACCCACCACATACAGCACAACCGTAATGATGGCGGAAACAACCACGGGGCTCCAGAACTCAAACTGCCAGCCGTTGGTTACCATGGCGGACTCGGCCTCGTAAATCAGCTTGCCCAAGGACATATCCGAAAGGCCGATGCCGATATAGGACAGGAAAACTTCCATGGAAATATAGGACGGAATCTCCGTAGCCAGCAGGGTCACGATAACGGAGGTCATGAAGGGCAGGATGTTCTTCGTCGCAATGCGGAAGATGGATGTGCCCAGGCAGCGGGACGCCAGGTTATACTCCCGATCCCGGATGATGATAACCTGGGTACGGATAAAGTAAGCAATTCCGATCCAGCCGGTCACGGTCATGGCGAAAACCATGGTCCAGAAGCTGGCGGAGAGGATCATGACCAGCACGGAGGTCAGCAGGATATAGGGCACGTTGCCCACAATGTTGTAAACCTCGGTCATGATGATGTCGACCTTCTTGGAGAAGCCCCAGATGGCGCCCAGGAGCACACCGATGGTCATGTTGATGGCGGCGCAGACCAGAGCCAGGGACACGGAGATCCGGGAACCGACCCAAATTGCGTCGAAGGTCGGCTCGCCGTTGGCGCCGGCGCCCAGAATCCAGTGGATGCTGTGGCCAAACTTCTGCATGGCCGCCGCGGGCATCAAATGCTTAGCGGTGGGGTCCATCAGATTTGCGAACCGGTCGTAGGTTATGAACTGGGGATAGATATAGGTGAATACCAGAATCACGCCCAGCAGGAGCAGGATAAAGATGTTCATCTTGTTCCGGAAGAAAACGCGGAACACAGAGTGCCAGTAGGAATAACGAGGGGCCGTAATCTTTTCGGATTCCACATCGCTGTGCTCCATGGGAGCGAACAGCTCGGACTCCGGCAGGCCCAGATGGTCCAGATTGATCTTTTCTTGCTTCATAACATCTCACCTGCCTTCCGAAGAGAACGAAATTCTGGGGTCAACCAGGGACATAAGAATGTCGCCCAGGATAATGGATGCAACGGACAGGAACGCATAGAAGAGCGTCACGCCCACGATAACGCCGTTATCGTACATGTTGATGGCCTTTGTCAGCACGTTGCCCACGCCGGGAACGACGTAAACACGCTCGGTGATGATGGCGCCGGTCAAAGCGCCCAGCACACTTGCCGGGATGCCATGAACAATGGGAATGGCTGCGTTCTTAAGAATATGCTTGACAAAAATCTCATTTTCAGACAAACCGCCGGACCGGGCAAACTTTACATAGTCCGAATTCATCTGGTCGATCATATAGCGGCGAATCCACTTCATCAGGTTTGCGATGGAGGGAAGGGCCAGAGACACGATGGGCAAAATATACATAAGCTTGTCGGTGGAGTCCACCATAAAGGTTGTCGGCAGTCCGGTCGCGCCGCCGATTGCCTTGAACAGGAAGATATAGGCAAGGGACGGAACCGCGATGATAAAGACAATATAGATGGTGCCGAGCTTATCCACCAGTCCGTTCTTGTGCCGGGCCATCACGATGCCCAGAGGCACACCCAGCAGGTAGGCCATCAGCACCGCCAGGATACCGATGGAGAAGGAATAGCCCATGCGGGATTTGCCCGCCTTGAGAGTAGACACATTTGTATAGTCGTCGGTGAAATACTTCATGTTCAGGTCGGAGCTTTCCCGGGAACCGGCGACATAGGTGGCCGAGTGCAGATCGTCTGCGCTCTGCTCCGTCACGCCCGAGGGGAAGAGCACTTCCGAGAGGACGTAGGAGCCTTGGGTTTCCGTCATGGTCTGGAGCACATCAATGCCCTTGTTGACGCTGTAGGATTTGCCCAAGTTAATGGTGAAGAAATTCTGATGCACAAAGGGGAACTTGTTGTCCACATAGAGCAGGTACTTGTGCTGGGTACCGTTTCCGATCACGGCGGGGGCGAACTTATCGCCGCCATACAGGGGATCATGCAGGGTAAAGGTTACCTTGCGCTCTCCGATGTCCGTGTCCTCGCTGACATAGTGAATGCTGTCAGCCGTAACCAAATGGGTAAAATAATTGATCATCCGGGTATAAAGCGGGCGATCCTTGGATGCAAAGAGCATCTGCTGTCCGCCGTTGGCCACCTTATTTCTGGCGCCCATAACGGCATCCAGCCGGGTCACGGTGTAACCCTGGGATTCGTAATATTCCGTAAACTTCTTGACGTACTGCGCAGTAATTTCGCCATCCTTCTCAGCCTTTCTGCCGAGAGAGATCGCGTCCTTGGTCTCATCGTCCAGCTCGCCGTCCTTAGAAAGCTGGTTGAGATAATCAGAAAAATTTACAAGATCCAGGTATCCGTATTCCTGCCATTTGCGGTAGGTATACATAACCTTGCTGTTGTTGCCCATCTGCGCGTAGGTGCTGTCCTGTGCGAAGATCAGCTTTCTATCCATCATGGAGTAAATCAGAAGCATGACAATGGCCACAACAATTACGATGGAAACCGCGCCGTGCAGGATTCGTTTTAATAAATATTTCGTCATAGTATCACCCACTTAACCCAATATGGGATAAGAGAGCAGGGCTATAGCAGTCCCCTCTCTTACCCCATAGCGTATTTTTTGTTGCTCAGGCGGTGCGGAGCACCGCCTGGCTTGGATCCATCCGTAATGGTTGGGACAAAGGATTTCTAACTTAGAACAGGCCGATGCTCTTGGTCATGTAGCCGGAGTAGTCAGGCAGGAAGGTATCCAGATAGGTGGCAGGATCGCCGTAGTCAGGACCCCAGCCGGACAGCCGGTTGATGTCGTAGTTGGCCTCGTAGCCTCTGGTGAAGTAGTAAGCGGAGTCGTAGTAGTCGGAGACATCGGAAGCCTCAACCACGTTCACGATAACCGCGCCGCCCAGAGCACTCTCAACGCTCTGCTTCAGAGCCTGTGCGCGGCCCAGATCCGTCTGGGATGCGCCGAAGGCGGGGCAGTCCAGATAGATGGGGTTCTCAGCGCTGATGTCCATGCCCAGCTCGTCGATAGCAGCCTTCAGCTCTTCCACAGCGTTGGCGGGGTTATACCAGCCGTCGAAGCCGTCGGAGGAACCGATGCCATCGTCAGCGGTGGGATCCCAAACGGTGATCTTCACGCCGTCAGCGTCGATCTGAGCCTGCTCGATCGCGCCGTAGTAGGTGCCGGCAGCGAAGGTGGTGGGGGTGCCGTTGATGTCAACGGTCACATCCTCCAGCAGGGAGACGAAGGTGCCGGGGGTGTAGGAATTACGCACAGAGTTGTACTTCAGCTCCTCGCCGACGCCCTGCGCATTGATGCCGGCCTTGTCGGTAGCGAAGGAGATGGCGCGGCGGAAGTGCACGTTCTGCATAGCCTCGTGGCTTCTTGCACGCTGCTCATCGGTCTGGGGAGAAACCATGGCCTGGTCGTTGGTGAAGTTGCTGTAGGCAGCACGGTTCAGGTTGTAGAAGAACATGTAGGAAGTTGCGTCGGTAGCGGAGACATAGCTGTACTCATCGAACAGGCCGGCCTCTCTGCAGGCCACGACTGCGTTGGTGTTCAGGCCGGCGCCGTCCAGGGTGCCGGAAACGGCATCGTTGTAAGCCTTCAGGGGATCCTGGCCGTCGTTGAACAGCATGGTCAGGGACTTGATGGTCTGGTTCTCTGCATCCCAGTAGGTGGGGTTGGCAGTGAAGGAGATGGTGCTCTCAGCGGTGTAGTTGGTCACCAGGAAAGCGCCGCAGTAAGCGATGTGGTCGGGATCGGTGCCGTAGGTGTAGTCCTCAGCGGAGGCGTCGAAGTCCTCGCCGAACTTACCGCCCTGAGACTGATAGTAAGATCTGTTCAGAGGAGCAAAGGTGCCATAGCCCAGCATGCTCTCGAAGTAGGAGCAGGGAGCCAGGGTGTCGTACTCAACGGTGTAGGTATCCAGAGCCTTCACGCCAACCTGGGAGAAGTCGGTGATTTCACCGTTGATGTACTCGGAAGCATTCACCAGGACGCCCTCGACGATGTAAGCAGCGGAGGAAGCGGAGGTGTCCAGCACGTGCTGCATAGCGGCGACGAAGTCGTCAGCGGTAACCTCGCCCACTTCGCGGCCCTGAGAGTCAACCCACTTCACGCCCTGACGCAGGGTGAAGATGTGCTTCTCGCCGGTCTTGGTGACGGTGACGTCGTTGCCGTCCTCGTCCTGCTCGGTCACATCGTAGGTGTAGTTCTCGATCTTGTAGCTGGTAGCCAGAGCGGGCTGCTGCACATCCTCGCAGTCATACTCCAGCAGGGAGCCGACCGTCAGAGCAAGAGGCTCGCCGTCGGTCGCGTTGGAGGAGGACAGGACGTCCCAGGTCTGGGGATCGCCGGTGTAACCCTCGGTGTAGGAATCCTTCAGGGTGTAGCCGTGGTCGGTCAGGTACTTGGTAGCCTCGGCCAGATAAGTGCCGGTGCCCTTCAGGCTGGCCCACAGCTCCTTCAGAGCTACGCGGTCCTCGGACTTAACCATTTCAGTGGCAACCAGCAGCCGGTGCAGGCGGTAGCTGTCCAGGCCGTAGGAGATGGTGGTCACAGTGTTGGGAGCCAGACGGGAGATGGCGTAGTTGCCGCCCTTGGTGGTGCTGGGCAGCATCACGCAAGCCTCGGTCAGCTTAGCCTCGGCGATTGCCATCAGAGCGTAACGCTCGGAGATGGAGGAAGCCGCCTGAGCCTGCTCGTAGTAATCGTAGAAGTCACCCAGAACTGCATTGTAGTAGTAGGTGGACCAGCCGTTGTAGTCGTCAGCGGCAGGCAGGGTGGTCTCGGGCTCAGTCTCGCCGCCCGTGGTGTCGTCGGTCGTGGGAGTGGTCTCGGACGGGCTGCTGGGGTCGGTGGTATCGGGAGTCTTGCTGGAGCAGCCAGCAAAAACAGACACAACCATCAGAACAGCAAGCAGCAGAGCAAGTGTCTTTTTCATTTTGTTACCTCCTTAAATTATCTATGCTAGCCGGCCGGTCAAGCCGGGCACATAGTCGGAACTTGCGCATCGGGGACAAGCCGATGCAGGACCGGACGGAACTTTCGTTAAATCTACCAAGCCGCAAGCGGACGGCAAACGGGCCGCAGCGCCGGGGCGGCGAGGGAAATTTTTGAAATTCCCTTTCGGTTTGGGGGCATTATATCACAATTCCTCTGCTTTTTTCAAGAGTTTTTGATTATTTTGGGGATATGACCAATTCGCCTATGGATTGCAACCGTTCTTTGTTAATTATGCAGAATCACCAAAACACTTTTGCAAAAACGTCCCCTTCATGCGGACATTTTTCTTTATTCCATCCACCGTAGGCATTACTCCACCATTGGAGAACAATTTGTAAAAAAACTATTGCAGCGCCTTGCGCAATTTTTCTAAGGCCCTTTTTTCGATCCGGGAGACATAGCTTCGGCTGATGCCGGTTTTTTTGCCGACCTCCCGCTGCCGCAGAGGCGGACCTCCTCCCAGGCCGTAGCGCAGGACGATCACCTGCCGCTCCTGCTCCGACAGGCAGGTCTCCACCGCCCGCCGCACCCGGGTCACGGATTCCCTGGCGCTCACCCGCTCCAGCAGGTCGTCCCCGTCGCTCACCACGTCCATGAGGGAAAGCTCCGCCCCATCCGTCCCCGTCTCGATGTAATCCGACAGAGAAACGTCCTGGCTGCTCTTCCTCTGGGAGCGAAAATACATTAGAATCTCATTCGCTATCCTCTCCTGACGGACACATAAGTTGCTCTACGGGCGGCAAATCCGCCTCTCCATCCTCCGCAAAGAGGTAAACATAGGCATTTTTGCCGTCCCAGACCACTTTCTTGACGATGGTCCGCAGCAGACGGCGCTTTTCCTCCAGCGTTGCCGAATCCACTGCGCTGGCGAACGACTCGATCATTTCCTGATGGAAGGCAAACTCCTGATGGAGCATCCGGCTCTGCTCGGTGAGGGCTTCCAACTCGGAAAGCCGTGCCTGCTGGGTCTCACTCTCCCGGTGCAGCTCGTCGATCTGCTCCATGACATACTTTGCAGAGGTCTCGCTGGCAACGGACAGGGATTCCACCAGCCGTTTAATGCGGTCTTCTGTCTCGGCGTGCTTCTCCTTCAGCAGCGCCAGTTCCGCGTCATAGCCCTCCTTGTTGCCGCTGATGACCTTCTTGGTTTGCGCCAGCAGCCGGGTAAGGGTCTCCTTGTCGGCGGACAGCTTGCGGATCTCTTCGATGATTTTAGCGTCCAGCGTGTTGCCGTTGCAGTTCTTCATAGCACAGACCGTGCCGTGGCTGCGCTCCTTGGTGGAGCACATGTAGGTGTAGATCAGTTCGCCGTCCGCCGTGCGGCGGTTGGTCAGCT